>JBPCXR010000290.1:0-9263 GCA_051027215.1 Pseudomonadales bacterium | reverse complement strand
CCGTATTGGACGGGTTACGTTCACACTGATCTAGAAGTGGCGGCAGAAACCGTTCCCGCCCTAGGCGGCCAAATATTCACTATGCCTACAAAATCTAGAATGGGAACGAGCTTTGTCTTTACTGACGCGGGAGGTGCAGTCCTCGCAGCGTACGATCCATCGGATTCGTTCACTGTGCCTCCGTCTTCCCGCGAAAATGAAATCGTCTGGCAGCGACTGTATTCAGCGGACAACAACGCCTCTACCATATTTTACGAAACGCTATTGGGCTGGCATGCGTCCGAGAAGGCGGATCAAACAAGAGCGATTCATGACAGCTCCGGCGCAAAGGTGGGCGACATGGGAGCCAAACCCTCTTGGGTTGATACCGATACCTGGGTTTATTTCATCGGCGTGGGCGACATATCGACGACGGCATCTGCAATCGAAAGCGGTACTGGCAGCATCATTGAAACAACCCAAGCACGAGGTCAATCTGCTCTTGTGGCCAAGGACTCACAAGGCGGCGTCATTGGCTTCGTTGAGTGCTGACGGGCGCGTCGAGGGCCAACCGCAAAAGACCACGCGAACGGTGACAGGAATCTGCTCTGTGCCTAACATGGGCTTTTCCCTATCGGCGAACTGGAAATGAAGCACCGTCCCACTGCAATAATGCTTTTCGTGGCCAACTTAGCGCTCGCAGCATGCACTGAGCTCCCAACTGACCCAGGCGTGCAGGCGGCGTCCGAACCCGCAGCCGTTAACCCAGCCAACCCGAGTGAAGAAGAGCTGAACGCCGATTTCGGCTTGGTCAACACCAACAGTCAGGGCGGTAGGGTTTACGCCGAGGCCTGCGCGGCGTGCCACGAGCAGGGCCTCAACCGGGCTCCCCAACGAGCAATGCTGGTATTGATGTCACCCGAATCCATCTATCGCGCCATGACCAGTGGCATCATGCAGACCCAGGCAAGCGCGTTGAGTGATGACGACAAAATTGCGGTCTCGGAGTTTCTTGCCAAGCGCAAAATTAATCTTGCCCAAGCTAACGCCGAACCCGTTCGCTGCGAAGGCGACGCTGCCAGGTTCGACTATGCTGAACCACCCGTCTTCTCCGGTTGGGGGCTCGACCCAGCCAGCACCCATAGCGTTGCAACCAAAACGGCCGGGCTGAACAAACGCAACATCCAGTCGCTGCGCCTCAAATGGGCCTTCGCCTATCCCGGCGCTCTCCGGGCACGCTCCCAGCCGGCACTGGCAGGAGGCGCTGTTTACGTCGGCAGCCACGGCGGCACCGTGTATGCCTTTGACCGCGAGACGGGCTGCACTCGCTGGACCTTTGATGCATCATCAGAAGTCCGCACCGGAATTGTCGTCAGCCCATGGGACGCCGGCGACACCTCAGCTAAGCCACTGCTCTACTTCCTCGATCTCATTGGCAACGTTTACGCGCTGGATGCCGCCGCCGGTACGCTGCAGTGGCGGGCTCGACCTGACGAACATCCCAACACCACGCTCACCGCAACGCCCGCACTACATAATGGTGTGCTGTACGTGCCGGTTTCCTCGCTGGAAGTGGTGCCCGCTGCCGAAGCAGATTACGAATGCTGTAACTTTCGCGGCTCCGTTGTTGCCTACGAGGCGAACACTGGTGAGCAAATGTGGCAGGCGTTCACTATTCCTGAGGAGCCAAAACCCCAACAGGTAAACGCCAAGGGCACACAAAACTACGGCCCATCCGGTGCACCCATTTGGAATACCCCGGCCATTGACGTAGCGCGCAACCAGCTGACCATTGGTACGGGAGAAAACTACTCTTCACCGGCCAGTGGCGAGAGTGACGCGATCATTGCCTTTGATCTGGATAGCGGCAAAACGAACTGGATCTTCCAGGCAACTGCGGGCGATGCCTGGAATGTGGCCTGTGGCCTCACCAAGGGCGCTAACTGTCCGCAAGAAGACGGCCCTGATTTCGACTTTGGCGCCGGAACAATCCTTGCTACAGACAGCGCAGGGCGTGACTACATTATCGCGGGGCAGAAGTCCGGGGTAGTGCATGCCATCGATCCCAACACAGGCAAACGTATCTGGCAGAGAAAGGTTGGACGTGGCGGCGTACATGCTGGTGTGTACTTCGGCATGGCTGTACAGGGCGATCGGGTATTCGTCCCCATTAGCGACACACCTGATGGCAGAGAATACGATGAACCCGCCCGACCCGGTCTGTATGCCCTCGACCTGAAGACCGGCGAGTATTTGTGGCAAGCACCTTCGGAAAACATTTGTCGCGCTGAGCAAAAGTTCTGCAACCCCGGATACGCAGGCGCCATTACCGCCACGCCGGAACTGGTGATCGCCGGCAGCATCGATGGGCACCTGCGCATGTTCGACGCCGCAACGGGCAAAATCCTCTGGGACTACGATACTGCCATCGAATTCGATGCCATCGGTGGCGGCAAAGCAATGGGCGGCTCTTTCGGAGGTGGCTCAGCGCCCGTTGCCCACAACGGTCAATTGATTGTGAATTCCGGGTACGGCTTTGCGCTGAAGATGCCCGGCAACGCACTGCTGGTATTTGAAGTTGCAGACGGTTCGGAATAGTTTGTGGCATGCGGGTGTACAGCGATGGGACTCAGTTTGCGCACTCAGATCAGCCTCGTACTAATCAAGACATACCAGCGAGCGAAAACTTGAGCGATGGGGCACTTCATGCGTAATCTCCTCCTAGCCAGCACCACGGCATTCCTGATCGCCTGCGACAGCGGCGATCTCAACATCGACTACGCTGGTCCAACCGCCGACTGGCCGAACTATGGCGGCGCGGATGGCGGCGGGCACTATTCTGCCGCAACCCAGATAACGCCAGAGAACGTGGCACAACTGCAAAAGGCCTGGGAGTATCGATCCGGTCACCTGCTGATGCCTGGCGAGGGTACCGACCTCTACCCTCGCGGCGATGAGCAGTCTGAACCCGGCAGCGGCTGGCAACTGCCAGACTTAGGTAGCGGCTGGCAACTCACACCACTGCTAGTCAACGGCACCCTCTACGGATGCTCTGCATTCAACCGCATGTTTGCACTTGATCCACAATCAGGGGCGGAGCTGTGGAGTTTCGATCCGAAAGTGGACTTCCAAAACGAAGTCATAAAAAACTGCCGCGGAGTGAGCAGCTGGCAAGGCACGGCAAATGCGAACGGCATTTGTGCGCACCGCATATTCATGGGCACCATGGACGGGCGCCTGCTAGCCGTAGATGGCGCCACAGGCGAACCTTGCAAGGACTTTGGCCAAAATGGCACGGTGAATCTCAAGGCCGGCCTCGGAGAGCATGCGGAGTTCGAACACTCCGCGATTTCGCCGCCGGCCGTGCTCGGCAATACGTTGATCATGGGGTCCACAATTCTGGACCGGTTACAAGACGACGTGCCGAGCGGCGTGGTGCGCGCCTTCGACACCCGCAGCGGCGAGCTGGTATGGCATTGGGACCCGATTCCACCCGGGCAAAAAGCCGAGGTGGACGCAGACGGCCAACCGATCTACCAACGCGGCAGTACCAATGTCTGGTCGATAATTTCCGTAGACGAAGCACGCAATCTGGTTTTCTTGCCTACGGGTAACACGGGTACAGACTTTTACGGTGGCCAGCGCGATGACCTCGACTACTATTCCAGCTCGGTGGTCGCGCTGAATGGCAGCACTGGTGAGGTGGTGTGGCACTATCAACTCGTGCACCACGATATCTGGGATTACGACACGCCCGCGCAACCGACGTTGTTTGAGTTCGAACGTGACGGAGAGAAAATTCCGGCCTTAGCGCAGCCCACCAAAATGGGCCATCTGTTTCTGTTCAACCGTGAAACCGGCGAACCGTTGTTCCCGATAGAGGAACGCCCTGTGCCCCAAGCGGGTGAAGTAGCCGGAGAGTACCTATCGCCCACTCAGCCTTTTCCCACCAAACCAAAACCCTTGCACCCAGCACGGTTTGGTCCTGACGATGCATGGGGCTTTACTTTCTGGGACAAAGGCGCCTGCCGCGAGCAGATCGAGAGCTTGCGCAACGAAGGAATTTTTACCCCGCCTTCGGTCCAAGGATCGATGTTTTACCCTAGCGATTTCGGGGGAAACAATTGGGGCACGCCCGCCGTTGACCCAAAACGCAACATCGCCGTGCTCAACACGCGGTTGCTGCCCGCAGTGCTAAAGCTGACACCGCGCGAGGAATGCCAGGCCAACGCTGGTGCCTCGCCGCAGCTAGGCACGCCTTACTGCGTGGAGGTAACGCCCATTCTTTCCCCGTTTGGTGCGCCCTGCAGCGAACCGCCTTGGGGCACGTTGGTCGCCGTGGATCTCAACAAGGGCGAGAAAATCTGGGAAACACCCCTGGGCACGCTAAAACACATTGCGCCCTGGCCCGTATCACTCATGGCAGGCCCACCAAATATCGGCGGTGCCACCGTAACCGCCTCCGGACTGACGTTTATCGCCTCGAGCACCGATCAATATCTACGAGCTTTTAACACCGAAAGCGGAGAGGAGCTGTGGAAAGCGGCATTGCCAACCGGGGGGCACGCGACCCCCATGACCTATCGTGCCGGCAAAGATCAAAAGCAATATGTGGTGATTACCGCTGGTGGGCACTACGGCATGGCTGCCTACGGGCAAAAACCGAGCGATCACCTGATCGCCTTCACGCTGCCAGATTGATCAGCTGCAGTCGAGAGCTAACACTCGATCACGACTCGCGCCGAGTTCCTAGAACATCGGCGCCCACTGCATCCATGGTTGCCTTACCCATCTTGCGACCATCAAAGCCAATTGTCTTAGTCGGGGTGAACTGGATCACTCGGCGATTGGCGGTGTTGTTGAGCTCGACAAAAATCTGCTGCGCCTCCTCCCCCCGCCGCAGCCGTTTGGCGAGTGCGGGCAGGAACCAGTCAATGGTGTCATGATCGCTGTGTACCTGGCACAGGCCTTTGTAGGTGAGACTCAGGCCAATGGGCAGTGAGCTGCCTTTGCTGGTGATTGAGATAGACGCGCGCGGATCCCGTTCGACTGCCTGAACCCGCACACGCAACGACGATACGCTGAGCCAGAAGCAATCGTCCTTGAACACATAAGACATGATCACGCCCACAGGCCAGCCTTCCTTAGTGCTCCACATGAACGTGCACTCGTTCTGAGCTTCGATGAGGGCCCGAATATCAGGATCGTCGAGTGTATAGTGACTGACATCGTCATAGTTGAACTGTTCGGTCATTTTCGCTCCTATCGGTGTTCGCAATCGAGTCACCATAGTACGCCATCTGCTCAACTTAGGAATGAGGTCGCCTGACGGTAGCACACGCCTACGTTCGGCAATGCATGTTTGGTAAACTACGCCCGTTAATCCTACCAACACTGGATAACTTGTTATCTGCCTAGAGCCCCATTGTTATGAAATATCGCCTCGGTTCGATTATCGCACTGGCGCTGCTGTGCAGCGGTTGTGTTTCTGAAACACAGCGTGCTTATCAGCAAGCAGAAAAGTTAGACACGCCGGAAGCCTGGCAGGCTGTATTGGCTCTACCGGAGGACGAGCGCATATCGCCGATCGCTAAGGAGCGCTACGCGGCACATTCCCAACGTGCTTGGGCTGCGGTAAATACCACCGATCGCGCTGAGGTAGAACGCTTCATCGATCGCTTCTTACCCTCTAAAGAACGGGATGCTGCGTTGTTCACTCGCGTACAGCTATCACAGCGCGAGGCACACGCCGAACGCAAGCTCGCAGCGCTCTTGGACTTTCGAGAGCAAATAGACCAGCAGGTTTCACTCGATGAATTTGACGATGAGGCATCCGCAGAACTCGAACTGCGCAAGGCAAAGCATCAGCTCAACGCGCTGATCTTCGAGGTCGCCGGTCAAGACATATTGGGATTTGGCTTAGAAACCGAAGTGTTATTCGAACACAGCATGGGGGAATCCAAACCCACGACGGGCTCGGCAGGAAGCACCAACACCCGGCGTGTACAGGACTTGCTGAGTTATTTCGAAGTCTCGTCCGCCCTGGTGTCGCCGTATCGCCTAACTATTCGAGCTGTTTCCAATGCAGCATCTGAAGATCGGCAGAGCAGTGAGTCGCAGGGTGAAGATAGTGCGAACGATGTTGTAAAATTGTCCCTCGACTACAAAGGGCGCATGGTTTACGAATCGAGTATTAGCTCAATGAGCAACAGTGATCGCAGCGCAATCGCCGATAGAGTTTGTTCGATCACCCAATCTATGGCCTTCAATCTGTTCGATGAGGCCTATACCGTTCCCCGTTTGCTCGAATATCACGTAGATGAGCGGTCGAGTCGCCGGATTAGTAAGTGCGCCACAGACAACGCATCGCTCCGCTCTACCCGCGGCGGTGCGCAGAAGCTGATCGAACAGCTCAAGAGTGAAAGGCGCGGTGCCCTGCAGCAGTACGACGGACCCGACCTAGATCGAAGAACGCAAATCATCGATGGGCTTCTGGCTGAACTTGAAACATGAGCGGCAGCGATCGAGTCCGATCTAGCGGTGAGTGACCGGCAACTTTGCTCGCCCCCAGAATAGGAACGGCCCCACCCGCTCGCCTTCATTAAGCAAACGAAGTTTCGGATAGCGCTCTCGCAGTGCGGTTAGCGCCACCCTCGCCTCTAACTTTGCCAGTTCTCTACCGATACAAACGTGCAAGCCCACGCTGAAGCTCAACATCTTCTTCCCAGTGCGATGAACATCGAACTTGTTCGGTTCCGGGAACACCTGTGGATCTCTGTTTGCCGCGCCGTAGTGCATCATGATCTTACTTTGGGCAGGGACTCTGACGCCATCTATATTCAAGTCCCGAGACGTCGTCTTAAAGAGGCCCAGCAGGGGCGGATCGAAGCGCAAGCTCTCCGTGATCGCACTGTCTACGTCAATCTCTCCTCGACAAAACTCATCCCAGAGATCATCGATCGTTAGCAACCTCCAAACCAGGTTCGAAATCAACGAGGTGGTCGTCTCGTTTCCAGCGACAAAGATCTGCTGTGCCAACGCCACAGACTCTTCATCAGATAGATAGCCGCCATCCTGTTTTGCCAGCGCAATGATAGATAACAGGTCGTTCGAAGTTCCTGCAGCTCGCTTTGTTTGAATTTGCTGCAGAAGGTAGGTGGCCATCTCGGCAAGTTGATCCGCGTACTCAGCCGGGTCTTCGGCGCACATATTGGCAACCGATGCATCGGCCCATCGCTTGAACTTGGCGATGTCGTCGGTGGGTATGCCCAAGATTTCGCAGATGATGATGACGGGCAGCGGAAAGGACAGATCGTCATGAATATCCCAGCTGGATTGTCCGTCCACGGCGTCCAACAACTCTGTCACGATCTCTTCTAATCGAGGTTGCAAGTCACTGATTTGCTTTGCCAGGAAGTCTTTCTGAATGAGGTTTCGAATAAAGGTGTGATGCGGAGCATCAGACAATATGCCGAGCGGCGGCTGGATGTTAGGCCCGTTGCCGGAACCCTCAGTGTATGTTTCTGCATCTAACAGCGCACTGTTGACGTCTTCGTAGCGGGAAAACACGAAGAAGGGCGGGTTGTACTTTTCATAAAGATACGCGCGCTCACTGCCAAGCAGTTTGGCGGCTGTTATCGAAGGATCTCTCAGCTCTTCTTCGCTCATGAGATCGATATCCGTAGATACATCCATCGCCTTTTCTCAACTTTGTTGTGCGGCTAACGTGGGTACTAGCCTAATCTACGCCAGCCGAACGGCCAGATCAAAACGGCAAGTGATGGGGTTACTCCGACCCCACTACTCGGACCCTACAACACTCGATTCCCAGTGCGGTGCCACGTCCTCGGGAGTTAGGACCACGCGATCGCGGCCCTGTGCTTTCGCGGCGTAGAGGGCACTGTCCACTCGCTCCATAGCGGGTTGCAACATCATTTTACCGTCGGGATGAAAGCGCCCTGCCCCCACGCTGACCGTCACCCGGTCGCTCACTTCAGAGGCCGCGTGCGAGATGTTGAGATCCTTTATCCGGGTTCGGAGAGTCTCACCGATGCTCGCGAGGTAATCGGCGCTGGGATCGTACAGAATGACCGCGAACTCCTCGCCGCCGTAGCGGGCTACGAGGTCCAGTGGTCGATTAGCAGCAAAAGCGAGTTCCTTGCCGATGGTACGAATACACTCATCACCTGCCTGGTGGCCCTGAGTGTCGTTGAAGAATTTAAAGTAGTCGATGTCCACGAGCAGCAGGCCGATGCTCTTTCTGTCTCTGTAGGCCTGACGCCAGGCGCGAGCCGCGAACTCATCAAAGTGCCGTCGGTTGGCAATGGAGGTCAGTACGTCGGTACGGCTGATGGCCTCAAGCTCGAGCGTGTTGTGATAGATCTCCCGGGCGTCCTGTTCCAGGCGATAGCTGGTGTACATACCAATCATCTGCGAAAAAACGACGTAGGCGATCTTGTGAATCGGCGTGTCGTAAACAGCGCCAAACCCGACGGAGATCAGCAATATGGGCGAAGCGGCAATAACGCTGGCGCGAAAAGACAGACCCAGTACCAGATATACGTAAAAGGTGAAAAAGATGTTGCCCCAGAGCACGACCGGCTGATCCATGAGGGCAGAAACAAAACTGTCTGAAAACGTGCCGATTCCACACAGAAAACCTGCCGCGGTCACAGCCATGCTGACATAACGCCGCCAGGCGCTGATCCACGAGATAATGAGCGCGATGAGCATCGGTGCAAGCATCAGGCCCAACCGCAATGGCACGACTTTTTCGCCGTGCGCCTGGTCCATGGAGTTGTAATCGAGCGCGCAGACGGCGCTGATTAGCAGGACCGCAAATGCCAGCCCGGTCCGGGTAACGGGCAGGTTTCTATCTCGGTAGTAATCCCGAAACAGAAGCTCGTCCGATGTGGCCCCCATCCGCTGTTGTTCGGGTGGCGGCATCGGCTCCGTAGGATCCCTTGCTGGCATGGATCATTCCTTGACTCCTCTCTTTATCGGGTTGCAGCGCCGATTCTTTAGGGTCAGGAAAGCAAGGTTCCACCTGGATCACAATTTGTGCAGGTTTCGGTATCAGTTTTCTTGCTGATCGAAAAATACCACCCTGGAGCAAGGGGACTACTGATTAGCCATCCACGCGGGCGGAGGCGGCAGCTCTTCGATCCAAGGATCTTCAGGGAACCACTGACCGGAAACGTGGGAGGCGACCTTCGTACCGTCGTAGGTGATCCACTTCTCCGGCACGAGTTCGACGATGACCCGAGTTGGGGTATCTAGAAACT
>JBPCXR010000289.1:0-6735 GCA_051027215.1 Pseudomonadales bacterium | reverse complement strand
CTGGGTATGGCTTATGCCGCTTTGCTCACCACTAACCTCGCCAGCGACGTTGCATACCTGAAAACTCAAGGCGTCGAATTTCTTTCAGAGCCATACGGCATACCAGGTGATCAGTTTGTCTTCTTCCGAGATCCAGACGGTGTGCTCTACAAGCTAATGGAAACCGCGCCACCTCACGGGGATCCTGCGGCGAAAACCCATATTACCGCCATGCCTTACATCGGTATAAACGTTAGCGATCTGGAAAAATCTCTAGAGCTTTATCGGAAGTTTGGCTACACCCAAGTCAAACCATTGCACCAGACAACGGGTTCCTTGGAAGAAGCCAAAGCTTATGGTCTTGACCAGACCTTTGAGATCAAAGGTGCCGATATTGCACTTGCCAGAGGCGATCAGCACGTGTTGAGGCTGGTGCAATGGTTGAGTCCCTACGACCCGGAGCCTGCGTATCCGCCACCGATCAATCACATCGGCATTAATCGAATTGCCTTGGTCGTGCCAGACCTCATGCGCGCAGTCGATATTTTGAAGCGTCAAGGGGTACCATTCCTATCGGAAATTGCTCCTTGCTGTTCGGGTACCGGTGAAGACGAAACCGCCATCGTGCATGCGATAGATCCCGATGGCGTGTTTCTGGAACTTGTCGGGCCGATACCTAAGCAGCCGCTACAACCGCAACCCGAGGGTTGCCCGCCGCTGGAAATCAAGCAACCTCCCCCCGACCAAGTGAAAGACGACTTGAAGTTACCGGGACTGGAATAAGCTTTGGCACGCCTGGCTTCCCTGCTCATCCTGTGCTTCTTGGCTTCCTGCTCGAACCCCCCGGAGCCAACCACTGCGCAGTGGAACAAGGAGGAACAGCAATGCTTAGCGCTCTCTATGTACTGGGAAGCCAAAGCTGAGGGCAACGCTGGCATGCTGGCCGTTGGTCACGTGATCTTGAACCGCGTCGCTCATGAGCGTTTCCCGAGCGCACCCTGTGCAGTGGTGTTTCAAGGCGGCGAGAAACCCCCTTGCCAATTTTCCTGGTATTGCGATGGCAAATCGGATCGTCCTACCGAACCCCACAACTGGGCGACGGCCCGGCTACTGGCAGCAGAGTTGCTCCAGGGCAAACACAAAGACAGCACAGGCAGCGCGCTGTTTTTTCATGGTAAAGGCATGAAGAACCCGTGGCGTATACCGCGGACTCGAACGGTAACTATTGGAAACCACGTTTTCTACAAACTCTAGTTCGACTGGCGCTAGCTTTTCGCAGGGTTCCTAAGCATGGCTTTCACGGGCCAATCGGTATCGCGTAGTTGTCGGCGTATAGCCTTAACCACTGGCAACTTATCATTCCATGGGGACGCGTCTGCACGGTCTGGGTCACCAGGGCAGATTTCCCCGGCAAAGCCTGCGGGTATCTGATCATCTGCCTCGCCTTCGCCAGCGTGGTCAAAAAACTCATAGCCTGGAATGAATAGTTCTTCGTCAGCCATCACATCCACGGTCCGCAACCCATAGCTGGAGAGTTCAGTAGTAAACGTTTGGGCATGCACGAGCCAGATGTGCTTCGGCGCAACGACGAACAGATACTGAATCAGCTCATTGGCTGAGGCGATCCGGATTTTCTGAATATCGCCGCCGTACATTCGGCTAACTGCTCCCGAGACATCGATGACCTTACGAAAATCCGGCGCGAAGCCCTCAGCAAATCTCAGGGAACCGGGCTCATGGTCATCTTCAAACCAGGCCACTGGCCGCCTTCGGTTGACCCGATTTGCTGGAAGCGCCATAGCGCGCTCACGTGGACCGGAAAAATCTAAGTAAGGTTCAACGCGCCCTGCCGGTGCGTTGCGTAGAAACAGCGATAGTACTCGATGATCACTGCCGCGCCGGCCATGGCTGCGGCCAACGGTGTCTAGCGCGGCTTGTAGCTCAAATGGCAGATTGGTGGTTTCTTCAGCGCTGTACCACCCTCGCTCGCCGCGCTTGTTAACCCACTTTACTGCGCCTTTTCCAATCCATCGATCCCCTTCCTCATTAATCAAATGGGAGGCGGCGCGCCACACGAGAGATGAATCTTTATAAAACGCTCTGGCGTGAATTGCCGGATTGCGCTGCACACCCTTAGCTGGCACCACGTAAGCCGGTATCACCTTTATGCCATCCACATCCCGCAACTTGCAGGTGAAAAAGCGAGTGCCAAACAGTTCAATCAGATATTTTGGCGTGTAGCCCGAACGTAAAACCGTTTCTGCATCAGCTTGTGGTGCGCCATCGAGCTTCAATGCGTAACCGCTGTCGATCAGCCCTCGGAACAGCGAGGCTACCTGTCGTTCTCCTTGTTCGGACACCGAAACATTGCCAACAATCGCTCGGGGGATGGGTGCAGGTCTGGGTTTGGGCATCTTCACACTCGACATTTATGACACTAGACGTGGGTCACACTGTTGGCAGTTACGGCGTGGCTAAATTCCGACACCCATGCAAATTGAATTTCAATGATCAAACATCTATTGAGCATTACCCTGCTTGCCTTGTTGGGCTCGTCTACGGCCTTGGCGGACCATCACAAATCCGACCACCATAGCAAATCTGACAAGAAAGTGGCTGCGGAGAAGCACGAATCCCAGTCTGCGAAGGCAGCCAAGAACTCCAAGGCTCATAAACAACGACGGGTTAACGAAGCCAAAGGTTCGCGCAGCGACCAGGCTGATCAGATGCAGGCAAAAAATGCCGATCGCAAAGCCGCGAAGGACGCATACGATGCGGAAGTCGCCGCCGGTGGCGAGCGCATCAAAGGCAAGAAGCCTTGGTGGAAAATCTGGGGCGACTAAACGTTGCATCGAACCTGTAGAACCTTCCAGGCACTAAACATCCTCAAACGACGCTTGACTCTAGCGACACGAGATTCCGATGAAAAATTACCGACCTTGGCTCTTTATCACTTTGGCCTGTTTCCTTGTGGCTGGTTGTGGTGGCAGCAGCAGTAGCTCCAATCCAACCGCCCAAGCAACCGGCGGTTTAACGCTGTTAGTGGGTGACTCGCCTGACGAGGAGTTCGACGCGATTCTGCTGACCGTCGAGAACATCATTCTGATTGGCGAAGATGGGCAGCAAGACCTTGAACTAGCAGGTCCGGTTGTAATCGATCTCCTGCAGCTTCAAAACCTGACTGAACTACTGATCGATACCGAAGTCCCCGTCGGCGACTACAGCAAAATTCGCTTACTAATCTCCGATTTGGACCTACAGGAAATGGATAATGTTGGCGAAGTAGCCCGAACTGAAAGCCCTCCGCTTCCGGCCAACGGCAAGATAGACCTGAACCCTCGGGGTGAATTCACTATTCGCGCCGGTAGCGACCTAATCGTAGAGATTGACGTCGACCTAGATCGATCACTGAAAGTGACCAGCACGGGTTCCGGCGAGTATCGGTTCCGTCCGGTGGTCTTCGTCGACGTTATTGAAGCCGAAGAGGACGGACGCCTGGTGCGTCTCGAAGGCGTGATTCGCAACCATGAAGCCGGTAGCCGCCAATTCGATCTGTGCGACGACGAGCGCGGAGATGATTGTGTTGCAGTTGACTTAGCGGATCCTGCTCTGATCGTAGACGAGGTTGGCACAGTGCAAGAGATCGGTGCACTTGCCAACGACTTGGTGGTCACCGTTTTCGGTAGATTCACCGATGCCGAGCTGTTCAACGCGCAGGTGCTGGCCTTCGGTAACGCCGATGAGCTGACCCGGCTCGAAGGTACAGTGACAGCCATACCAAACGACGACGGCGTCTTCTTCTTGGACGAAGAGGACGAAGGGATCGAAGAAATCGCAGTCGTCCTTTTAGACCGAACCTTACTGCTGGATGATGACGAAGTGACCACGACCGCCGACGCACTCATTGTTGGCGCTGAACTCGAAGCCTGGACCATTCTGCCGCCAGGTGAAGACCACATCGCTCTGCTGATTCAACTCGACGATGCCGAGGACGAAGACGAGATGGAAGTGGAAGGCGATTTCGCGAGCTATGACGCCGACAACAAGGTATTCAATCTGTTGACCGAAACCCAGGAGCAGATCTGCGTACGAGTTGACGCCGAAACAGTCTTCATGCAATTCGTCGAAGGTGCAGATTCCGCCGAATCGGACGAGTTTGACTTGGCGATTTTCGAAGAACGCCTGGGCAGCGATGTCTACGCTGATCTTGCTTTGGAAATCGAAGCCGAAGGCCCGCTGGTTGAAGGCTGCTACGAAGCCGAGACATTAGTGATCGAGATCGAAGACTAGTCTTTGCTCGCACACATCTGCAGCGGTTGGACTTCGTGCCAGCCGCGAGCAGATGCCTTCTCTCTCTGTTGGTTACCGCAAAACGCTGATCCTTGCGGATTTGCTTGAGCCACACGCCCAGCTTGATAGGCTTCGCCTTCCCTTATTGCGCGAAGGCCCAGCTGACTGTGCCCCAGAATCACCTAAGCCGACGAGCCAAACAGCACCTTCCGACCGTACTGTTGACGCTGCTGAGCATCGTGCAGGCGCTGGCCCTGGAGCTCATGTGGTCTCACTTGAAAGAGCAGGAATTGCTCTACCACTGGTCTTTTGTCTCCTTTCTAAGCTGGATTCAGATTCTAGCAACGCTGCTTGGCGTCCTACTGATCTGGCTGATCTACAGCACCCTGGTGATGCGCTTTCGCTGGGTGCCATCAACGGGCGACTCCATTTTCCCGTTTTTGATTGGCATCATCGAGTTTGCCCTGATCGGCAGTCTCGGTCCTGATCGATTCGGCCAATGGTTCCTACTGCTGGGGCTGGTGTTCGGGGCCATGGCTTGGGTAAGCCACGTAACCATGCGTCGGGCACGCCTGGATGGAGACAACGATGTTTACTTCGCGAGCATGGAGCGAGCCACGCTACGCGACCACTACCCAACTATTGCTGTGGTGTTTGGGTTAGAACTTATCGGCATGTACCTATGGGCGAGTGGAAACCAGGGAATACCAGCACTGATTGCATTGTTGATTGCCATCTCGGTTCTAGGCGTACAGCTGTGGCTGAGTGACTACTACTGGAAACTGTCGCTAGCTGCATCTGGCGAGACTGCGGCCGCCGACTCGGAGCAACGCTTGGATTAGTCGTACAACATGGCGTACAAATCGCTGCCCAACGCTACTTTCGTTCGCTAATATCTGGACTGCAGACAATGGAGGGCACAATGGAACTCAAGGGCAAGCGAATCATCGTAACGGGTGCCGCGCGCGGTATGGGTGCTGCAACGGTTCGAGCCTATGTCGACGCCGGCGCGCAGGTGATTGCGATGGATATAACCGATGAAACCGGGCTCGCTGTCGTTAATGCGGCAAGCCAGCAAGGCCACGGTACAGCCGAGTATCTGCACGTCGATGTCGCGGACCAGCAGAGCGTAGCAAGCGCCTTCGCCGATGCGGTCGAGCAGCTAGGAGGCTTGGATGTGTTGGCCCACCCGGCAGCCATTCAACGCTCATCAGATGCAGGCGATGTTTCCGTAGAAGACTGGGACTTGATGTTCGCCGTAAACGTGCGTGGAACCATGCTCACCAATCAAGCCGCGTATCACCACATGAAGACTTCGGGTGGCGGCTCTATCATCAACTTTGGTTCAATTTCTGGGCAACGACCTGAGCCCACAGCGGCCGCGTATTCCACCGCAAAGGGCGCCGTCCATTCATGGACTCGAACAGCAGCGGGTACCTGGGGTAAAGACAAGGTCCGGGTGAATGCTATCCTGCCGGCTATGGCCACACCCATGTACCAGGAGGCGCGAGCAAGGGCCACCGAGGCGGAGAATACCGCCAGCTATTGGCGCAATCTGCAGAGCATTGCGCTAGGTGAAGAGTATGGCGATCCTGACCAAGATCTTGGTCCGGTCATGGTCTTTTTCGCATCCGATGCCTCCAAGTTCATCACCGGACAGTTGATCCCCGTAGATGGCGGGCAAACCAACGTGCGCTAAGCACACCTGCGGCTATGTTTGAGTGGTGCCGGACTCCTCCACAAACAGCCGGAAGGCGTCCAGCTCTCTGAGCAGATCAACAAATGGCTGCGGCACCTCATATTCTTCGAGTACTTCCGTTAGCGCATTGATCGCAAGCTCCGGATCGTTACAGGTTTGGCTCAGAGTATTCAGATCAGCCAACGTCCGACTGTCTTGAAGATTGTTCACGAGCCGGGTCAAACTCAACAATACTGCAGCGCCTTGCAGCAACCCCATGCCTTCAGATTTCGTTGCGTTCTCCTCGGAGCTACGCAATCGGGACATCGTTTGTTCAATGTCATCACGAAAATCAGCAACCGCGATGTCTACCCGCGGCTTGATCCATTGGGCGCTACAAATCTCTTCAGGACTTGGCGTTGTTGCACATCCCGCCACCAATAGCAGAATCGCACTGGCACGTATCAACGTTGCGCCCATAATTTAGTCTCCAGTTTGTCCGGATCAATTCATACTGGCACCTCGCTGGGAACAGAGCAACGTGAGCCATGCTCGTTGCGCTTAGCCCATGCGCATACCGCCAGAGATCGTTATGGTCTGGCCCGTCATCCCAGCCGATTCATCGCTGCCCAGATACACGGCAATGTGTGCGACTTCCTCGGGTTCAAGAAAGCGCCCCATGGGGATGCGCGCTGAGGCACTTTGACGTAGTTCGTCCAGGGTTAGCCCGGCTGCATCAGCATGTACCTCGAAACCCGAGAACATGTCTGTTTCAACCATGCCCGGAC
>JBPCXR010000288.1:0-3514 GCA_051027215.1 Pseudomonadales bacterium | reverse complement strand
TGTCAGATTAGATAGCGGTTGGTACATTTAACCATGTCCGCTCCCCATCACTATTCCGTCATCTTCCGAAACCCCACTCCCTTCCTCACATCCAACGACTTCGCCCGATGTCCCCATTGCTTACGTGCCAAACGCTGCATGTCTTCCGCCATATCCGCTTCGTCGACAATCTCCAAACCCAATATCGTCTCGATCAAGTCCTCACCGCTCACCAGCCCGTCCGTACCGCCGAACTCGTCCACAACCAAAACAAGATGCTGATGTTCCTTCAGTAGAATGCGAAACAGATCCGAAAGCGAAGTGGACGCGGGAACGGCGGTGAGGTCACGGCGTAGTTCCTCCAACACGGTGTTGTGTTTGTCTTGCGCTTGCGCCATCAAGACATCGGATTTGAGAACAAAGCCAGTCACTTTGTCGATGGACCCATCGTAAACCGGCAGACGTGATACCGGCAGGTTGCCGTTGGCTTCCAGCAGCTCAGCAACGGTGATGTCCTGGGAGAACGCAATCATCACCGTTCTCGGTGTCATGATGTCTTGGGCCACCATGGACTTGAGCGCGACCATGTTCTTCACGACTCGGGTTTCTTCGTCGGGCATCTCGCCGCTGTCGGAGCTCAGCCCTGCCATGGCAGCCACTTCTTCTCGGGTCACCACTTCCGTTTCTCTACCGCCCCCAATGGCGCGGGTAATGTAATCCGAAAGCCAAACCAAGGGCGCGAGCATGCGAACGAGGATCGCCAGCGCTTTGGCAGTCGCAGGCGCCAAAGCTCGCCAGTGCGTCGCCCCAATGGTTTTTGGAATAATTTCGGAGGCCACGAGTATGGCGACCGTCATCAGGGCCGAGGCAACACCGATACCCCAGCTTCCCCACAGGGCAGCTGCTTCAGCGCCAACGCCAACAGCGCCGACTGTGTGGGCAATGGTGTTAAGGCTGAGAATTGCCGCCAGCGGACGGTCAATATTGGCTTTTAGTTGTGCGAGGAGCTTGGCTGACCGGTCGCCCTGCCTCTCCTGCGCGGCGACGTATGAGGGGGTCACGCTGAGGATGACTGCCTCGGCGATTGAACAAAAGAAGGAGAACCCCAGTGCGATTACGGCATAGGAGGCGAGCAGAACATAACTACCGCCTAAATCAACGTCCACGTAAGTCGCGGCTGGTGCCTAGTCCTCCGAGAATAGGGGGGTAAGTAAGCTTATCAACTGGGGCTGGAATCTCAAGGCATTGTCAGACGGCCTGGCCAGGTTTGACGGGTGTATCTACATCGTTGTCAGCGACATAGTCGTGCCTGAATCAGCTGTAGTGTGGCGGATATTGCTCGCTAGCTGCGTATATCAGAGTAAGAGCAACTCCGCTTGCGAGATGTAGAACACCTCTGAAACCCCGCAGCAGATTAGGGATTGGAAATGTATAGGTCATACGGTTTATCGGCCCTGGTTATAGCAACTGCCTGGCTTTGCTGCCTAACAGCTCCGTTTGCGGATGCCCAATCGCCACCCAGCGCAGCTGAGGTTGAACGGATCGTGCAAGTGATACGCAAGGCCTACGAGGAAGTTAACGCTTCCATTGACACGCTCGCCCCGGATCGATTCGACAGCACAGCAGTGCTCGACCAGGCCAAATATGAAGGCGAAGCCATCGTCGACTGGATATCCAATAACACTCGTTGGGTTCCCTATCAGGGAGTGCTGCGAGGCGCCCCGGGTGTACTTCTCGACCGACAAGGCAACAGTCTGGATCGCAGCCTGTTGCTTGCGGAGTTATTAGATGCCGCCGGCTACGAATCCCGCCTGGTACACGGCCAGCTGTCCGCATCAGCAATTGCAGCTGTCCTCAGCATGAAGCACGCGGATGCGCTTGACCCGAACTTTGCCCCCGAGCGCTTTAGTTCACCTGTGCGCGAGGCCGTGAAGGAAGCTAGCCTGCAGGCCTCCGCACTCGCGCGGTTGGCAAAACTACCGGACACTGCCGAAGCGAAAACAATCGCTGACATGATCGCCGACCATTGGTGGGTGGAGGCCAAATTCCAAAACGACTGGAGAGCCCTCGACCCACTGCTGGTCGGTGACTTCGCATCACTGCGTCCTGCGCCCGCTGCCTATCTGCAGCCACAGGACCTGCCCGGTTCACTTTTTCACCAAGTGATGATCCGCGTCGTGATTGAGCGCTGGCAGGAAGGAGAGGTGACCGAGGCCATTCCGCTCGAACACAAGGTGCGAGTCGCGGACGCTATCTACCACGACTTCGAGCTGCAATTCGGGCCGTATCACTTCGAGGTTATAGCTGCAGATCAGGGGGCGTTAGCGCAAGCTGTCTCTCTTGCGCAGACCACCGAAGAATGGCTTCCCGTGCTCCGCCTCCGCGGCGACTCGGTCCAGCAACAAGGATTTAATCGCCACGGTGATCTCGTGCGAAACCCTGGCCGCGTTGCTGTTGCCCGCAAATTAGAGTCTGCTACCCGCGCGCTCGGAACTATGGGCGCAAACAAGGACGAAGAGCCAAGGTCGGTTCTATCCGCCTGTTGGATTGAATACCAGCTGCAAGTACCAAGTCGCAATCCAGAGGTGGTGCGCCGAGAGCTGTTTGATTTAATTGGTCCTGCGCGTCGTGCTGGCGGCGAACTCAAACGCCTAGATGTGGATCTCGCTACCGCCGGTGAACGAGGCCGATTACTGATGGGCTTGCACAGAATCCTCATCACCGGAATCGATCTCCCGCCAGTGGCAGCCGAACGGGCCGCACTGGAGCTTTGGGGAGTCAATGGACCTCAGCTGGCTGCGTACGTGCGATTAATGGTCGATCCTGATGCAACGGATTTGTTGCTGAACCTCTATCGAGAGCCTCTGGTGGGGGTGGATCTGCTCGAACTCGCTGCAACTCGGCGTGCTTTGGCTCCGCATCGCACGGCAACTTTTCTCGCTACACCGAACATCCTGTCGACGCACTACCTTTTGACACTCGAAGATGATCTAGCGACGCGAATTGGTATCGATCTGGTAGCGAACGAAGTCGGTGTAGTCCCCAACAGTTCTATTCCAGCGGGCAGAATCCGTCTTCAGCAGGGCGTGTTGGACACGGCGCTGGAAGCCGCGCTGTCCGACTCTGACGCTGGCTCGAACAACACTTCCGCTTTGTTCGCCCATCGCGGAGGCGAGACTGGCGAGTGGCGGGTGATTGATGCAGATGGCCCAGCTCCCGCCCTCCCCGCGATGGCACTTGCGCGAATGCGGCACGCGATTCAAGCAGGCCGTTTGGTCGTTGCGCCAGAAAAGCTCGCACCGGGCCAACAACCGGCCTGGTGGGAGGTGGATCCCAACAGCGGAACCACACTAGGTATCGGCTCACGAGGTTGGGGTCAGGCGGTTGAAGGCTTGGCGACCCGTTCGATCGGTACGGGCGGCGTCTCTAAAGGTACTGAGCGTATTGGCTGGAAAGTCACCTGCAAAATGCTTGGCGCGTTCCTTCGCACCCAAGGGTTGATGCTTCGCAACGCCTCCGGCGGCTGGGCCTACAC
>JBPCXR010000287.1:0-3356 GCA_051027215.1 Pseudomonadales bacterium | reverse complement strand
GATTGACTAAGCCACAAACGAGTGCTGAGCAGAACCCTGACCACCACCAGTCAGCGCCAGTGGATCGTCCGGTGTTTCTCACCGCCACAGCGCTCCTGGTGCTGATCATTGGTGCCAGTGCGCTAGCGCCAAACGCCGCAGAAGGGCTGTTTGGCCAGGTACAAGCCAGCATTGTGGCCAACGGCAGCTGGTTTTACGTATTGGTGGTCGCCGCCATTCTCCTCAGCTCCCTGTTTATTGCGTTCACGCGCTATGGCGAAATCAAACTGGGGCCTGATCATGCCGAGCCGGATTACTCGCTGTTGTCCTGGTTCTCTATGCTGTTTGCCGCCGGCATGGGCATTGGCCTGATGTTCTTCGGCGTGGCAGAACCCGTCATGCATTTTCTGGTCCCGCCCAACGGCCCAGCCGGCACGGTAGCTGCGGCCCGAGAGGCGATGACGCTAACGTTCTTTCACTGGGGCCTGCATGCCTGGGCCATCTACGCCATTGTGGCGGTGATCCTGGCGTACTTCAGCTTCCGCCACCGGCTGCCGCTAACCCTACGCTCAGCGCTCTATCCGCTGATCGGCGATCGCATCTACGGTCCACTCGGCACAGCGGTGGACGTGTTTGCCATCTTGAGCACCACCTTCGGTGTGGCAACAAGCCTGGGCTTTGGGGTGGAGCAGATCAACGCTGGGTTGAATTATCTATTCGGCGTGCCTAAGGGCCTAAGCGTGCAGTTGGGACTGATCGTGCTGACTACGCTGCTTGCCACCTGTTCAGTGGTGCTGGGGCTCGATGCCGGCATTAAGCGCTTGTCGGAGCTGAACATCATACTGGCCGTGCTCCTGCTGCTAGGCATACTGATTCTGGGGCCCAAGGTGCACCTGCTACAGATGTTTTTGCAGAATACGGGCGAGTACATCTCTGGGCTCGTGGGCAAGACGTTCAACCTCTATGCCTACGAGCCCACCGAGTGGCTCGGTGGCTGGACAATCTTTTACTGGGGCTGGTGGATCAGCTGGGCGCCGTTCGTTGGCTTGTTTATCGCGCGCATTTCTCGTGGCCGCACACTGCGAGAGTTTGTCTTCGGCGTGGTGTTGGGCCCGGTGCTGTTTACTTTGTTGTGGATGACCGTATTCGGCAACTCGGCCATCGATCTTATTCTAACCGGCGGCGCTGACGCGCTGGCCGCGGCGGTGCAGGAAGACGAATCGGTTGCGCTGTTCAAGTTCTTCGAGTACTACCCACTCAGCGGGTTGCTGTCCGGGCTCGCCATCATCATGGTCATGGTGTTCTTCATCACTTCCGCCGATTCTGGGGCCATGGTGCTGAACATGCTGTCATCGGGCGGTCGCGACGACACACCGACCGTGCGCCGCATCTACTGGATGGTCATGATCGGCATTAGCGCTTTGGTGCTGCTGCTGGCAGGGGGGCTGTCGGCGCTGCAAACGGCGGCCATCGCCAGTGCGCTGCCTTTCTCACTGGTTATTCTGCTGTCGATGTGGGGCTTTGTCCGAGCACTGGCAATCGATCACGCCAAGCGCCTGGAGTCTTCCCTCAGCCATGTCGCAATCAGTGGTGGTCCGGCAGCTCGCGACTGGCAGTCGCGCCTGCAAAACCTGCTGCGCTATCCCGCGCAATCGGCAGTACAGGACTTCATAAACACTGTCGCCCGACCGGCCTTGGAAAAGTTTGCCGCAGAGCTTAAGCGCAATGACATGAAAGCCATCGTCACCGCGCGGGATGCGGCGGCTGGAGTATCGCTGGAAGTCTGGCACGGCGATGAACTGGATTTTCGCTACGAGGTGGTCAGCCGGCGGCATGAATCGCCCAACGAGGCACTATCCGGGCAGGCGGGCGCGGACCACTACTACCGCGCCGAGGTTCATCTGAACGAAGGCAGCCAGCACTACGACGTCATGAACTGGTCCCAGGAGCAAGTGCTGCACGACCTCTTGGAACAGTATGAAAAACACCTGCATTTTCTGCATTTGTTGCGTTGAATAACGCCCACTTATACTGATCCGCGACACACCAGGAGAACTCCGATGAGTCAGCAGCAAGAAGACGCTACCGTTGCCGGCCGTTGGCGCGAGCCAGTAAACTCCTCCGCCGATGAAAAGGGCGGCATTCACGATGACGACACTGCCTCAGGCCTGGGCTTTGCCGGTGGCACCGTCGCGGGCTCCATCCACATGGAGCAGTTCCCACCGCTGCTAGTGCAGCACTTCGGCGAAGACTGGTGGCAACGGGGCTCATTGTCCCTCTACTTCCTACAGGCTACGCAACACCGCGAGCCGGTTCGTTGTTTGCTCCGACCCATTAACGAGTGCAAAGCAGAAGTCTGGATGGAAAACGAGTCGGGCGAGCGGATCATGGCAGGGACCGCGGGCCTTGGCGACGATCCGAGATCCGAAGTGAAGCAACGGGTAACCGCAGTAAGGCCTGCCAGCGACATTCGCATGTTCGCTGATGTGGTCCTGAATCAAGATAGTGACCCGGTGCCGAGTCGGGCCACTGCTGCAGAAGTGGCCGCGCGCCTGGCAGTGATCACGGAGCCAATGCCCTGCTACACCGATGCCTCTCTCTATGGTGGTCAGGTTGTGCCAATGGCGGCTCTGGTGCATCTGCTGCGCGCAGCTGAGCCCCTGGTTGCGCCGATACGCGGAGCATTTGTCGGGCTCTTTGGCGCGGTGGAGATTCAGTACACGGACGGTCCAGTGGTGGCAGAACGAGACTACCAGGTTACTGGCCGAGCGCTGGCACTATCGGAGAGCCCAAAGACTGAGATTATCTGGCACGCGCATTCACTAACGGATGCCGCCACCGGCACAGAAATCGCGCGCATGATTAAAATGGATCGGTTGCTAAAGGGCGCCTCGCCGCTGTGGGCCGAAGAAAAAGCCTAAGGTGCGTTAGGCCATCTGCCCGAGTGCACCATCCAGATACTCAGCGCTAGACAGCTCAATCTGCGACAGCTGATCTAGCTCATCGGCTCGATCTGGATAAGCTGCCTTCAAAGTCTGCCAAGCAGCTGCGCCCTGACGTTCCGCATTCGCTTGAATCGTCATCTGCTCAACCGGCGTATAGGGCTCGAAAGCTGAGTAGTAGGTGGCTTTCGCTTTGGGAATGATCTCACCCACCAACGCACGATGTTCAGCGGAGGGCGGAAACATCGCCTCTACACGATCGGCAATCTCATCCTCCTGCGCCGCGCACTGCAAAAGTCCATCGCGATGGCTCGGCACCTCCTCGGCCCACTGACGATATCGATCAGCCGCGGTGCGCTCCAACTGTGAGAGTAGGTACGGGTAGGCCTCTGCAGGCACGCCGCCCAGGTGTTCGGCAAGCAATTCGGCGAAGTT
>JBPCXR010000286.1:0-12015 GCA_051027215.1 Pseudomonadales bacterium | reverse complement strand
TGCTGATCGTGCGACCGTCGCCGGTAGTGAACTTACCGGAGGTATCCCAGCCGCCATCGCTGGCCCGGCGAGTAAACGTGCCCGCGCCACCGCGATCTGTGGCGATCTGCAGCTTGCCCGAGTCGTCGTCGAAGTGGCGTTTGATGGCTACGTCGCCGCGTTCGGTGTTCAACTTCGATTCGATTTTCCAGTCGCCGTCGTCGGCATCGTAGTGACGGTTGGTTTCGTAGTAGCGACCTGTACGGGGATTATAGGCTTCGCCTGCGGCATACCAGTCATTGTAGTCCCAGGCAGTTTCCACCCGGGCGTACCTGCCGGTATTGGGGTTGTAAGAAGACGCGTATCCCCACCCACCGTAAGGACCATAGGCTCTTGAAACGCTGCCATACGAACCGGTCCGAGGGTTGTAATAGGATCCGGAGCCGTAGGTATAGGGGTAGTGATAGTAGTAGGGGTAACCGTAGTAGTAGCCGTAATACGGCGGGTAGTACCAGCCGGAACCATATACGGGTACGCCATAGTATAGATAGACGTTGCTGTAGCCGGAGGTGTAACCGTAGGTCACATGGGTCTTGCTGTCGTTATAGTCGTAAACGTGTACGTGAGTTGTGTGGTACATCGGTGAGCTGGCGGGAATATTATAGATCGCTTGTGGGACGTTCGTTGCGAGCTTCCAGGGCCCGACAGGGCTAGGTGCGGTGTACCAAACGCCGGAGTAAACAAGATAGTACTTACCGTCATACAGCAAAATGTCTTCAGCGGTATTTACCGCATAGCTCACAGCGGTACCTTCTATGGGAACAAATTTCGGCTCGCCCGCGTACGTCACCTCTTCTGGCAGCTCAGTGCCGATGGCAACAGTTGTTTTCTTCGGAATCTGTGTTTCCAGCGCCGCCATTTTCGCTTCCGGCGCACCCGGTACTAGGGCCAGAATGTCACCCTTGGGCCCGTCTGCTGAAATCTGGGTAAATGCCTCTGGCAACTCCGTCACCGTAGACCAATCTCCTTCCAGACCTCTGGTGCTGAACCAGCGACCGGAAACCACGTAGTACCAGATGTCTCGGTAGCGAAACAATTCCGAGTCAGTATTGGTGACATAGGCAATTCCCGTGTCGCCGAGCTGTTCGAACTGAGGCTCGCCGACCAGTAGTAACAGCTCGGCAGGTTTAGTCGAAACGAACACTCGAGGTGGCGGAAACTTTGGCTTGCGTTGCCACTCGGCTGCCGCCTTCCGAGAAGATTTCCAGTCGCCGTTGGCGGGTAAATTATTCAACTCGGCATCCAGCGTATCGGCCCAGCCCCAGCCTGACTGCAGGTCTTTGGCGGTGAGCCAGGTGTCATCATTGTTCAAATACAGCGCGCCGCCTGCGCTCTTGAATAGTGGCCAGTTGGTATTGGCAGCAAATTGCAGCCCGCTATCGCCCACGTCGACCCAGACCGGATCGCCATGCAGAAGCACCAACACTGCCGAGCCCTGGGAGAAAAAGAGTTTTGGTGGTTCTGATTTGACACCTTCGGTAGTGCCGGGAATCACATCCTCTGCCAAGTAACTCAGCGCAAGATCCAGTGGCAATGTGCGAGCCTTTGGCAACGCATCAGCAAACAAAGCGCGGGCCTGTTCTGGTAACTCGGTGCCCGATTCGGTCAATGTCTCAATCTCAAGGTCCGAGAGCTCGACAGTACGATTGGCCAAATTGGGGAAGGCATCGGCCGTGAACGCCGCTACGGCAAAACGCGGCTTCTCTTCACCCTCAGGCACCAGCTCTACCACCATGACACCTTCGATGGCCTCGAAGTCCTCCCAGGATCGCACCTGCGGTGGGTGTAGAACAACTGAACGATCTTTGACCTGAATCGTTCTGGGATAGCTAACCTCATCCGTACCTGTTGTGCCTTCGACAGCCGCTGGCTTCTCGCCGTTATCGGATTTCGACGAACTGCATCCGGCCAGCAAGGTGATGGCCACAGACGTGGCCAGGAGAATAATAAGCCGCAAAAGTCGCATGAATTGTCGCCTGGAGAAATGATTGTCAGCAGACGCTGGCCTTGGCACGGCCGCCCCTACTATGTACTGGGCAATCCCACATTTTATCGACTCTCAGCGAATATTGCGCGCTGAGCCAATCTCCCAACATCGAACTCCCCACCCAACACACTAAGTCCAGCTTGCCTGAGGCACGCCATCGCCAAGCGTCAAGTTGCATCCATCGCCTGTTGCACAGTACTCGCCATTTTCGCCGCAAGCTCAGCCAGCACTTGGCGGTGAGCGGCCACCAGAGCATCGTAGCCAGAACCCGGCAAATCGACCTGCAATTGAATTTCTCCGGCCAATGAAGCCCCGTCAGAACTATTCGAAACGTTCCACCAAGCAACGACCTTAATCTGACCATCACTGGTGCCGTGCAGCTGATCAACATAGACGTCGATACGCTGATCCCAACTGCTAGCAGGACTGCGGGTCTGCACCGACATGCCTAGAATCGCGCTCAACTCGGCGGCCAGCACAGTCTTGACGCTGTGCTGCAGCGGCTCTGCCCACAAGTGGTAACGGGCGTGATGGATTCGATGGTCAGCCAGCTGCAACACCACACCTTCTGCAGTCAAGTACTCGGCGAGTGTTACGTCGCTGATTCCGACTCGGAGTTGGCTGTCGGTATCGTCATGGCCGATGGCTTCTACCGCGGATCGCAGCAGGTAAACGCTGGTTTCCTCTGGCGCTTTGCTGCTACAGCCGACAATTACCAGCAACAGTGGCAACGCACATAAACGTAAGCTGCAGTTCATCGATCTTCTCCCGGAATAGGGTCTGCCTTTCTGCGCACCGGAAAAATCAGAGAGTTGGGCTGATCCTGCAACGACCGCGCCAGGCCTTCAACGGAATTCAAGGTCCGTTGTAACTCCAGCACCGTGCTGTTCAATTGATCGTACAGGGAAGACTCTTGTGAGAACGCGCCTAGTGTTTCCCGCAATTGTTCCAGCGACGCGGTGAGTTCTCCCGGTAGCTGTTGAGTGCCTTCGCTGCTCATCAGTGTTTCGATTTCAGCAACGGTCTTGCGGGTTGAGGCCAGCGTTGCCGTCAACTCATCAAGCGCACTTTTGGTGGATTCACCGATCTCCCCCAAGGGCATGCTTTGGATCCGATCAAGCACTGCAACCACTTTCTGTTCAATCTGAGCAAGGCCCGTAGATTTGGTCGGAATTGTGCTATAGCCGGCGAACTCTCCCATGCTCGCCGCTGGTTCAGCAGGATAGAAGTCCAGCGCCACCATCAACTGACCCGTCAACAAGCTGCCGGTTTGCAGCGTGGCGTAAAGTTTATCCGCTACTGCGGCCGCGATCGCTTCTTTAGCGCGCGCAACACCCGACTCATCGTCTGACCAGCGCATCCGTCCCGGTTCAACTTTAATCAACACGGGAACGGCGCGCTGTTCGCCAGCAAGACCCTGGAGGCTGATTTCTTCCATCATGATCCGCTCAACCCGGCCGACCTGAATACCCCGCAATTTCACCGGTGCGCCCGGATTTAAGCCGCTTAGCGATTGTGTAAACAAGACAACGTACGCTGCGGAGGCGTCAAATGGATCTTCCTGCGCCTGCTTATAATTGGGGAACAACGTATAGGCCGTGCCTTCCGTAGCGGGGTCACCAGGGCCGTAGCGTTCGTCTGTGGAAAATTCCACCCCACCGGTAACCAATGTTTGCAGCGACCCGGTGCTTACGGAAAACCCCTGAGCTGTTGCCGAAATATCAATGCCGCTGCGGTTCCAGAAGCGGGTGGTGGTCCGCAACAGGCCATCAAAAGGCGCGCGCACGAAAAGCCGAAAGCGCATGAGCTGCGCATCCATATCGAATTCTTCGCTTTCCACCCGCCCGACGTTGAAGCCGCGATACAGCACCGGATCACCGGTACCCACAGAACCCGCCTGTTCAGACGCCAGGAATACATGAATACCCGGTGTGCCAACCGCCGTAATGGGCGGCGCTTCCAAGCCGACGAAATCGCGCCTGCGTGTAGAGCTGTCACCCGGTGCTAGTTCGATATAGCCGCCCGAAAGCACCGTACCTAGTCCTGATACGCCACCGGAGTCTACCCGTGCGCGCACAACCCAGAACTGTGTAGTGTCATTAACTAGCTCACGCGCGGTGGGTTCCAACTGCGCGGTAACCACAACGCTTACTCGGTCCGGACTCAACGTCACCGCATCCACCACACCGAGATCCACGTTGCGGGATTTGATCTTGGTCTTCCCAGCCTGAATGCCTTCCGCAGTCTCGAACTGGATAGTGATCACCGGACCCTGATTGCTGATGTTGTAGTACAACATCCACAAACCCAGCAGTGCAGCAATGATCGGCAAAAACCAAATAGCGGGAATGCGCCGGCGGCTGGAAACCTCCACGTCCAGTGATTGTGTATCACTCACTCTGATTGTCCACGTGATCCCAAATAAGTCGTTGATCGAAACGTTCAGCAGCCACCATCGTCACCATAACCAAACCCGCAAATGCCAACGCCGCTGAACCAGGGTGAAAAGAGATAATTCCCTCTAAGCGCACCAGTGCGACCAGGATCGTGACTACGAAGACATCGATCATTGACCAACGTCCAACAAACTCCGTAATTTTATAGAGTAGGCTGCGCTCGCGCTGGCTGACCCTCTGGCCCCGTCCTACGCTCCAGCAAAGATATGCCATCACCAGTAACTTACCCAACGGTACCATGATGCTGGCGATGAAAATAACGGCAGCCACCGGGTAGGAGCCCAACTTCCACAGCAGCAGCACGCCTCCGATGATGGTGCTGTTGATCGAATTCCCTAACTGATCAGTCACGGTAATGGGAAGCACATTTGCCGGGATGAAAAGGATCGCAGCGGTTATCAGTAGCGCAATCGTCTCGTGCAGGCTCTGCGGAATACGTGCGTGTAGCGCGGCCCGACAGCGTGGGCACCGATGCAGCTCGACGGAGGAGAGTTTCAGACAGACGTGGCAATGCGCCAAACCCTGCGCCGCAGCTGAGCCTACCGCAAAGCTCACGGAGTTACGTCCTCGATAGCGTCCCATAGATCATGTTGATCGAGACTTGAGAACGCCGCGGTAAAACACAGCGCAAAGCCAACATAAGCCCAGAAAGCTATTCCTAGAACGATATTCGCCATGGCCGCTAGTTTTACCAGGCTGACTATCACCCCGATCACAAACACTTCCACCATGCTCCATGGCTGCAATTGGGTCAGCATCCGCCCTAACAGTGGTAGCGACTGCCAACGCCGACCCTTTTTCAGTGCGTAGATCAGCAGCAACAGAACAACCAGCAGTATGGTCGGCACCGTAAGAATGAAGCCGAAGACCAACACCGAGAGCAATACGGCGCCATCCTGAAACAGCAGAAAACCAGCGGCTGGCAGAGTCATCTCGTTCATAAAACCCGCACGCTCGAAAGACATGAATGGAAAACTGCAGGCAACCAACAGCAAAATCAGGGCAGACAATCCGAAGGCAGCCGCGCGTTCGAAACCGTGCCTATTGTGGCTTGTGAGCAGATGCCCGCAACGGCCGCAATTAGCCCGGCTACCAGGGGCTAGCGCGGGAATTTGTACCAACAGGTCGCAGCTTGGACAAGCCGTCTCGAAAGCCCTGGACGGCAGCTCGTCTGACAGCGAATAGGCGGATCGCATTCTTCAACGGCCGCCTGGTCGATTGCACCAGCTACTTTTCATGTGTGCACTAAACGTCATTTTCCTCTCCTCTGCACCGTTGCTATATTGCGATCGCCATCGCCCTGGAATTGCTGTGTCTATTACCTTACCTCATCGCTCGACTGCGTTGCTGGCGCTGCTGACCGTGCTGCCACTAACCCACACCTGGGCCGGTGGCCTGTGGATCTCTGAATTCGGTGCCCCAGCAATGGGCAGGGCCGGGGCTGGCGCCGAAGCGGGTGTGAATGATGCTTCCACCGGGCTCTACAACCCCGCCAGTATGACCCGATTAGACACCTCTCAGTTTATGGCCACCGGCGGTTTCGCCTGGTCACAGATAGAATTCGAGAGCACTCGCACCAGTTTGCTCACTGGCAACGAGGACGGCGGGGACGCCGGAAGTGTGGCGCCCGCTGCCAGCGCCTTCTACGTTCGCCCGCTGAACGAACGCTGGTGGTTTGGCATGAACTTCTACGGGGTCACGGGTTCAGCCTTGGACTACAAAAATAATTGGGTCGGTCGATTTCAGGCAACCGACGTGGAACTCGTGTTCCTCGGGCTGCAACCAACCATCGGCTATAAGGTGAATGACCACCTTTCCATTGGCGCAGGCGTGCTGCTGGGTTATACCAAGATGGAACTAACGGTCGCGGTGCCAAACCTCACCAATCCCCTAACGGGGCCGCCTGGTAGCGCAACCGTGGACGGTGATGACACGGAGATTGGTTTCACGCTCGGTGCCATGCTCACGCTGTCGCCAAATACCCGGCTTGGACTCATCTATCAGTCCGACCTGGATTCCAGCTACAGCGGCGACGTTGAGCTATCGCCGTCCGATGCATCGGTAGGCGTAGATGCAGATTTACCTTTAGCGGCACTTGCACGATTAGCCCTAACCCATCAGTTCAATCCAAATCTCGCAGCGCACCTCACCGTTGGCTGGGAAGATTGGGACACATTGGATGCGCTGCTGTTGACCACCGAAAGCGCTGGTGTAGTGGCCAAGCGCAATTGGGACGATACCTATCACTATGCTGGTGGCATCAGCTACCGATTAAGCGATCAATGGGCTGTTCAAGGCGGTGTCTCTTACGACACCAACCCGGCAGATAAAGAATTTCGAACCGCCGACCTGCCGGTGGACCGCCAGGTGCGCTACGCAATTGGCGGCAAGTACACGCGCGCCAGCGGCGCAGAAATTGCCGCACACCTGGTCTACGCTGACTACGGTAGGTCCAGGATTGACAGTACCGGTTTCGCCGGAGACTACAAATCCAACGATATCGTTTTCTTTTCGGTCAGCTACAACTGGGGCAAGAACTAACATCCCGCAACACCCGAAAATCGTAGATCGCTACCGCAAATACGGATGCTGGGACTTAGAGGCAAACGTCACCAGCCATTTTGCGACAGATGTTATTCCCGACCAAAGAGGTTTGCGACGTAACCGATCAGAAATAGACTAAAAGCCGCCAAACTCACTGGTGGGATGCCACCGTGCCAGCCACTGGGCTTAAGCCAGCCTTCATAACCCATGAATAGCAGATGCAAGCCACCAAGAACGAGCGCAAACAGCATGAAGCTGCGGGAAGTGATGAATCCAATGAACGCCTTGTCTTCACGCAGGTGGGTTTGAAAGCTCAAGTTGTAAGCCCACAACACCACGAACGCGAGCACCCCAGTCAACATGCTCAACCCCGCCAATAGCGTGAGCGTGCCATCATCTTCGAAGAACTTGCCATAAACTTCCGGTGTAAACAGTATAAAACTCATGAGCGCATGAATGAGAACCAGCAGAAAACCCGACATACCCAACGCCTGCCGTGCACGCAGCCAGCTCGTCGGAATACCAACACCCAGGTTCTTCAACGGCCCAAAGCTAAAGTTGCAAGTCAGCAGGATAAAGGCGCTCAGGGAGATGCCTTTGTTTAAGATGAAAAAGGGGAAATCTTTCCAGGGCACTGGACCCGCGATGTGGTAACGAACGATTGCGTAGGCTAGGCCAAACAGAATGATGGCAGAAATCAACGTACCTGCAGCGTTCTTTTGCTCTGATTGCTCCAAGGCTGCCACCTATACCCAAAAACTCGCAACGCGATCAATCAGCCAAAAGCTCGCCACCGAACCGATAACATAGCTCGCCGGCGCGGTGAGCGTACGCCAGTGAATGCTATTGTCCTGTGCAGATCGCAATACAGCTACCAGTGCCGGCCGCAGCAGGTAAAAACCCACCAACAGCGCCGTCACAAACAGGATCTGACCGACCTCCACGCCCACATTAAAAAACAGCAGCGCCGTGGGCAGCTCGGTCTGCGGTAAGCCAATATCTCTCAGCACCGCAGCAAAACCGAAACCGTGAAGCAGCCCAAAGGATGAAGACACCGCCACAGGATAGCGATTGGTCAACGCACGCTCATCACCTTTGACGATCTCCCAAGCCATGAACACCACACTAAGTGCTATTGCTGCTTCAACCGGCGGCGTTGGAATGCGAACCAGGTCCAATGCAGACAATGCCAAGGTGATGGAGTGCGCGACAGTAAAACCAGTGATGGTGATCAGCAATCGTCGCGGTGTGCGCGCGATGAACAGCAGGCAAGCGACGAATAATAAATGATCCAGGCCGATCCAAATGTGCTCGATACCCAGCCAAGTGTACTCGGTGGCAACGGCCAGTCGATCTTCCGCATTGGGAACGATCCACTCAGTCTCGCTCGGCTTTAGAATGCGAATATGTTCCTCGCCGCTTGCAAGTCTAATTTTGTAGAGCGTTGACAAAGACGGGTTGACGAGGGGGAACTCAATCCCAACTTGGCGACCCGACAACGACTGCTCACAGCGGAACAGCTGCTGCCCAACGAATTCTCCCCCGGCCTGCTGCCACGCAGGTTGCCGTTCAGCGTGGCAATCCGGCGGTAGAATCGGATAAGGCAGCGCTCCCCCCGGCATGCTAGCCGGTACCTTCCAGGATACGCTGAACGTACCCGGATCGGTTTCAGTAATCTGTACGTAGTTTGGCCGCGCATCGTGTGCTTCTGCCGCGGTTGCCAGCACCACAGTAACCAGACCAAGCCAGTGACGCAGCGTCATCTTGCCTGGCTCAGCTGCTGCCGTTCGTAATTGCGGCGCACTTCATAGGTGTCGACTATGGCTTGGATCGCCTCATCTTTTTGTGCAGCAATCGCCGCGCGCTCAGCATCGGCACGAACTGCAGATTCAATCTCGCCAAGCCGCGGATAGCGACCCGCAGCTTTTCTCGTTAAGAGCACCAGATGCAGCCCATATTCGGATTCGTAGGGTCCATGCCAAAGATCGTCTGCGGGGGTTAGTGCGAACACTTGCTCTGCCATAGACGAGCCAAAGTGGCTGGCTACAAACTGGGGATCGCGCTCTACGTAGTTGACAAAAAAAGGGAACCGGTCACCGTGGCGCGGAGCGTCTGTGAAAACTACGTTATCTCTATTGAGCTCATCCAACTTGGCATTAGCCAGCGCGTTAGCATCTTCGCGGCTTCGGCCATCGCCGCTGATGTATACATGAGTGAACGTGGCAAAAGGGCTCACAAAGTAGGTGTCTCGGTTCGTTTCGTAGTACTCGGCAACGGCGTCGGCATCAACCTCAACAGCTGCGGTGGCAAAGCCGTCGGTGATGAACTCGATGGACTGAATCATGCGCCGTTTGATGATGTAGTCGTTCTTATCCACGCCGAGCGCCTTCGCTTCCCTGTGCAACGCTTCCTCGCGCACGTAATCGGCTACAGTTCGTTCCAACTCGTCATCTGACATGCCATCGAGCCGGGCAGCGGCCGCCGAGGGTTCGAACGCACGCGAGCGATACTGAACGAAGGTCAGTAAGGCCTCGCGATCGACGTCAATGACCTTGCTGTCGTAAACGGCGTCATTCGGCGCAACTAACCCATAAAGAACAAACAATCCCAGCCCGAGCAGCAAGAAGTGAACCAGCGGCTCCTTGAAAATATTCACCATTTACTACGACACTCTTCGCTACGGCGTGTACCAGATTGGCGAGGTATAGGCGCGTTCCTGAGTGGTCATCGGCACATCGGCGCTCGGCATGTCGATACCGAAGCGCTGAGCCTCATAGGCCGTCCAGCGCGGCGTGGGTATTTCCAGCACTCGCGCGTAGTAGACGGCACGTAGTGTTGGATCGAAGTCCGGATCGTTCCACACGGCAATTAGTTCGGGCTCGCCAATCGTGTTGGTCCAGGTCGCGTTCTTGATGTCCACGGTATTACCCACCGCCGGCAGCTTGCCGTTGGCATCCGGACTGCGATCATCGGACCAGGCGACGTCATAAACTTTTTCCTGACGCTTGCCGCGGCCGTCGACCCAGCCTTTGACGATCTGGATTCGATCAAGGTTACCGGACAGCGGATCTTTGCGTGCAGCGACCAAGAACGATGGTGCGCCATCCTTGGGCGCGCTGGTGAGGTCACCGCCCATGGGCACACCTTTGCCATAGCCCACATCTGCCGGTAAGCGGCCTCGTGCATCTGCTGCTTCGAAGTCCCAGCCACCGAAAAAGCGCACGAGCATACGCGGGCCGGTGGTGCCGTAGGTTTCCTTGCGCATCATTGCATCGAACAGCGCTTTGCGGGTGTTCTCTCGCGCCCAAACGGCCTGATAGCCCGAAGCCACCATCGACCAACCCGGATACTCCACGTCTCCCACTTTCGCCATCGGATGATAGACACGTTGCGGATTCGGCTCCGCGCCGGAGTGCTTACCGAAGTAGTTATCTTCTTCAGCTGTGCTCAAAGCGGTGTGACTATCGGTGGCAGCCATAAGGCCAAACTTGTAGGGATTGGTGCCGAGCTTTTCTTCTAGTAGTAGCCCGCGCTGTAATGCGCGGCGCGCGTACTCGCCAGCGAGCATGCTGTCTTCTTTTAGTTCACTCAGATCGAGATTACCGACGGCCCAGGTTTCATAATCCGCAAACTCATCGTCCGGAGACAGAAACGGATGGGTTTCGCCATCACCCTTGATCTGCGTCGCTTCGTAGAGCGGTTCCCAGCGAGCACGGGTCTCGACATAGTTACGATCCACACGCCCGCCGGTGATGGTGCGGTTCATCGGGAACATGGTGCCATTGCTCATATTACCGTTGTGGGCAATGGCCAGCAGACGGCCACCAGTCTTGTCTTCGTAGCTCTGCATCCACTTCCACAGATCACGGGGATCTGGACTGCCGAGTGGCTTTACGGTTGTATAAGGTTCTAGCATCAGGGCGCGCAATGCGTTGTCCCGATAGATGACGTTGCGATGTAAGTTGTAACCCTTGTCGGTAGAGGTCCATTCGTAGCCGATGAAAGCCGTAAAGTTCCCTGGATCGTTGGCTTGTTCTGCGGCCTCAACGGTGGCTTCCCAGGTCGATCGGTACAGCTCGGAGCCCGGCAGAGAAGCCAGTGCCGGCGGCATCGTGTTTTCGGTTAACGACTGAATGATTTCTACGGCAGCCTTGACTGCCTCCTGCCCGCCCGCCTGGATCAAATCGTACCAACGCCGGCCCGTAGGATCGGCAAGCATGGACGGATCGCCGCTCAACAGGGTCGGAAAGAAACCCATGTTATCGGAGTGATCAGAGACAACGAGGAAATCCAAGGGGCGACTGAGCTTTACGCGCTGACCGGTGGACGAAGTCAATTCGTGACCACGGGCGAACTGGTAGGCATCAGCAGGCATCAGGCGCGCGCCAAAGGCTCCAGCATCCATCGACATGCCGGTGTGCAAGTGAGTATCGCCCCAATAGACGTTGGTCGGAAAGTTGCGGTTGGCATAGGGCGAGTAGTCATCGCGCTTGGGGTAAGCACCGAGCAAGGATTCTTCTGCCGGGACCGGGTCTGATGCCAGCGCCGTACCCATTAGCATCGATAGCGCCCCCGCTACCAACATCACACGCATTCCGTGTTTCATCCGTTGTTCCTCAAGATTAATGACCTTGCCGTCAGCTGGCGTATGGCAGCGAGCAAATTACCGCATAGCACGACAGTCTAACAGCTGAACATGTTCGCATACGAAACTCACACGACCCAAGACGGACACCTATATAAGTAAGTGCTTTGGCTTATCAGGCTAAGGCGTGTAACAGATCGGTCATGATTCGGCTCGTTCTTGAATGGGCGCCAGGCGTGTGGTTTCCTATGGATCAACCGGCAGAGCTTCGGCGTCTTAGGGCGAGAAGTGCGGCGTCGGGCACAGCTGGTGCATTCATCCAACGTGGCTTTATTTGACTAAAATCGCGTTAGACCATGGCTTTAGCAATTTGACGCACTTCTTTGGTGAGTACCCCCAGCTTT
>JBPCXR010000285.1:0-4170 GCA_051027215.1 Pseudomonadales bacterium | reverse complement strand
CACCTGTATGGTGAGCCTGGTGACGTTAATTCGGTGGATGATGTGATGTGGCTGGCTGAACGACTGTCGGATCATCAGACTCAGTATGTCGGTCCGGCGCTGCACTTTGTCCAGGAAGATCACCCGAAAGTGATTGGTCGCACCATAGCTGACTGGTATCGGCGCAATATTGCCCCAAATTAATTAGAGGATTGCTGGCTCGGTTTCCGCTGCCATAAATACCGGCGGAAACCAGCAGGGATTACGAGACTGTGCCGACACCCGCGAAACAGGTGTTGGGCCCTTGTTCGTTCCATGGGTAAAAAGCGAGCAGATTGCCAGGGAGTATGCATGAACATGAGGCGGAGCCATCGCCATTTTTGTTCGCTAGCCGTGTGTGCGCTTTGTGCATAGTACAGCCGTTTTCGGCCTCCGCTGACGACGCTGCAGCGGGCTACCCTTTTCCAACGCGGATGGCGTCCATGTGCTATGGAATGGCGGCGCTGGCGGTGTCTGGTCATTGACCGCCAATGTCAACTGGCAGCTGAACGGTTTTGTACGCATACGCCCGGAGATTAAGTTCCATAGCTTCGACGCCGAAAGTGGCAGTAGAGGTTTGTTCGACGACGGTCAGGAGGACGACCAGATGGTCGTTCTGTTAAACCTGTTTGTGCAGTTTTAGCCACGAGGACTTTGAAGCGCCCCGATTCGAAACTTCTATTAGGGTCCGACTTTCGTTCTAGATTTCTGCCGCTCTTTCGCCTTTGTACGTTGACGCTTCTTTTCTATTCTAAACTGGTCGGATATAGGTAGGCGCGAGATGCGTTCCAATCGCGCAGATTCTGTGGGGGTTGGAATACGCCACGAAATGGAATCGTTGGAGTCCGCGATGTAGCCCACATTTTTTGCGGCTGTTTGTCCGGGGTGGAGTCGCTGTTAATCAGCGGGTCGCTGCAACGTGGTTGCCAGTTGAGCCCAGAAGGCGGAGCTATTTTACCTTCTTAGAGGTCGGGAGTTGAGCTACTGGCAGACGTGTTAGCCGGTTAGCGAAAATCCAACACCTGGCGTACAACCTGCGCTAACTCTTCCTTGCGATAAGGTTTGTGCAGCATCGGCTGAGTAGATTGCGGCGCATCCACGTATGGAATCGCGAGCGCGGTGTGACCCGAGGTGTAAAGCACCCTCAAGTTTGGATAGCGCGCCCGTGCTTGGCTGGCAAGGTCTACTCCGGTCATGCCGCCAGGCATGACGATGTCGGTGAGCAACAGATCAATATCATCATGTTCAGCCAGAGTGGCGAGCGCTTCTGCGCCGCTACCGGCTTCGATGACCCGATAGCCCAGATCCGTAAGCAATCTGGACGCAACCTCGCGGACGCCGGTCTCGTCCTCCGCCATCAGGATGGTCTCGGTACCAGTGGGGTTGTCAATATTCCTGGTTGATATCAACCCTGAGCCATCGGCCTCAGGCTCAGCGCGCGGCAGGTAGAGCTGCACGCAAGTGCCGTGACCTTCCTCACTAGATATACCGACGTAGCCTTTTGATTGTTGCACGAAGCCGTACACCATGCTCAGACCCAAGCCGCTACCTTTGCCGACATCCTTGGTACTGAAAAAGGGTTCAAACACCTTGTGCAGTACATCGCCAGGTATTCCGCTGCCTGAATCGCTAACAGACAACAATACATACTCACCGGGTGGGATTTCAGCGTGGTTGACCACTATCGCCTGATCCAGCTTTGTATTGGCCGTCTCTATGGCAAGCGTACCGCCACCAATCATGGCGTCCCGGGCATTGACGGCCAGATTAATCAGCGAGCTTTCCATCTGGTTGAGATCAATTCGCGTGGGCCACAGGTCATCGTCGGACTTGCTGTGCAGGGTAATATCTTCACCAAGCGTCCTCTTCAGTAGAGGTTCAAGGCCTGTGATGAGCTTTTCGATCTGGATCACTTCAGGCTCGAGCCGCTGTTGTCGCGCAAACGCCAACAGCCGTTTGGTCAGTTCCGCACCACGAAAGCCCGCCGCCAGTGCTTCCTTGGTATACCCAAGCGATGCAACATCACTCTGCACGGATCCCTCGAGAAGCTCGAGATTACCGAGTATGACGGCCAGCAAGTTATTGAAGTCATGAGCGATACCGCCCGTGAGTTGCCCAACCACTTCCATCTTCTGGGCTTGACGTAGTTGCGATTCGAGTGCCCGCCGATCGGTAATGTCCTCTACTGTACCCATCGAGCGGATGGGGTGCCCGTCCTCATCGGACTCAATGTCACTGCGCGCGTGGATGAACTTCTCCGTGCCGTCGGCAAGCAAGATTCGGTAGTCGATTTCGAAAGGGGTGTGATCAACATATGCACGCTCCATAGCGTCGGCCACGCTGCGCCGGTCTTTCGGGTGCACTCTCTCTAGAAAAGTCTCGTAGGTGGATCTGAAAGTCCGCGGGTCTTCACCGAAAATCCGCATCATTTCGTCTGAATATATGCCCTCATTTGATTGGATATTGCCGACCCAACTGCCTATGCTCGCGATCCGCTGAGCTTCGTTCAATTGAAACTCGGTCAATCTGAGTTTTTCTTCGGCATCTCTGCGCGAGGTCACGTCAATACCCATGGTGATCCAAACTTCGCCGAACTCGGGGTGATGCAGCAACGTACTTTGATAGGTGGTCCAGAACGTGGTGCCATCTTTTCGGACATTTTGCACTTCCGCCGACCATGAACCGTCTTGATCAAGAAGCTCGGTTATCTGGTTGTACGCATCTTGCTGCTGCTCTTTAGTGCCAGCGATTAAGGAGGCGCCGTGCATCCCAATCATTTCCCCAGGTTCGTACCCGAGCATGCGCTCGAAGTTCGAATTCGTGTAAACGATTAAACCATCACTCACGCGTATTAGGGACGTTCCCTCGGTGAGGTTGTCCAGGAACGCATCGCGGATGCCGAGTTGTTCCGTGGATTGTGTCAGGATTTCTTCCAGCTCCTGAAGCGCCTGCTGCAATGCCTGTTCCGTGTTGATGCGCTCGGTGATGTCGAGCCAACTGCCGACCAACTCCGGCGTACTACCTTGCGCATCGCAAACCAGCAATAGCTCACAGTGAATCGAGCGCCAATGGCCCTGTGCGTGCTTGAATCGGTATTCGATTACGCAATGCTCTTTGTCCACCGTGGATTCGAGTTGAGCAATTACCCGGGCATGGTCCTCCGGGTGGATATGGTTTATCCAAAAGCCAGGGACTTCGGTGAATTGGGTCGGTTCGTAACCTAGCTGCGCCGTGACGCCGGTGCTGACGTAAGTGACGCCATAGTCCGGCGCAGGCTTTGCGATAAAGTGCACAGCCAGGCTGTGCTCCAGCAGGCGCTCGAGGGTCTCTTTTTGTGGTTTAGCCGTATCTGTCCGCTCGCGCTCGGGCATGGATTCCATTCTCGTTCGTCGACTTACCGACCGGTATTCACCGTCACCCGAGGCATCAAACGATATCCTACATTTATCGTTGGCGCTATTCGATGCTAGGTCGTCGGAGTTTCACCTATTGAACTGGTCGGATATTGGTAGGGTTGGATATTGTGAAAATCCTGCCAGTTGTGGATTCCTTCCCGGTGGTGGTTTGGTTTTATACCCGCCGTACCAAGGTATGTCCTGGTTGGCAAGCGAGGTTTGCTCACACCACGCCGGACGCTTTACGTACGAATAGCACAATACCTCGAATGTCCGAAAAGCTGGCTCTCTGCAATTCTTATGCACCGCAAATCTGTTTGCGGCTTATGGCGTATCTTTCACAACTAATCCGATAAGGTCTGTAGGCTGCGCCACTTTTGAGCGTCCACAGCCCGAGCGGGGACCGGGGCTCTGACTATGACATAAGACAGTTTGAGCCTTCTTGAGCCTTGCCGCATAAGCCATTGTTTGGTAAAAAATAAATGATGCGAGCAGCGCCGACGCCTACATTGGCGCAAAGACCTGCACGCAACAGGAGGATTCAATGAACAACAAAATCATAGTGCTTACAATTGTTGGGTTGGTAGTTGGTGCAATAATCGGGGCGCTGACGGGTGGTATGCTGCCCCTTGGTGCCACCGGCGGTATCATTGGTTTTCTGGCCGGCTGGATCTGGAAGTCGCAGACCGAGAAAAACAAAGAAAGCTAGACGGCTATTTCAACGGGCATCAATCTGATTGCGCAGTGCGCAACGCGG
>JBPCXR010000284.1:0-4965 GCA_051027215.1 Pseudomonadales bacterium | reverse complement strand
CGTTGAGTGGCTAAAGACTAATGTGATTGCTTGAAGAACCGGAGAGGGCGCTGGTGGATAAGCTCAAGACACCTCTAGGCTTTTTTCTGGCGGGCGGCGTTATCACGCTGCTCGGCTTAGCCCTGATTCTGGCGAACCCGGCCGCGGTGCTTAGCCTGCTCGACTTTGACGGACGCGCTACACGTCAGCACGAAGCTACCGTGCTTGAGCAAGGCAGTACCGAGAAGCTTGGACTTATCGAACTGCAGGCTTTGTACGATGAGCATCGCGCTGGCGTCAAAACCGCCGCACAGAGCATTGCCGCACAGGACAAACGGTACGGCTTACCACCGGAGTTCATCGATCAACTCATAGTCCATCTTGGCGAGCGATCTTACAGCCAGAACGCGGCTCAGATGGTCGCGTCACTTGCTCGCCACCGCGAGTTCGATTCGGCAATGGAGACTGCCCTGGTCGAGTCCATGTCTTTGTATCCTTACCGAAAAGCCCACCTGGAAGCCCTGGGCTACATAGGTGCCAAACGGCCACTTACCGATGTGAGTCTCGAAGCCCTCATGCAGCAAGCGGCGGAACCTAAGCATGGATACCGAGACGCACTGCAGCCGCTGGCAACGATTGCGGCGGCACGTGGCCTTTCCCCAGCGCGCCTCGACCGGATTGCGACGATTGCGTTGACACCCACTGAGCACAAGGAACACGAAAGAGCGGCCGTTCGTGTTCTGCTGGCAGCCGGTGCTCACCCCCAGCTAGATCTCGTGGTTGATGGTTCGGACTCGTGGCAAGTCAGAGAGCTGGCGATGCAGGGGCAATCCGCCGAACGCCAGCTCGAGACATTTCAGGATGCTTTTCGTCCGGCCGCTGCACGCTCGAGTGCGCTCTCGGCCTACCTTGACGATGGCAAAAACACTTCACCCGAGGCAATTGCAGCGCTGGAGTACTGTTTTACCGATGGTGCGGCTATTTGTTCGCGGGTGGCGTTTGGTTACACCAGTTCCTACCGAGCCTATGTTCCTATGCTCGATGTCGAATGGGAGCGCATTCTCGTGCCCGCGTTGCGTAACGGTAGTGCAGCAGACAAGTCAGCGGCTGACACCATTTTTACCAGCGAACAGCTTGACCCAGTAGTCCGTGACCACATCATCGCCAGCGACATCACCGCGGGACCGGATAGCGGCGAGCTTGGCTTGCGACTGGCCCATCGCACCCGGGCAAACCTCGGTCCTATGACGCGTACAGCAGTGGAAGACGCGCTGGCATCAGCCCAGGGTGAGCAGCGGCAGTACATCGAGTACATTCTCGAGCCACCAGAGGAGAAGCGCCCCAGTAGAGACAAACCCCGAATCTCCTGGAAAGCTTTTGGATTCTATGCCTGGGTAGCCTCAGCGCTCGTTCTCGTCGGCGGCTTCGGTGGCTACTTTGCCGGACGTTTCTTGCAGGCCCTCATAACGCCACAGCCGGGTCTACTCGGCCGCTTTCTCTTCTTGCTGGTTTGGGTTGGTCTCACCCTTGCGGTAATGTTTGTTGTTGGAGTGGCCGCGCTCGGCGAAGACGATTCGCCTTTCTACTTGGTCGTGATTGGAGTCTACGGCATGCTGAGTTGGTTCCTCCATTGGAGCTCCCAACGCATTACACGGAGTATTGCCTGAGTGGCATTGGTGAGAATCACTGCTGCGCGATAGAGGTTGCTACCTTACTGGGATGATCATCGCCTAACCCGCTGTTCCTTACTGGACCAGATCTTCCACTCATCGCCTTGCTGCCGAAATTCGTATTCGGCCGTCGTAAACGATTCCATGAACTTGACCCCGACGATTCTTAGGTGCCGGTGAGCGACCCTTGCGAGCCGGTGCTTGCCACTGCTGTGCACTAGATCGAACTTCAGTGTCCTGGTTCGCTGCAAATAGGAAGATCGTCCAAAGAGGAGCGCTTGTGTTGCCTTGCGTGTCTCCGGCGAGTCCTTATGATAGAGATTCAATGCTTGATTCATACGATTTTCGCCGATGGCGTAGTAATAGTCGTCAATCAATGCATGTAGATCGCCTTCTATTCCTGTCTCAGCCCAAGCATGCGGCATGAGAGCGACAACCAACAACGCTGCTGTTCTTCGCGGCTTCATTTGTCAAGTGGGTGAAGCATTGGATAGCCGTCGATGTAGATCCAATCGGTATCCTTCGCTGGAACGTGGCAGGTCAGACATTCAGTTTTATAACTAGTGGTCTGTGCAACTCGGTCCGGTCCGAATAACACCCAACCCCAGCCGTCACCCCACAGGGGATTTTCCCTAAACCGCTGTTGCGTGTCTTTGACCATCACAAACCAGCCCTCGACTTCTGTGCCGTGGCTCACCGTGCCAGTGGTCATGGGTGCTGTCTTGCCCTTTAGTAGCTCCTTGATCACTATCGCTCCGTCGGGAAAAGCGCCGTTTTTCTGGTAGAACTGGGCAACCCCTGGTTGGGTGTACACGTTGTGCAGACCCGCTGCCCCGCGCTTCCCTGCATCCGCGCTGCCTACTGTCTTTTCTGCAACTGACCAGGTGCCAAGAAAAGTCCACTCGGCTCGAAAGTCCGCGGGCAACGTGATGTTGCCAACATTGTCCACCAGATCTTTGTAGGCTGAGGCAAATCGGTCATCAGCCATCGAAGCACTGCTGGTGCACAGTGATGCCATCGAAATAATGACCCCAGCTGCTCGACCGCATCTATGCTTGCTCATGGACAATCTCCCGCTTCAGGTGGTTGTGAAAGCTCATCAACTCTTCTTTCTCCGCTGCAGGCACGTTGAAAGTATCTAGGGTGGAAGAGAGATGATGCATTGCGCGTTTCCAATCTTCCTCGTTCAAGCCCATCCCGATGTGCGACGACCTTAGGTCACGACCGGTGTAGATCATCGGGCCACCCGAGGATTCGCACAGAAAGTCGATCAGCAGCTGTTGCTCCCGTTCGATCCCGTTTGTGCCTCGGTGGTCATAGAATCGCCTTAGCTGCTCGTCCTTCTTTAATCGAGTCATCAGCGCATCGGCAACGGCAGCAATGGCGTCGTATCCACCGAGGCGCTGATAGAGTGAGGCTGTGCTCATCGTTTCTTCCTTGGCCTACTGGCCGCCGACGCCGGCACCTGCATCCCCAGTGCCTTTGGCTTCTCGTAGTATTGGGTAGTACTGCGTGAATACCATGTCTTCTGCCGCTGAGGCTGTATGGCAATTGGCACAGGCCGCTGCCGGCATGGCAGCCGCAGTGTTGTCGTAGGGTTCAGCTCGATGTCCAAAGGTGTAGTAGGCCCAACCTCCCGATTCTTTGGAATAGCGGTTGGAGTCTTTATGGGCGATCTCGAACCCCTGCATTTCTCCGTTAAAAAAGCCGACGCCACTGGTTGCTGCGGTATCGCCCACCAGGCTCAGCTCTTTCGCGAACATCGTGCCTTCGCGGAAAGTTCCGGTCTTCTTGTAATGCTCCCAGCTTTGCGGGTCGATATAGACCGAGTGGAACTCGGGAAATGGCGCCGCGCCGCTATTGAGGGAGTTGGGTGTCAATGGGCTACCGACGAAGACCCACTCACGCCAGCCCGCTGGTCGGATCAGTTCGCCCTTGTTGTTGAATTTAGCTGTGTATCCATGATCATCGGCCAATGCTACGGATGTAACACTGCCAGCGATTAACGTCGCTATGAGCGCGAACCAACGCGCGGGAATGTGCTTGTTTGTCATGTTGTGCTCCAGTTTCCTTCCGACCTACGGTTCCTTTGCAATGCCCTGGGTGTTAACTTCCTCGAAGCTACCCGAGTTACACAAGAAGCAGTGAAACGATAGGGAATCGGCAATCGGGTAACCAATACTTATATCCTATGGGGTATGGCGGAGCGCCTATGCACCTGCATCAACTCAAATACTTCGTTTCGATTGTCGAAACGGGCAGCGTGACCAAGGCTGCTGAACGCTGCTTTATCTCTCAACCTTCGCTTAGTCAGCAGTTGCGAAAATTGGAAGGCGGGGTTGGTAGGGATTTGTTCGTCCGTGCTAAGGGTAAGATGACGCTGACCAACGCCGGGCAGATTCTGTACGAGCACGCGCGTAAGATCTTAAACGAGGTGGAGGAAGCCAAGCGCGAGGTAAAAGGCGTAGATGACACCAGCGGTGGTGCTGTCGCAATAGGCATACTGCCGACCCTCGCGCCGTTCATGTTGCCAAGCGTATTAGCGGCGCTCGCAGAAGCGTTTCCCGATGCTACGGTAACGATTCGCGAAGAGGTTTCAGAGGTCATTGTCGCAGCGTTGGCCCGTTCAGAACTCGATCTGCTGATTGAGGTTCTGCCGTTTGACGAGAGCAATGTGCAGGTTGAGCCGCTCTTTATCGATGAGTTTTACGTTGCGGTGCACGAATCCCATCCGCTGGCGGAACTGGATGTAGTCTCGGTAGATGCTTTACATGGTACGCCGTTTATCTTGTTAGATGACGTTCATTGCTTGACCCGACAAATTCAACAGTATTGTTTTGCCGAACTGTTTACGCCGAAGGTGCTGTTTCAAGCCTCACAGCTGGGAACCGTTAAACATCTGATTGAGCAGCAGTATGGCGTGTCCATACTGCCTCGAATTTGCATTGAAGGTGATCCCAGGCCGACGATTCGCTATATCCCAATACAGGATCCGACGCCTTCGCGGCAGGTTGTGTTAGCGACCGCGCAGAATCGATACCTCAGTCCGGCCGCCAAACGCTTCGCCGAAATTGTGCGTGAGCAGTATCAGGCGGCTAGTGCTGACGCATAGGCTGCTCCTAACGCCCCATAGAAGATAAGTATTGGTGGTTCAGCAGATGAATGTCTAAGTTCAGCATCGATCCAATGGCCGCCTGGGTCACCAGAGTAGAAATTGGGAAAGGCGGCTCAGTTAAGGAGCGCATCATGAACAGCATTCGATTTCTAACGCCCGCCATTCACGGATTGGGTGATTACGCGGCAGCCGTTGCCCTTA
>JBPCXR010000283.1:0-22197 GCA_051027215.1 Pseudomonadales bacterium | reverse complement strand
GCGAGCACCCAGTGCCGAGAATCCTTTGGATCAATCACGTCGTCGATCTCGAAGTAGGAGGCGGTGCTAACGGCGCGCCCATGGGCATACATACGCGCCACTCTTTCTTCGTACTGCTTGGCGCGTTCTTCGGGATCATCGATGGCTGCCAACTCGTTGCGGTAACCGAGCAGAAACGAGCGCATAGCGCTAAATACGCACTCAGCCTTTGGAAGTCGGCAGATCGACAGGTAAGTCCGGCCGACTCACCGGAAACTGGGTGTTGTTTGCCGCCATCGCTAAAACCGCCTGTACGCTGTCGAATTCCGCCAAGGCCTGCAACTGAAACCGTGTGACATTCATTAAATCGAAGTCTTTCGCCGCGTTTCTTTGCAGTGCTTCTTTTGGCGAGATCCAAATCGAATCCACGGTCTCTTTGTCATCGTGCATACCGACCTGACCGGGCGGCGCTTCTGCGATGAAAAAACGCGTATCGAAGCGCCTGGGTCGACCTAGCGGGGTAACAAAACGATTGAAGAAGTGAATGCGGTCGAGCGCGAGCTTCAGATTCTCCTGCTCGCACACCGCGCGCAAGCTCAGCGTACCGGCATGTAGCGGTCCCCGATAAGCATCGAAGCGGTCGTGGATCGCTTGATCGGGAAACTGCAGCAGCGCTCCCTTAGCGTCATAGGCCATGAGCAAGCCAGCCTCTTCGAAAGTTTCTCGCACGCCGCAAACGTAGAATCCGCGCCATTCATGCCCGAGCGCTTCTAGCTGGGGTTGCTGGTTATCCAGCGGTCCGACTCTATGGGCATCGTATTTGTGCAAATGATCATCGCCATCAACCCGACCTCCAGGAAACACGTACATACCCCCAGCAAAGGATGCGCCACTGTTGCGTCGGAGCATGAATATCTCATACTCGCTGGCGGCCGCTCGGACGATGATGATGGTGGCGGCCGGTCGTATGGGTTGCACTGCAGACATGAAAAATCCTAGGTAGGCCTTTGATTTGGGCCTCAGAATAAGGCTGGCACATCGTTTGGCTGAAACAGACAATTATGGCACGAGTGCTGGCCACATTTCCGCGTGCGATCTCCCCGCACACGCTGTCCAGCTGAGGAGGCAACATGCCCGAGAGCAATTTAGATAGCCTGCGCGAGCGCATTCGACAATCCACCTACACCCCTGAAGCTGGGGTAATTGATCAACTGCTAAGCACAGACCAACGCACGCAAGAACAGATCCGCGCCGCTCAAGACTCCGCCAGCGCGCTGATCCTGGCCTGCCGCGCGGACAAAGAAGAGCGCTCGTTGCTCGATGCCTTTCTCGATCAGTTTGGGCTCAGTACCGAAGAAGGCGTCGCACTCATGTGCTTGGCTGAATCCGTGGTTCGCATCCCCGACCAGGAAACCGCCGACGACCTGATTGCTGACAAAGTTGGTAGCGGCGAACGCTGGCGCGACCATTTGGGCGCCTCAGACTCGCTGCTGGTCAATGCCTCAACTTGGGCATTGATGCTCACCGGAGAGGTGGTGGAATTGGGCAACCCCGTCCGCCATAACTTCGGCGGGTGGCTCGGCCAGCTGGTGAATCGACTGGGCGAGCCAGTCATCCGCCAATCCTTGCGCTACGCTATGAAGCTGCTAGGCAACGAATTCGTCTTTGCGACTACCGCCAACGAAGCCGTGGCCAAAGCCGAGCCTGGTGCACTTTACAGTTTCGACATGCTCGGTGAGGCTGCGCGCACAGAAGACGATGCGGCAAATTACCTTGCAGCCTATGAGCGGGCGCTGGCTGCGCTGCATCCTCAAGTACCCATGGCCGATTGCCTGAACGAATCTGGCATCTCGGTCAAACTCTCGGCGCTCTACCCGCGCTACGAGACCGCCCACGAAAACGCTGTGATCGAGCATCTATACCCCCGCTTGGTGACATTGGCCGAGCAAGCGGCGGCAGACAACCTACAGCTAACCATTGATGCCGAGGAAGCGCACCGACTTGATCTGTCGCTGACGTTGCTGCAGCGGCTCTGCCAAGAACCGGCGCTGGCCAACTGGCAGGGACTGGGACTAGCGCTACAGGCCTACGGCAAGCGTGCCTTACCCACTATCGACTTTTTGCAAGCCTTGGCCACGCATCATGATCGGCGCTTGATCGTGCGCCTGGTCAAAGGCGCTTACTGGGATTCCGAAATCAAGCACGCACAGCAGCTTGGGGTCTCCAGCTACCCAGTCTTTACCACCAAATCCGCAACCGACCTTTCTTACATTGCTTGCGCCCAGCGATTGCTTGAAGACAGCGATGCCTTCTACCCACAATTCGCCACGCACAACGCGCACTCTCTAGCCAATGTGTTGATGCTTGGCGCGGGCAGCACCTTTGAGTTGCAGCGACTGCATGGCATGGGTGAGCTGTTGTATAGCACGGCGCAAAAGCAGCTGCCCGATTTACCCAGGGTGCGTACCTATGCACCGGTCGGGCCACATAAGCACCTCATGGCTTACCTGATTCGGCGTTTGCTCGAGAACGGCGCTAACAGCTCCTTCGTTAATCGCTTCCTCGATGAAGACGTACCCATTGCGCGCCTGGTTCGCAATACCCGGAACCTCGTTATTGAACAAACCACCAATATACCGGCGCCAGCAGATTTGTACGCACCCGAGCGGCAGAACGCCAGGGGTTATGAACTCGGCGATCCTGCACACCTGGCTACGGTTCGAAAGCAAGTGTCGCGTTTTTTTACCCAACAATGGGGTCAGGGCGAGCGCGACATTCGCAACCCTGCCAATACCGCGGACATTGTGGGTTGGGTAACGGACTACCCAGCCGCAGATCTACCTGCGGCCCTGGAACAGGCCCAGCAGGCGCAGCCCGCTTGGGATGCACTGGGTGCTGAACGCGCCAGCATCTTGGAACGCATCGCCACGCTCTACGATGCACATCGATTTGAGCTGTTGGCGCTGTTGATTCGCGAAGCCGGAAAAACTTACCGGGATGCGTTAGACGAACTGCGCGAGGCCATCGATTTTTGCCGCTACTACGCCGCGCAATGCCGTGCTCACTTTGCCGCAGCGGATCTTCTACCTGGCCCTACCGGGGAGCGCAACGAATTGCGCTTACACGGCCGCGGCGTGTTCGCCTGCATCTCTCCTTGGAATTTTCCGCTGGCGATCTTCAGCGGACAAATTACTGCTGCGTTAGCAGCCGGCAACGGTGTTTTGGCAAAGCCCGCAGAACAGACGCCGCTCATCGCCGAGCGAGCCGTGGCGCTAATGCTCGAGGCCGGGGTGCCCGCAGATCTGCTGTGCCTAGTTCACGGGGATGGCAGCATCGGGGCCGCCATGGTGAATCTACCCCAACTGGCAGGCGTCACCTTTACCGGATCCACCGCCGTGGCCAAGCACATCCAACAGGCGCTGGCTGCCAAGCCTGGCCCTATCGTGCCGCTCATCGCTGAGACCGGAGGCCAGAACGCCATGATCGTGGATTCGACCGCGATGCTGGAGCAGGTGTGTGACGATGTGATTCGCTCAGCCTTCGGCTCAGCGGGGCAGCGCTGTTCGGCTTTGCGCATTCTATGTGTGCAACAAGACATCGCCGAAGAAACTTTGATCATGCTCCAAGGTGCCATGGATTTGCTACGAGTGGGTAACCCGCAACAAATCGACACCGATGTGGGTCCGATCATCGACCGACCGGCGTTGCTCATGCTGCAGGATCACTGCACGCAGATGGCGCCACAGTGGCTCCATGCAACGCCACTGGACTTGACTGCAACAGCCACGGGCCACTTTCTGCCACCACAACTGCTGCGCATCGACAGGATTAGCGAACTCGACAGCGAACAGTTCGGTCCCATACTTCACGTCTTGGCATTCGAGCGCAACGAGCTAGCCGCATTGTTGGCAGATCTACATGCCACTGGCTACGGCTTGACACTGGGTATCCACAGTCGCAATTCCGCCTTCATTGAGCAGGTGTACCGCGGCACCCGCGCGGGTAACGTCTATGTGAATCGAAACATGATTGGTGCAGTGGTGGGCGTACAACCCTTTGGCGGGGCTGGCCTATCGGGCACTGGGCCGAAAGCTGGCGGCCCACACTACCTGCCCCGTTTCGCTACCGAACGCACGTTCTCCGATAACGTTGCTGCCATTGGCGGCAACCTTGACTTGCTCACTGCAGGTAAGCGGGCAGAAACTTAGTCGGCAAAGGAAGAGCTGACGTAGCGCTTCGAAAGGCGCTTTTTCGGTTTGCTGCGTGTTTCGATGCGTCGTAGGCGACCGTTCTCGAACGTTAGCTGGCGTCGGTAGCGATTGCGCCCCAGCTCGTACACCCACTCGTCCACATCCACCAGGTAACCGGGATAGCGGTACACGGTACGACTATACTCGAACACCGGCGGACCACAGCGCTCTTCCACTTCGTAAAAAGTGAAGCCACGCTGGATGATCGATTCAGCGCAGCGCAAGTTGCTCTCAGCCCAAGCAGGGGCTGCGAACAATAGACACAACAGTGGCAAACCATAGCGCTTCATACACCCAGCCTACCAAGAACGACTGAATCCTGTCTGAACGCCTTACCACAGCGCAGCTACGGGCTGCGCGGCCCCGATTGCCCCTGCAGCATCAGCGCGCTGACCCTTACCCGTACTTGGCCTTCGCTTCTTTACGCCGGGCGTGAAGCACCGGTTCGGTGTAGCCGTTCGGTTGTTCGGTACCCTTAAACACCAGGTCACGAGCCGCCTGAAAAGCGACGCTGTCGGTAAAGTTTGGCGCCATGTTGCGATACTCCGGATCGCCTTCGTTTTGGCCATCCACAACCGCCGCCATACGCTCCAAGCTCGCTTGCACTTGCTCGGCAGAAACAATGCCATGGGTTAGCCAGTTGGCGATATGCTGACTGGAGATGCGCAATGTCGCGCGATCTTCCATCAGTCCAACGTCGTTGATGTCGGGCACTTTGGAACAACCAACGCCATGGTCGATCCAGCGCACCACGTAACCGAGAATGCCCTGAGCATTATTGTCTAGCTCGCGCTGCACCTCTTCGGACGACAGATTCCGACCGCCGAGCAACGGAATGGTCAAAATGTCTTGCAGCGCTGCCTGTTGCCGCTGACGCAGCTCGCTCTGCCGGTCCAGCACCGACACTTGATGGTAGTGCAGCGCGTGCAAGGTCGCCGCCGTTGGCGATGGGACCCAAGCGGTATTAGCCCCAGACTCAGGATGACCACTCTTAACGTCGAGCATTTCTTGCATTTCGTCGGGCTTCGGCCACATGCCTTTGCCGATCTGTGCAACCCCACTGAACCCGGTAGCCAAGCCCCAATCGACGTTGGCGTTTTCGTAGGCGGTTATCCAAGGCTGCGCTTTGATCTCTTCCTTGGGTAGCACCGGGCCGGCCAACATGCTGGTGTGAATCTCATCGCCAGTGCGATCGAGAAAGCCGGTGTTGATAAACACCACGCGCTCCCGCGCCGCATAAATGCAGGCCTTTAGGTTCACCGTGGTGCGTCGCTCTTCGTCCATGATGCCGACCTTGAGCGTATTCTTCGGCAAGCCAAGCAACTGTTCTACGCGCTCGAACAGGGTCACGGCGAACGCCACTTCCTCTGGTCCGTGCATCTTCGGTTTAACAATATAAACACTGCCATTGCGCGAGTTGCTGAGCAGACCGTTGTTTTGTAGGTCGTGCATTGAACCCAGCGCCGTGATCGCGCAGTCCAATATGCCTTCCGGTACTTCTGCCCCGGCGTCGGTAAGCACTGCGTCCGTCGTCATCAGATGACCAACGTTGCGCACCAGCATCAGGCTGCGCCCGTGCAGCACCAGGGGCTGCCCCTGAGGGTTCAAGTACTCTCGATCCGGTGCGAGGCGACGGACGATACGCTTGCCGCCTTTGTCCATCACTTCTTCGAGGTCGCCCTTCATCAGGCCCAGCCAGTTGCCGTAGACCACGCACTTGTCTTCAGCATCCACTGCAGCAACGGAATCTTCACAATCTTGAATGGTGGTCACTGCCGATTCCATGACCACGTCTTTAACCCCCGCTGCGTGGGCGCTGCCCACCGAATGCTCGCGGTCGATCTGAATTTCCAGATGCAAACCGTTGTGCTTGAGCAATACGGATTGCAGCGAATCCTCTCCCTGGTAGCCAACAAACTGCGCGGGGTCCGCCAACCCGGTATTGCCGCCATCAGTGAGCAATACCCGTAGCTGGGGCGTTGCGCCATCGCTTACCGCATATTCAAGGGCGTCCCCATGACTGCCGCTGGCCAAGGGCACTGCGGCGTCGAGCACCTCGGCAGCCTTGGCCACCACCAGCTCACCGCGCGCCGGGTTGTAGCGATCACCCTTCTCGCGCCCGGGCGTTTCTGGAATCACATCGGTGCCGTAGAACGCATCGTACAAACTGCCCCAACGGGCGTTAGCCGCGTTTAGCGCATAGCGGGCGTTCATTACCGGCACTACCAACTGCGGACCGGCGATGCTCGCGATTTCTGGGTCAACGTTTTCTGTGGTAATCGTAAAATCCGCAGGCTCCGGCACGAGGTAACCGATGTCATGCAGGAACGCGCCATACTCTGCCGCAACGATCGCCTGACCCCGTCGATCTTGGTGCCATTGATCGATCGCTGCCTGCAACTCATCACGGCGCGCAAGCAGCTGCTGATTGATCGGCGTCAGGTCAGCAAACAAGCCAGCCAGGCCAGACCAGAACTGCTCTCGGTCGACACCAGTTCCTGGCAATATCTGTTCATCTACCAGGCTCGCAAGCTCTACGGCCACCTGCAGGCCGGCTTTGTTTACTCGTTGGGACATGTATACCTCAGTTCCTACGTCTACCCGAACTATTGGCAACGCGCAGGCGCGCGAGTGCCAGACGGAAAACCCCGCATTATACGAGAAAGATGGGCCCGGCAAGTGGCGAAGGCGCCTGCCCAGACAGCATCCGGCCTAGAGTCCGAGCACCACCTTGGCAACAATGTTCTTCTGCACTTCTCGAGCACCGCCGAATATGGAAGCCGCGCGAGAATTGAGATAGGACGCCGTCACCGTTTCAGCATATTCCGGTCCAGGCCACTGCTCGTTGTAACCGTTTAAGGAGATGAAGTTGGCATGGGGCAAACCGTAGTGATGAATGGCTTCGAGCTTCAGCGTGCCCAGCGTCTGGCTCAGCTCAACGCTAGTATTCTTAGCAAGCGATGAACCCGCGCCGGGTGATTCGCCACGGGAAAGTTTGTCTAACGTCACCAACTCCGAAAACTGCAGCGCGGAAACCCCAATCTCGATCTCGGCAATGGCACTACGAAACCCTTGGTCTTGCCAGAGCGGTTCGCCATCGACTTGCTCACTCTGGGCAATGCTTTTGATTTCTCGCAGCTCTTCGTAAAGACGCGGCGTTGAACCACCGCCGCCGCGCTCGAACTCGAGTAGGTATTTGGCCACAGTCCAACCTTCGTGCTCCGGGCCCACCCGGTTCGCCTGAGGTACTCGCACATCGTCAAAAAATACCTGGTTGACCTCGTGGTCACCGGCCATGGTGATGATGGGCTCAACAATAATCCCCGGCAGATTCATGGGAATCAGCAGAAAGGTGATGCCGGCTTGGGGCTTACCGCTGTTGTCTGTGCGAACCAAGCAAAAAATGTGGTCGGCGAACTGGGCGTGGGTTGTCCAGATTTTGGTACCGTTAACAATGTAATCGTCGCCGTCTTTTACCGCTGAAGTCTTCAGGCTTGACAGGTCACTGCCTGAACCCGGCTCGGAGTAGCCCTGGCACCAGTAGTGCTCGCCGGAGAGCATCTTTGGCAGATAGTGCTCTTTTTGCTCGGCGCTACCGTACTTAAACAACACCGGCGCCAGCATACGCAGGCCCAAGGGAATGAGTCCCGGCGCATGAGCCTTCGCCAGCTCTTCCCCGAATATGTACTTTTGATTGGGCGTCCACCCCGTTCCGCCATGCTCCACCGGCCAGGCAGGAACAGCCCAACCCTTCTCAACCAGTATGGCCTGCCAACGCATGGCCAGGTCTTTGTCGGCGAACACGGTAGTGGTGCGCTCAGCAGCGCGGCGCATGTCGGGAGTCAGCTTGTCGTCGAGAAAAGACCGGACTTCGCCTCTAAAGGCCTCGTCTTCGGCATTGAACTGAATATCCACGCTCTTAAGCTCCTGGCTGGGTCACTGCTCGGATTATCCCACGGACGGTGGGTAGATTTGTAATGAATCGCAGTCTGCAATCACAAAGTAGAGCCGGTCAACGCGTCGTGAAACAGCGCTCCGCTGCCGTTACTATGTGACATCATCACACAGCTACCGTACCGCTATTCCCAAGGAGGAGTCACATGGCCACACGCATCATCATTTCCGGAACGGTTGATTTACCTCCCGAAAACGTCGAGGCCGCCCTAGCCGCCGGAAAACCGCTCATCGAAGGTGCGCTCACCGAAGCAGGATGCCTGGACTATGACTGGTGCCCAGAACCTCTCACCCCAGGGCGCATCCGCGTGTTCGAGCGCTGGGAAAGCGAAGAAGCGCTGGCCGCTCACTTTCAGACCAAGTGGTACCTGGAGATGCGCGACACCATCGGCTCTTTCGGTATTCTGGGCGCAGATACCGCCAAGTACCGCGTGGACCTGGAAGAGCCGGTTTACGACGAGACCATGACCCCGCGAGCGGACTTCTTTAGCGCCAAATAGCGCGCCCCGAACGCAAGCCTAGCGAACGGCGATGGCCTCGTTGCCCCAAGGTGAAAGCGTCTCTTCGGCGTCCTGGAACGCCTTTGGCAGCTCTTCCACCATGTGCATGGTTGCGGCAAAACGGCCAACGCCGACAAACAACGAACACTGTAAGCCCAACTCTATGATTTGGGCTTCGCTGAAGTGAGTCTTTAGCTCTTCGTACATGGCATCGTCGATTGCCAGGTGATCCGTGGCCATGAGTTCGGCAAAGCGTAATGCGCTCTTTTCTGCCGGCGTCAGATCCGCCGCCTCTTGAGGCTTTTCTAACGAACAGACTAAAGATTCGTCCACCCCATCAGCGATGGCGTCTTTGTAGCGTATGGCCATGCAGCTGCGGCACTGGTTAAAGAACGCTACTCGCAAGCGCACCAGCTCCACCAACCGGTCAGGCAACAGCCTATGCCGCTTTAACGCACCGCCAAATGCCATCATGCCCAGGGTGACATCCGGTGCGTGGGCCATGAAGCGTGTCAGGCCCTGTTCCAGATCAGTAGCCTCCTCGGGCTTAACAGCTTCTCGCAAACGCGGATCCCACTGTTCTACCGGTACTTTGCTCAGTCGACTCATTGGTTCGCTCCTCTATTGCTGCGCTATTGCTTAGCGCCTAATGCTCAAATAGTCCTTCGGTTTGCACCGCGTCCAAAGACCGCTTGAAGATAGCAATCATCTCATCGATCTGTGAAGGGCCATGGGCGGCACTCAAAAAGGCCCGCTGGGTACCGGGTACCAGTACTCCGTCGTTTAACGCGTGCAGGTAAAACGCTTTTTCTGCGGCGTTATTGCGCTGGTGCACATCGCGCATGCTGTTGATGGTTTCTCGTTGAAAGAACAGGTGGAACATACTGCCAACGTTGAGCATCTGCACCGGCATTTGCGCCGCCTGAGCATGATCGTTGATGCTGGTAGCCAAGCGGTCAGCAGCAGTATCGATGCTCTGATAGATCTCCGGATGCGCTTGTAGATGCCCTACCATGGCTGCGCCCGCCTCCATGGTCAACGGATTCCCTGAAAAGGTACCCCCGGAAAACACCCCACGCTGGGCTGCAAGCCCGGTGAACACATCCATTACTTCAGCCCGCCCAGTGATGGCGCCAACCGGTAAGCCGCCCCCTAGCACTTTGCCGTAAGTGGCAATATCTGGCCGCACGGCAAAGCGTTCCTGTGCACCACCGTAGGCGACCCGAAAGCCGGTGATGACCTCATCCATGGCAAACAGTACGCCGCACTCACGACACACTGCAGCCAGCTCCTGCAAAAACTCACCTGCGCCAGCCTGGGGGTTTGAGCTTTGTACCCCCTCCACCATGACCAGCGCTAGGTCGTCTTTGTGAGCACGAATCAAGTCGAATGCGGCTCGATTACGATACGGCAGCATTAGTGTGAGGTCTGCTAACGCTCCGGGAATTCCATGGCCCATGGGCAGCGCTGTGGGTGCGTCTGCTGGGCTGTTAGGGTCTGTCATCCACATGCCGTAGTCATGCGCACCATGATAAAAGCCATCGAACAGGCCAATGACTTCTTTGCCGCTGTAACCTCGGGCGGCCCGGATGGCGTACATGGTGGCCTCGGAGCCGGTGTTGCAGAACACCACCCGCTCGGCGCAAGGGCTGGCTTCATGTAACAACGTCGCCAGGTTCAATTGACTGACCGTGTGGATTCCAAACATCCAACCTTTGTCAGTGCGGTCCTTAATGGCTTGAGCGATTAGCGGATGATGGTGGCCCAGCATATGCAAACCAAAACCCACAGAAGTATCGATGTAGCGGTTCCCGTCGGCATCGAATACGTAGGGGCCATCACCTCGCTCGATGAAAATCGGATGGGGCATTTCCAGGTTAGCGGCAAGCCCAGAATTGAGAATCTCTGATCGATCTCGGGCAATGGCTTGTGAGGCGGTGGTTTTCGCCTGTAACTCAGCTCGGGCAGCGGCAAGGTTTTCTGCCATCGCCTGAGCCCTACTGGCCCGTGAGTTTTTTCACCACCGGCGCGAACTCGGTAAGCGCGGTTTCCGGCACGGTGATATAAGAAATATCATGCAGCTCACGACGCCGTTCGAGCTCATCACAGATCGCGTCGACAGATCCAAACAGCGCGTGCGGATGCACCTTCATGGCGTCTTCAGACATACCGAACGCTCCAGCAAATTGCTGCAGAACCGGCGTTGGATCGTCCATCACAAAGGTGAAATACGCACCGATTTCCAGCTCTAGCTGGTTGAAACGCTTGCCCGCGCCCTCCTTGATCCAACCCACTTTCTTTTGGGTTTCTTCTTCAGAAGACAGTTGCACGCCATCCGGCCCAATCATGCCGGAGCGGTTGTTGAAGTTGAGGCTGACAATGTCCGCTTCGCGCCCGGCCAAACGCAGAATTCGCGGGCTGCCACCGCCGATCATGATCGGCGGTTTGCTCACCGGTCGCGGCGAGCCTTCGAAGCCCTTCCAATGCAGCGTATCGTTATCGATGTCTGCCGGGCCTTCTCGGGTAAAGGCCTTCACCCCTTCGATCACGTCGGCGAGCCGATCTATGCGCACCCGTGGCTCGTCGAACGCAATGTCTACTGCCGCGTACTCTTCTTTGATCCAGCCTGCACCGAGACCAAACTCCAGGCGGCCGTCCGAGAGCTTGTCGATGGTTAGCGCAGATTTAATGAGCACCAACGGGTTGTGGTAGTCGATACAAAAAACCCTAGCACCGATATGAATCTCACTCGTCACCGCGGCGGCGTAGGCCATCGCCGGAATGGCCGCCAGATTCTGTTCCGGATGATTAGCCGCAGTGAGCGCCGGGCCGGCACCCAGCAGGTGATCGGCCAGGTGCAGCGCCGAATACCCCAGATCCTCCGCCTTGCGCGCAAAGTCACCCCAGGCTTGGCCTGAATCGGCGTTGAAAGATTGAACACCAAAGCGAAACGGCTGGCTCATAGAGCGCTCCCCCTAAAGAATCGGAACAGATGCAACAAACCGGCTTAGGCGAGGACCTTGGCCGAGCAATAGCGAATCGCACGACGCAGCAGCTCGTAATACTGCGGCTTGTCCCAACTTCCCAGCTCAATGTTCGGATAGTAGTCGACCATGGGCTGCATATCGTAGTGACCACGACAGTGACCGAGGTTTAGATACAACACTTCACCTGCGCCAACCTTATTGATGTAGTAGACCGGATGGTCATCATCGGTATGCCACTGATCCTGAACGAATCCTGTCGCTTCCCCTTGAAAATTGCAGTGCAGCAGCACTTTGAGATCGCCGTGAATACGACACAGGTAGAGCTCATCGTCTGTTTCAAATTCACCAACGCCCTTCACCAACTCGTGTTCCGGGTCAGATATCTTGACCTGAAATGGCTGTATGGGTGGGTGCGCAACAAACTGTGTGCCCAAGGTTTCCATGAACACCGGCGCATTCTGCGGCGCGTCTACTTTGCCTGACTCCAGGAACTCGAGGATGGAGTTGGTGCCATGCAAGGCAAACCAGGATTTGCCAGAGGCAACAAAATCGCGCAACGCATGCTGCTCATCTTCACTAGGCACCAGGTTACAGGTGTAGGAAATGAGCATGTCGGACTCGCCAATCGCCTCGAGATCATGGTAGTCCGCGGCTACGCGAACGCGAATACGTTCGTCTTCAGCCAGCAGCTTCAGCAATTCCAAGCGTGCGTAATCGATGTCGTGATAGTCGCCAGCGGCTACCAGGTATACGTTAAAAGTACGGTGTTCGGACATGACGCCTCTCCCCTTAAAAAACGGTGGGTACCGTCATGCACGGTACCCAGATCAACGAACAGATCGAGTTTAGAACTGAATCCGTTTGGTGAGGCCACCATCGATGACGACGTTGGTACCGGTGGTAAACGCCGCCCGCGGGCTAGAAAGAAAAACCACCTGATCGGCAATTTCCTGAGCGCTACCCATGCGGCCAATGGGGATCTCGGCCAAGATGCCTTCGTAAAACGGCGTCATATTCTTTTTGATGTGATCCCACGCTCCGCCTTCGATCATGATCGGTCCGGGGCTGACGGCGTTCACGCGAATGCCCTTGGGAGCCAGATCCTGAGATAGCGCTCCCGAATACTGCAACAGCGCCCCTTTGATGGCGTTATAGGCACCAGCGGCAATGAACTTCTCCAAGGCAGCGGTGGTAGAGATCATGCAGATGCTGGCATTTTTGGATTTTTCCAGATGCGGCATCGATGCTTCGACACAGCGCACTGTTCCGAGAAGATCGTGCTCAAAGTTAGCCCGCCACCCCTCTTCGCCCGGTGCGTTACCACCGCTGACGTTGGAAACAATGGTGTCGATGCCGCCGAGGGCGTCTGCGGATTCTGCGATCCACGACTTCAGATCATCGCCATTGCCGATATCTACGCTCTTACCAACGGCGTTTACGCCTTTGCTCTTGAGCGATTCCACGGCGGCGTCGATGTCTGCCTGATTACGTGCGCAGATTGAAACGTCCGCACCTTCTGCGGCAAACGCTTCAGCGATAGCGCGGCCAATGCCTTTGCTCGCGCCGGTGATTAATGCCTTGTGGCCTTTTAGCTGCAGGTCCATGTCCCAGTCCTCTTTCTAGTTGCTCATTAACGGAATTTGTTGGCTAGTTATTGTTGTTGTTTCTCGGATCGTTCTACGCGCTGCCAAGCGCGCTTTTTGGCACTCGGCAGGGGTCTGTTCAGCCACTGCCAGCCTGAAAGTTTCGCGACCTATAACGCCACACATACCTTACCCCCTTCCAGCACAACCGGAAACGTCTGCACAGGTTCGCTGGCCGGAGCTGCGAGACAGGCGCCCGAGCGCACGTCAAAACGAGCACCATGCAGTGGGCAAGAGACCTGGTAACCGTGAAGCCGGCCACGGCTGAGACTTTGTTGGGCGTGGCTGCATTGATCCGCTAGCGCATAAAACTGCCCTTCGACCTGACACAGCAGCAGCGTCCGGCCAGCGGCGCTAACCTGAACCATGTCTCCTTCTTCCAGCGCGGCCATGGGTAACAGTGGGATCAATTTTGCCATTGCGCGGGGGGTCGCTGGTTCACCGAAGACCTGCCTGCTGCCCAGTCAGTGAGGGACTTGGAGCATAGGTAGCCGAAAATAGTCAGTCAAGACGGTTTTTTTTGAGCCGAGGCCAGCGCATACTTTTACCGGGTTTTCATACGGACGGGCGTAGGATTCGCCGTTAACAAACTGTTCTCATTCCGTAGTTTGTCACCACAGAGCGAACCAGCCATGGCCAATCTCAACCGTCAATTCCTTCTCGCGGCACGCCCCCAAGGCATGGTCAAACCTAGCGACTTCGAGTATCGGGAGCAGCCAGTGCCCGGCATCGAGGACGGTCAGGTTTTGATCAGAACCGAATATCTTTCCCTAGACCCATCCATGCGCGGGCAGATGGAAAATCGGGCGGATTATGTTGCGCCGCTGGAGCTTGGCGATGTGATGCGCGCCGGCGGCGTGGGCCGGGTGCTGGAATCGAAACACCCCGACTTCGCGGTTGGCACCTTGGTTGGCGGTACGCTGGGCATGCAGACCCATGTGGTTTCAGACGGCCAGAACCCGCCGATCCGTGCGTTCGCTGAGGCGGTGGAGCCGACGATGGCGCTGGGCATACTTGGCGGCACCGGCATGACCGCTTACTTCGGCCTGCTAGACATCGGCCAGCCGAAAGCGGGAGACGTGGTGGTAATCAGCGGCGCGGCCGGTGCCACAGGCAGCGTTGCCGGACAAATCGCGAAGCTCAAAGGCTGCAAGGTCTACGGCATGGCGGGTAGCGCCAGCAAGTGCCGCTGGCTCACCGATGATCTGGGCTTCGACGGAGCCATTAACTACAAGACCCAGGACGTTGGCGCCGAGCTGGATCGCTTGTGCCCCGACGGCATCGACATCTACTTCGACAATGTCGGCGGCGAAATCCTGGATCTGTGTCTGGCGCGAATCGCCATGAATGCCAGAGTGGTCATTTGTGGCGGCATCTCCCGCTACAACACCACGGGGCCAATACCTGGCCCGAAAAACTACTTCAATCTGGTGTTTCGGCGCGCTCGAATGGAAGGTTTTATCGTGCTCGACTATGCCGAGCGATTTCCCGAAGCCGCGGCGCAGATGCAGCAGTGGATCGCCGAGGGCAAGCTGCAGCAGCAGGTGACCGTGATCGATGGTTTCGAGAACCTACCGAGCGCGTTGATCGGGCTGTTCGAGGGCATCAACACCGGCAAGTTAATGGTGAAGGTCTAGGACCGACTGCGGTCACCGACCCAAGCAATGGCGTTGGCGAGCAACTGCTGAAAATGCTCGTTGGCATAAGCCACCGGGTCATCGCCACACTGTAGATACACGATTCGCGTCGGCCCAAGGGTACGGGCCCAGCCAATCAGTGGGCTGCCGGGTTCGTGGCTCCAGCCTTCGTTGTTGAACATCTTTTGTTCCGCCACCGCCTTAGACGCCGAATAAAAGTTCTCCGCCACGAACTCATGGTCGCTGGCCAACAACGGCTCCACATCGTCCTCCAACACGTCGTAGAGGTAGAGCTCGTCGGTAATCTCAAAGCTTTCTGGAAGATTGTGGGTAACGGGGTGATCCTGCAGTTTGCGAACGCGGTGGGTGACGCTGTGGCGATACCCTGAGTCCGGCACTCGCTGGCCAGCAAATTCACCCGGCATGTAGCTGAAGCGCCCGCCTATGGTTCGGGCATAATGCTCATACGCTGGCCAGCCCGCGATCGCATGATGCAGAAACACAAAACCATGACCCTTGGCCACCAGCGCCTCGAAGTTGGACTGAAACTGCTGGCTAGGAGCCGGAAAGTCTGGCGCTCGATCAGGCTGAAAGTCGATACCAGGCATGTCATAGAGCACGAAGGCGTCGTAGTCGGCCGCATGCTCGGGGGCAAACAAGATTTGCGCTGCCGGTTGCTCCACATGAGTCCAATTGACCCCATCCATGGCATCAAAGATCGAAAAAAAGGCCTCCTTCTCAAAAGGATGACCTTTGGTCAGCAAAGCGATGTGTTGAGCCTTCATGGGTTCGGACTCCTGCCGTCAAACGCCGCCAAAAGATAGCACGCCCATGTCTAAGCAAGCGCACAGCGAACCGAAAAAAACCTGGCAACAGACCAAAAGCCAGAACACCCGGACGACGATTCTAGAGGCCGCGCTCGCTTGCTTCTATCGTCTCGGCTACAGCAACACCACCACAGAAAACATCGCTAAAGAAGCCGGCCTGTCTCGCGGCGCTATGCTGCACCACTTCGCCAATCGCTTCGAGTTGGTTAAGGGCGCTATCGAACACCTAAGCGCACAGCGTTTGCAAGACTATGCTCGGGAGGAGTTCGCGGCTCAGGCCAACGCCACCCACACGCGCGTCGAAGACGGCATCGACGTCTACTGGCGCCAGCTCAACACGCCAGCATTCATTGTCTATCACGAGCTTTTGGTCGCGGCCCGCACCGATGCAGAGCTGCGCGAGGCATTGCAATCGGCCCACGATCGCTTTCAATCCGCGCTCTACGAGACTTCGCAACAGGTGTTCGCGGATTTGGCCCAATCCGAAGCTTTCTTGCGAGCCAACCACCTGACCAAATATCTACTCGAGGGCATGGCCATTGCTCGCATGACAGGCATCGGGCAAATTCCTGACAAGCTGATGTTGGACTGGTTGAAAAACTGGCTCCGGGAAACGTTTGAAGACGTGCTGACCGATGATCAATCGGATGCCAAATGAGCGGCTCCGACCACCGCGTTGCTGTTACCGAGCGCAACCAGGTGCGCAGCGGCCCGCCCATTGATGATGAAGCAGACTATCAACTGCCGATTTGGGCTGGTGTGGTTCCGGTAGGTCAGCAGTTTGGCAACCCAGTAGAAGACCCCCGCCAATACCCTGATGCCCACACGCCCGCTTATGCCGTCTATCTCGACACGCGCTTCGACTGATGGATCAGCTTAAAGGCTACGCCCAGTAAGGCGCGCGCAGCTTGCGCTTGTTGATCTTACCCATGGTATTGCGGCCGAGATCGTCGACAAACTCAATGCTGCGCGGGCATTTGTAGTGCGAAAGCCGATCTCGGCACCAATTCAACACCTCCGCGCCGTCGACGTTTACCGCATCAGGCCGCAGGATTGCCAAGGCCTTTAGCTCTTCGCCCATCTCTTTGTGGGGTACGCCGATACAGGCGACATCGAGGATAGCCGGGTACTCGATTAATATCTGTTCTGCTTCGGCGGGATACAGATTGACCCCACCCGAGACCACCATATCGCTGAAACGATCGGTGATGTAGACGTAGCCATCTTCATCCATGTAAGCGATCTCACCCAGGGTAAATATCCCGGGGGCGATGTGGGCAGCAGCAGATTTCTCCGGATCGTTGTGATACACCACCCCTCGGCCAGTGGCATCTTTGAAATACAGACGGCCTTCGGTATTGGGTGGCAGCGGTTGATCGTCGTCATCGAGGATCATGGCCTCGAACGGCGGCACTGAACGGCCTACTGAGCCTGGATGCTCCAACCATTCTTCAGAACTGATCATGCAGGTCGTGCCCACTTCGCTGGCGCCATAAGCATCGGTAAACACCGGTCCCCACCACTCGATCATCGCGCGTTTAACGTCCACTGGACACTTAGCGCCGGTATGGCTGATGCTCGCTAACGAGGATAAGTCGTACTTGGCTCTAACTGCATCGGGCAATGCCAGCAGGCGCACGAAATGGGTCGGCACCATGATACTGGTCCCGACTTTGTAGTCTTGAATCGCCTGCAGCGTCGCTTCAGCATCAAAGCGCCCAAGAATCGCCGAACACACCCCTGCAGCCAGAAGTCGGGCGCCGCTGAGCGGTCCGGTGTGATACATCGGACCGACCACCAGGTGCGTGCCGAAATCTTTCAAAGGGTTCTGCGCCAGGTTCTCGAAATGCTCGGCAACCGTATCACCACCGGCAAACATGGTCGGCGGAAGCTCAGTGCCCTTCGGACGGCCGGTGGTACCAGAGGTGTACAGCAAGTTTGGTCTTGGCGGAATGTTCTCCGGCGGCTGCTCCGGGCTCTGCTCGCTGAGCCACTCACCCCAATGCCGAATCGGCACGGTACCGGAAACGGCAGCGACCTCCTCGGCTGGACCCCAGGCAACGACCAGCTCAACGTTAGATAAGTCGGCTGCGGCTACCGCTCGCTCCAGCGTCGGCAGGCCGGCAAACAGCACCCGCGCATCAGAGTCACTCAGGATGTAGGCCACTTCTTCGGCGGTGAGGTGAAAGTTCACCGGAACGACGGAGGCACCGGCAACCAGTCCGGCCAGATTGGCAAGCCCAGTCTCACAGGCATTTTCTGCAAACACCGCGATGCGGCGCTCGGTACCCAGATCCTGACCCAGCAAACCGTTCGCCGCCCGATTCAATGCATCGTCAATTTGCCCCCAAGTAAGCTCTGTGTGGGCATCACGCAAAGCAATTTCGGTGGGGCGCGCGGTCGCCAAACGACTGGCAAAGCTAGGCATGAAGCCTCCAAGGGATGCGAATGTTACCGGTTCCAGTCTAACAAAAACGATGCTCAATACACGCCGCTGTGCGCTCCCCAAGGGTCTTCTGAGGGACCTATTGGCGCTACGGCTGCAGGCGGTATTGCCGGAGGACAACGCTCAATGGCGACCCGAATTTCTAAAGCAAAATTGCTCGACATGCACACGCGCATGGTGCGCATCCGTCATTTCGAGGAAACAGCTGGCAAGCTGATGGAGGATGGGAAAATTCCCGGTGCCTTGCATCTGTACGTCGGCCAAGAAGCGGTTGCCGCTGGCGTCATGATCCATCTGACCGACCAAGATCAAATAACCAGCACCCACCGTGGCCACGGCCACTTGATCGCCAAAGGCGGCGAATTCAATCCCATGTTCGCGGAGCTCTATGGCAAAGCGACCGGCTATTGCAAAGGCAAAGGCGGCAGCATGCACATCTGCAACTTCGAGATCGGCATGATCGGCGCCAATGGCATTGTCGGCGGTGGTCCACCCATCGCCATGGGCGCGGGTTTTTCCAACAAGTTCAGAAAAACCAAAGACGTCGCTTGCACTTTCTTCGGCGACGGCGCTTCCAACGAGGGCTCATTTCACGAAGCGGCAAACATGGCAGGGCTCTACAAGCTCCCAGTGATCTTCGTGTGCGAGAACAACGGCTTTGGCGAGTACACGCCCCAAGCCAACCATCAAGCCATCGTCGACGTTGCTGATCGCGCTGCCGGGTACGGCATGCCTGGCGTTGTGGTCGATGGCATGGATGTGATCGCGGTTTACGAAGCCGCCGAAGAGGCCATCAAGCGTGCCCGTCGCGGTGACGGCCCAACGCTGCTCGAGTGCAAAACCTACCGCTACTACGACCACGTCGGCATCCGCGGCATGGGCCTGAATTATCGCACTGACGAAGAAGTAGAGATCTGGAAGAAGCGCGATCCCATCGACAACTTCGAGGCACATCTGATCAAGCAGAAAGTGCTCAGCAAAGACAAGGCCGAAGCCGTGCACGCACAGGTCAAGGCCGAGATCGAGGAAGCGGTCAAATTCGCGGATGAGAGCCCCTACCCGGACCTTTCCGCCATCACCGAAGACGTTTACGCCTGATACCCCTACCGCAAAGATAGCGCAAAGAGATTTTGACCATGGCCCAAGCACAAACCCAACCGCGTGAGCTGCCTTACGTTTCTGCGATCACCGAAGGCGTACGGGAGGTCTTACTCGAACAAGACAACTCCTTTGTCGCTGGTGAAGACGTCGCCGGTGCTGGCGGCGTTTACGGTTATTACGCTGGCCTTTTGGCCGAGTTTGGTCCGGAGCGTATTTACGACACGCCCATTTCCGAAGAAGGCATTGTCGGCCTCGGCGTCGGCGCCGCGGCCACCGGCTGCCGGCCGATCATCGACATGATGTTCATGGACTTCCTCGGCGAGTGCATGGACGAAGTCAGCAATCAGCTAGCGAAAATGCGCTACATGTTCGGCGGCCGCACGACCTTGCCGGTCACCATGCTAACCATGGCTGGCGCAGGTGCGAGCCTAGCGGCGCAGCACTCCCAGAGTCTGGAGGCCTGGATCTGCCATCTACCGGGGCTCAAGGTAGTCATGCCTACCACGCCCTATGACGCCAAGGGTCTGATCATCGCTGCCGCCAAAGACGACAACCCAGTCATCGTGGTCTTGAACAAGATGTCGCTGGCGATCAAAGGTCCGGTGCCCGAGGGGCCCTACGAGATCCCACTGGGCGAAGCCAATATCGTTCGCCCCGGCAGTGACTACACCATCGTTGCGATGGGTCGCATGCTCCACGAGGCGCTAAACGCTGCAGAACAACTCAAGGCGTTGGGCGTAGACACCGAGGTCATCGATCCTCGCACGCTGCAGCCATTCGACACCCAAACCGTGGTTGATTCAGTCAAGAAAACCCATCGCGCCATGATCGTTCACGAGGCCGTTCGCTTCGGTGGCTTTGGCGGCGAGATCGCCGCACAAATTCAAGAGCTTGCCTTCGACTATCTGGATGCACCAATTGCACGGGTGGGCGCACCGTTCTCACCCGTGCCGTTTAGCCCCGCACTCGAGCAGATCTACCTGCCCAACGCTGAGCGCATCGTTGCCGAAGCCAAAAAGCAGCTCGGCCTCTAACGCTCCCGGTGGCAAAGGGTCAGCGGCCCGACGGCCGTAACAACCGCGCGTCCAAAACAACCGCGGTTGGCCCAATCGGATTGCTGGCTAACCCATCATCCGGCAAGGACGTGCGCCGTCTTGTTGCACGCGCATCTGTCTTCGACAACCAAGAAAAGCAGGCCATCGTGCGCCGCGCCATCATCGGCGCGGTCGAATCGGGCGCCCAGGCATTTCGCTATTTAGGCGATCGTCACGGCATCCTCAGCAGCGCGCTGGATGACGTCAAACTGCGGCTCGATGCTACCGCCGTGGACGCCACAGACACGAGCACGGCGCTCGACACCATCAGCGCCGCCCGAGCAATGCGCGACGCGGACTGTGCGGTGGTTATGACCCTTGGCGGCGACGGCACAAACCGCGCCTTCGCACTGGGATGGCCCGATGCACCCTTGGTGCCGATCTCGACGGGTACCAACAACGTGTTCCCCAATCTAGGTGAGGCCACCGTCGCTGGCGCAGCTGCAGGCCTGATCAGCAGCGGCGCTGTAAAGCTCGATAAAGTATCCCGCGTCTGCAAAATGATTCGCATCGAAGTTGAAGATGAGCGCGACGACCTCGCGCTGATCGACGCGGTATTATCCCGAGAACAGTTCGTCGGTGCTCGCGCGCTACTGGACGCTCAAGCGATCGCCGAAGTGTTGCTGACTCGAGCCGACCCGGCCGCAGTAGGCATGACCAGCATCGGCGGCTTGCTGCGTCCCCTGGGTGACGATGTCGACCAGGCGCTGCGGGTCAGTCTCGGCAAGAGCGCAGCCGAAGCCAAACACACGGTTAGAGCCCCAATTGCACCCGGCTACTATCAAACGCTGCACGTCACCGAAGTACGTAAGCAGCCGCTGCAGCGCGCGTTGGTTTGGGAAGGCCCTGGGGTGCTGGCCTTTGACGGTGAGCGCGAACGTTTGCTGGGCAAGGGCCAGAAGGCCCGGCTCACCGTGGTTCGTGCTGGACCACGGGTGGTCGATGTAGAAAAAACACTGCAGCTGGCGGCTGAAAATCACTGCTTCAGCCGTTAGCATCAACGATAGCGAGATAGGGAGACAGCGATGCCCACCGAGATTTACCTGATAAAGGTCGGCATGAACATGACCGAAGGGCTAGTCGAGGAATGGTGCATTCCCGATGGCGGCCAGGTGGCCGTCGGCGACCTGCTGTACCGGCTCGAAACCGAGAAGGTCAACTTGGACGTTGACGCCGAAACCGCAGGCACCGTCAAGCATGTGGTTGGCGAAGGCGTCAACATGAAACCTGGTGATGTGATCGGCTATATCTATGCGGCGGGAGAAAGCATCCCTGACTCCGTGGCAGGAGGCGATGCAGGCGCGCCGGAGCCTAGCGTCCCCACGCCCGAACCCGCAGCAGAGCAGGCCAGCGTCACCCCCATAGCCCAAGCCAGCACCGGTGGTCGCCTACTGTCCTCACCTGCGGCTCGACGCTTGGCCGGCGAGTTAGGTGTCGACATCACCACGGTCAACGGTACCGGCCCCACGGGTCGTATCGTCGAAGCGGACATCAAGGCGGCGGCAGCCGCAGGTCAGGGTCACGCCGGTGGTGCGGGCCCCTCCTCTCCCATCGCCCGAAAATTGGCCCGGGAACACGGCATCGACCTCAGCAGCATTACCGGTACAGGTCCCGGTGGGCGAATCACCAAGGAGGACGTCGAAGCAGCGGCAGCAACCCGCTCCGGTGCTCCGATGGCACCGGCAGCCATGCGCGAGCCGGCTGCTGTCGCGGGCCCGAGCGAGTCTGTGCCAGTGCGGGGCATGCGCAAAACCATTGCAGCACGCATGCACGACAGCC
>JBPCXR010000282.1:0-7549 GCA_051027215.1 Pseudomonadales bacterium | reverse complement strand
CCCAATGGATACAGATCCAGGCACGTCGTTTGAATACAATGACGGAGCAAGCGTTCTATTGGGTAAGATCGTTGGCGTCGCGACAGGTGAACGGCTGGATAGATGGGCTGTGCAGCACTTGTTCGATCCGATCGGAATCAATGAGTATTTCTGGAAAACCACACCCGACGGGGAGATGGACAGTATGGGCGGTCTTTTCCTATCGGCCCATGACCTAGCGCGAATTGGGCTGCTGGTTTTGCGTGACGGAACGTGGGAGGACAAAAGAGTGGTCAGTGAGGACTGGCTTCGCCTATCAACCTCGCCGCACGTAGCCGACACATCCCCGAATAACGATGAAGGCAATACAGGATATGCGTTTCAGTGGTGGCTGCCAGGCGGTAAAACTGCCGATCCAAGGGCCATTTCCGCTGTTGGTTTTGGTGGTCAGCGCCTCACCGTCATTCCAGAACTGGACCTTGTCATAGTCTTTAACGGATGGGACTTGCGCGGTGACTACTGGGCGGCTGAGCAGGCCTTGCGCACAGAAGTTCTGCCCGAGGCAGTGCGCAGATAAGTATGACGGCTATGGGTCGACTTGAGTCCCTCGGCCCTAGCCAGAGAACGTCAGCTATGCCACCTATTTTGAACTAGTTTGTTTGAGACTGGACTATTTGTCCGTGCAAGGCTCGAACACCTTATAGGTATTCATCTCAGGGGTAGTTTGCCAGCCACATTTCATTTTTCTTTCCAATCTGTGGCCATCGTCCAGCGGTGAACTACGGTGCGCACTATCAACAGCTTGTCGCTGCAAAATGACGGCTTCACTAAACTCACCATTCGAGCTGCCGAGTAGATCTAGGCCGTTAACCGAGGCTCTCCACAAAATCGCGAATCCCGTTCAACAACATCTGCGTTGCCAGGATCACCAGAATCATACCCATCAAACGTTCCAATGCGCGGGCACCCCGCACGCCCAACACTCGCAACAACAATGGTGAAAGTACCAGTAACACGGTACTCGTGAGCCAAGCGCTGACCAACGCGACACTCCACTCTAAGATGCGGTCCGGCTGACTGGAACTCAGCAATAGGAGGATTGCGATCGTCGACGGGCCTGCGATCATGGGTACAGCTAAAGGAACGATGAATGGCTCTTCAACTTCCGCTACCTCCTCAGATCGCCCAAGGGGTGGAAAAATCATCCTCAGCGAGATAATTAGCAACAGTAACCCCCCAGCAATATTGAGCGAGGATTGGCTCAGACCCAGAAAACTTAAGATGGAATTACCCGCGAATAGGAACGCAAGCAATATGATGAGCGCGATCACGCATTCTCGCGCCACCACCATGGAACGACGCTTTCCATCCAAATTAGCGAGGATCGCATTAAAGACTGGAATATTGCCGAGTGGATCCATAATGAAGAACAGGGTCAACGCGACAGATGCAATTTCAGGCCAATTCATGAGTGGTCCGTTCTAGCTATAGCGGCGTATTCTAGAGCAGAAAAAAAGTGAATGACAAAACGCAGTCAGATCTGATTTTCAGCCTCCTCCAACCTGTGGTTCGATTTCGGTCAAAGCATTCTTAGCGGGTGTTTGGCTCTACCATAGGTTCTCTCTTAGACTTTTAGGGTCTCCTAACCCTTTGTAGGCCAACGCAGACAGTTCGGGATCCTCGAACGTCGATTGGCGCACGGCCATGAAGTTCCTCAGACTCGTATCCAGATCAGAGTTTTCTTCGACTTTTGTATTTTGGCGTACTTGAATCGCCAAGTATGCAAGCATCACGAGAACGGCGATTGAGCCAATAAATTCCCCGTAGTCACCAAGCAACTGAGCAAACGCTTGATACTCCACAAGTACCTCCGTCCTATTAGAAAGCGGAAGTTATAACAGATTGCTCGCCCATACGAAGGTCGGCCCTGGGTCGAATTAAGCGCCTGAGAGGATCCTGATGAGCGCCCACTTTCAGGTCTGTACTATCGCGGGTGCGCTCAGTTTTCAGATCCCTATTAGCACTTTCAGAACTTTATTATGAAGAACCAAGAGCAGCATTCCCCTCACCGATCATTCCACCGTCACACTCTTCGCCAAATTCCTCGGCTGATCCACGTCACAGCCTCTGGCAATCGCCGCGTAGTAGGCGAGCAACTGCAGCGGCAGAAGCATTAGTATCGGGTCTAACATGGCGTGGCTCTTCGGCACCTGCAGGTAGTGATCAACGGCGATAGGTAGCTCACCCAGATGACCAACCACCAACAGCGGTCCCTTACGCGCCTTAATCTCTTCTAAGGTCGATATGTTCTTTTGCAGTAGGTCATCCTCAGGCACCAACGCGACCGTCAAGGTGTCTTCATCGACCAGCGCCAGCGGCCCGTGCTTTAGCTCGGAAGCTGGATAGGCCTCGGCATGTATATAGCTCACCTCCTTCAGCTTTAGCGCGCCTTCCAACGCCAGCGCGTAACCCTCGTTACGGCCCACGAAGTAAGCGTTACGAAATCGCGCTAGCCACTTTGCGTGCGCTTCATACTCTCCACGGCGTGCCACCAACGCTTTGAGCTGCTCCGGCAGGGCTCGCAGCGCTTGAACGATGCGCGTGCCTTCGGCCGGTGATAGATCACGCAGACGACCGATGTACAGTGCAATCAGAGCAAACACCGTCAGAGTCGCGGCAAAGGTTTTAGTTGAGACCACTGCAATCTCGGGTCCGGCATGCAAGTACACGCCGCCTTCGCACTCACGGGCAATGGTACTGCCGACGACGTTAACGATACCGCGTACCGTGCCGCCTTTGCGCTTGATTTCCTGTACCGCGGATAGTGTGTCGAACGTTTCTCCAGATTGGCTGACGGCCAGGTAGAGCGTATCTGATTCGATGATGGGGTTACGGTAACGAAATTCTGCCGCCGGCTCTGCGTCTACGGGGATCCGGGCAAAGCGCTCGATCATGCTGGCCCCAATCCGTCCGGAAATATAGGCGGAACCACAACCCAGAATTTTGATGCGGCGGAACTGCAACAAGGTGCGTGGCTCCAAATTCAGTCCGTTTAATACAGCAGTCGCAAACCGGTCATCCAAGCGGCCGCGCAGCACCCGGCCAAGAACATCGGGCTGTTCTTCAATTTCTTTTAGCGTGAAGTGCTCGTACTCGCCTTTGCTGAGCTCAGTCGCAGAAACGGTAAGCGTTGTCTGCGCGCGACTCCCCGGCACATCACGCAAATCGGTCACTTCATACCCACCGGCGTGTATCAGCGCCACATCGCCATCATCCAGATAAATCACCTGTCGGGTATGACGTACGAGCGCTGCAGCATCTGATGCGACAAACATTTCCTTGTCGCCAATGCCAAGAATGACTGGGCTGCCATTACGCGCAGCCACAATGCAGTCGGAATGATCGGCATGCAGAACGGCGATGCCATAGGCACCAGTCACCGCACGCAACGCAGCGGTCACCGCCTGGGCAAACACTGCGTCTGGCGCCGTCTTTCGGCGCTTCGCGGTTAGCGCTTCGTATTCAGAGGCGATCAATGCCGCGAGCACTTCGGTATCGGTCTCTGAGATAAAGGCATGCCCTTGCGCGGCGAGCTGTTCACGCAACTCTCGGGCGTTTTCGATGATGCCATTGTGAATCAGCGCCACCTTGCCATCGTTGTCGCTATGGGGGTGCGCGTTTTTGTCACTGGGTTCGCCATGAGTCGCCCAGCGGGTATGGCCAATGCCAACTTTCGCGCTCAGCCGCTTTGGCAAAGCCCGTTTCAGCGTAGCCACCTTGCCTTCCCGTTTAAAAGACTCCAGCCCAGCGCTGCGCTGCAGCGCTAAGCCCGCCGAGTCGTAGCCTCGGTATTCAAGCTGATGCAGCCCCTCCATCAGGATGGGTACCGAGTTGTTCTGGCCTGCATAGGCAACGATTCCGCACATGGGCGTACTCCAATCGAATTAACCGTAAATCATGCGCCGCACCTGCCGTAGAGACAGCGCAGCAATGGCGAATCGACGCTCGTAAGCTTCGGCAACGATCTGCTGGTAGATGGCCTGATTTTTTAGTTGGCCATCTTGTTGCAGCTCTTGATGCCGGCGCACGACGAACGCCTCCAAGGGCTCGTCGTAGTACGCCAGCACCTCTCGCACACAGCGCTGCGCAGCAACGGGCGAAAGCGCCGTGGCAGCGCTCAGATGGCGAATCAGGGCATCATCGGGCTCAAATGCGTCGAACATGCAGAGAATTCTCACTATTTAAACCTGAAAGTACATATTTATACCCGATTTCGGGCAATATTTTATGTAAAGACCTTCAGATATTCATGCTTCGGTGAGGCTGTACGCTAGATGACGATTGTCGGAACAAATTTGCCACTACGAGGACCAAAGGCCACACGCCTAGAATTTTGGTCAGCTCAGATGCGTCACTGCTACCTCTTACTGCTCTCACTCTCATCGGCGCTGGCGCTAGCCAATCCCGAAGGCCCGACACCGAACTGTGCACCCGATGGCGTGGCTGTGGGTGGCTACGACCTGGTGAGTTATCGCTCAGAATCCGGACCGGTGCCCGGCCTACCAGAGCTTGTGGTTAGCCACGAAGGCTCTGACTACCGATTCTCCAACGTCGAGAACAGAGCGAGATTTAGGTCAAACCCAGAAGCCTACCTTCCGGTCTACAAGGGTTGGTGCGCAGCGACCCTGTCATTCGGTAAGCTCGCCTGCCCAAACTATACAAACTACAAAATTGAGAACGGCGAACTGCTGTTGTTTGAACACAACGGCTTCACCAACGGCCGTACCGTCTGGGACTCAGATCCTTTGAACCACCGCAGTCGCGCAGATCAGAATTTCGTTGAACTGTCCCCATGACGGTTCCGGCAATTCGCGCACGCGCCAAACCCAGACTAGCCAATAGCGGTTTGGCGCTGTTGTGTCTGCTGTGCGCAACCAATATTCAAGCGCTCAGTTTGGGGGTTCATCCTGAAGAACCCGCACCCACGCTGGCACAACTGCTGGAAACCGTGGCAACCGAAACTGAAACGGTGGTTGTGCGGGAGTTTACGAGCCAGGCAGATCTCATCCGCGCCCTGCAGAACGGCTCTCTGGATGCCGCACTCATCGAGGCGCCTGCGACTGCAATCGAGCAGGTACAGCTCATTGCGGATCTCTATCCTAGCGTGCTGCACATCCTGTATCGCAAAGACATGCCTGCTGCAGACCTGCCGACGCTACTGCGCAGCGGCTCAATCTGGGCTGGCGGGCCGGGAAGCATAGGCGAACAACTGGTCACCAATCTTGCCAGCGACTATGGCTTGGATTCGGCGCAAGTAAGCTTGCTGCCGGACCCCATAGCAAAGACGCCGGACGTCTGGTTCATTTTTGGCGGCATACTCAACTCTGACGCCCTGTCTAGACTGCAGGACTTTTCGCTATTCTCTCTCGGTGACTCCACCGCTACAGCAGCAGATGGCGTGGCCACTGGCATCGCGCTGCGCTATCCAACCCTGCATACCATGGAGCTACCCAGTCAGCTGTACCCACAGCTAAACAATCGTCGCATCACAACACTTGCGGCCAACACTCAACTGGTCGTGCGCGCTGGGCTCGACGAAGAAGCCGCATACCAGCTCGCAGCCATGGTAGATCAGGCAAAGCCCGTGTTGGCAGCGCAGTACCCGTTCGTTGCTCTAGATGACAGCACTGCCGTCGGCCAATCCCCCCATGCTCTGCCGCTGCATCGCGGTGCACTGCGCTTCGCAGATCGATACAAGCCAACTTTCCTGGAACGATATGCAGAAGTTTTTGCGTTCATGCTTACCGCTCTGGTTGCCCTCGCCAGCGCCACGGTGGCTCTGCGCCGTTATCAGCAACAGCGTCGCAAAGATCGACTAGATCGGTTCTTTCAACAATTGCTCGTGCATAGAGACAGCAGCGGGGAGGATGGCAACAACGCCAAAGCCGTCAACGCCATTCAAGGCTTGCAGAGTGAAGTCATTGAGCTTGTTGTCGCTGAACGCATCAGCGCCGATGGTGCGTTGATTGCATTTCTCGCGCTATCGAATCAACTGCTGCAGGAGGCGAGAGCGGAGGTCTAGAATTGGTTGAGCGCAATTCGTAACCTCATCCAACGCCTGAGATCCGGTAGTCTGGGCACGGTGCACGCAGAAGGATCCGCTATGCGCGAGCTTTTGATCGGCGGCAGGATTCTATTCAACTTGGGACTGCGCATCGGTGCCACCGCGAACCGTCACTCACCATGCAACCGACTGGCCTCCTCTGCATAATCGAGGTAAGCGCTACGTGCCTCTGGCCCGCCACTTGGGTTGTCCCAATACAAAGGGCCTCCTGGATCGCCAACATTAAAACTAGGTCCGGGAATAAAACGGTGTACGCCGGATTCAATCGCAGCGATAGTTGAAGGCAGGATACCTTCTTTGCTCATGTGCACAGGAAATCCTGGAGCGAATCGATCAGGGAGACCTCGACCACGTTCCCTGCTGTCTAACCAGCGTCTGATCTGTAGTTGGTAAGAACTGGTAAGCTCGGACAAGACCCACAGCGGAACATCGATTTCGAGCAAACATCGTGCCCTATCGAGGACTTGACCAATCTGCGCGCCGAGACCTGTTTGTTTTGCTCGAGTCAGGAGCTCAGTCCAATCATGCTTTTCAGCATTCACGATTTCTGTGACGTCCTTTAGCCAAAGCAACCGACGAGCACCACTACCAGCGGCGTGAATACAAACATGCAGCAACGTGTCTTCCGGATCTAAGGTCCACACGTTGCAGGATCCAATCGAGATTTTTTTGCGACGGGAGATCATCCCAGCGATATCTATGTTCGTGCGATTTCGCTGCTTCGCCAAGCCAATCACGTGCCAATGCAGATCAATCGCGATTCCAGGTGCCCAAAGCGGCGTCTCGGCGATACCATAGGTCAGATAGTTGCCCCAGTTTCTATTGACGTTCCTGATCGAAACTCCTTCCATCGCCTCTATGGCGGAACCCATGTCACATCCGCGAATCAGGACGTCTATGTCTGCAAAAGATCGCAACTGCGGATTACGGTAGAGCGCGCCAACAACAACGCCCTTGAGCGCGACCCACGGTATGTCCGCTTTTGAAAACACCTCCTCCAAGACTGACAGTACAGCTGTGGAGGACGCCCTTGCGAAACGCGCGTTTTCGTCATACCGACGCAACGTCTCTGGAACTGCCATCTTGTTCGCCAACAGAGCATCCAGAAGCGCAGAACCTACGCCCTGCGAGATCGCAGACTGTACCAACTCATCCGGATTCGAACCCATGACCTGCAATAGAGCTGATGAATCTATTCGATCCCGAGCCAGCTCTAATAGTATCCACCAAATACGTTGCGCCACAGGGGGGGCGCGTGTGCCCAGCGGTAACATAAGACGCCGTCAATGCTCTATTATTCGCAATGCAAAACTCTATCACAACACACTTGAACTGGGCGCAGACATGGCCATCTATTCCTTAGAAATGTTTGGACGAATGTTCGCGGACCGGGCAAGGCACAACGCCTATGACCGTGCCATCAGGCAATCCGTCAAAGAGGGGGAC
>JBPCXR010000281.1:0-2966 GCA_051027215.1 Pseudomonadales bacterium | reverse complement strand
CGCACGTAGTCAACGTAGAACCGCCGATAGACTTCAGCGATTGCGGTCCGCTTCTCTGGATCGGTTACAACCACGAACCGAAATCGTGGTCTGGCGTTGGAGCCAACCGGGGCCTGTAGTGCGATTTCGACGCATTCCCTGATGACCGACATTTCCACTGGGCGTGTCAGATCAAGTCGTTTGCGAACCGCCCGTGTCGTTGTCAGAACTTCATCCGCGCTGAGGTTGAGCTTAGACATTTTATCCTCCCTGGGCTCAGACGCCTAAACCTAGAGTATCGAGCCAATACCGTCCAAACTGACCAGTTAGCTCGATAGCAATCCGCGTCCCGGTCAAGTTTTGTCTTGGCGGTGAGGAGTATGCGTCTTGTTACTTCGTGGCCATTTGCTGGCGAACCCGGTTTCGGCAGCTTATGAAGGTGCTGCTGACGGTTTCCGACGCGACGCCAAGCTCACTTGTGACCCACAGCGGTCCTTAGCTACCTTGCAACATAGCCACAACGGCAGCGAGGCTATCCACCTCGTAATCCGGCCCTGATGCTTCGGCACCTCTGCCAACACGACCGAAGATGTGCCCCGGTCTGTTGACCCACACACACCTGAGACCGACAGCGTTTGCCAAAGCGAACAGTGATCTATCTTCTGGAGGTCCCGTGGGCTTGTGTCCTGCCCCGTGTGCGTACTACGGAGTAGAGGCTGCGTCGGCGGTCAATTTCAGCCCAGCCGAACAATTGAGTGACTGGCCACGCCACCCAAGGAGCACCCATGGTTCTGAACCCCGCCATAGCCGATCTGCCAAAACCGAACAATGCTCAGGGCGAAACCCGAAAAGTCGGGGTAGAGGTTGAGTTTGGGGGTCTTTTACCGGCAAAAGCTGCCGGGGTTGTTGCGCGTGAATTTGGCGTGGAACCGGTGCAGTTGGATCCATTCCGCTACGAGGTCTCAACTACCTATGGGCGCTTTGTCATCGAACTCGACACTCGCTGGGCTCATCCTGACTTCGTATCCGCCTTCGCAAGCGATCTACCTGAAGACATCCGCAAAGACGTGGCCAAGGGCATCAGCCAAGCCGCTGGTGCGATGCTGAGCGGCGTTTTTCCAGTTGAGGTCGTGTGCCCGCCCATTCCTTATAAAGAACTCAGTGTTCTACGCCCACTCAGTGCTTCGTTGGCGGATGCCGGCGCTCTTGGAACCGCACACTCAGCTTTCTCGGGTTTTGGCATGCATCTCAACGTTGAGGTTGCAGCACTCAGCGTAGACCATCTGCTTGCTGTCACGCGCGCCTATCTGCTGCTCGATTTCTGGCTTCGGCGGGAAAGCCGGCTCGCCCTAGTCCGCCAGCTACAGCACTACATCCAGCCCTTCCCGGAAGCCTACAAGAGGCATGCCCTTTCGCCTGAGTACGAGCCTGACTTGCAGACCTTTATGGATGACTACATGCGGTTTAACCCGACGCGAAACATGGAACTCGATCTGCTTCCGATCTTCGCGGTCATCGACAGGGCACGCGTCGAGGCAGCGCTGCCTGGTATTAAGAACTCTCCGAGGCCAACTTTTCACTGGCGACTACCCAACTGCCGGATCGATGAACCGGAGTGGGAACCGGCCCAGGACTGGGATAGGTGGGTGGCCGTCGAGACGCTGGCGACCGACGCGCCGCAACTAGACCACCTTGCGCGTGCCTATCTGCGCGACGGGCCTGCGACGGAATTCCAGGCTCAGTTGCGCCGCTTCTTTGATTTGTTGAGGTAGCCAGCCGCGTCAGTGAATGCGGTGATAACCGCTTGGCCCGACCCGGAAAGCACCAATCTGAGCGCATCCAGTCCGCTGCTGGAGAATGATCTGCCGTGAAATGCTCCGGTACGGATTACACGAATGGGCGATGTCACAGCATGGCCCATGCCTGAAGTCGCCCACTCGAGCAGATCAGGCTCGAAGTTGAGGCATAAGCGGAAGCATTCGGCTCGTCAGCGACTTAGCCGCAGTTGACCCTGAGCGCCCGCTTAGCCAATGGTAACATTGCCATGCTGCAGAGATTACCTAAGCCAATCAATTTGGTCGTGAGATCCTGGGGACACGCCAACAGACTTGTCGAGCAACAACAGCTGCTGAATCTGCTTTTTCGCACCAAGCCGCTTCATGACGTCAAGTATCGCCTCGGTCATATCGGGGCGGCGTTTCAGCAACTCACGAACAAAGGCAAGCGAACTAAGTTTGAACGCGACGTTGGGAACATGAACATAGGTGTTTGATGTCGAACCTTCTACTTTGAGTGATTTGGCGTTGACCATCATTCTCCAGTAGGCGGTCGTAACCTCAAATGTGTGAATATCCTCCCAACGCATCGTTCGCGTAAGCAAGAGGCACTCGCTGTGGAAACCTTCTCCATCGACGACCAATCTCGGCTTGCCGAAAAGATGGTCAAATATCATTAGAAGGCCGCCGCCCATCATCAAGATAGATGCAACAACAAGAATGATGTCTGGACTGTCGATCTTGAATATCGTGGCGCCAATCAACACCAGCATGAGAGCGCGCGCAGCATCCCACCAGGTTCGCTCAATCCTGAAGATCTCACCATTAGGGTGCAACTGCAGCTGTATCGGACTTTCCAAGCACGGTGAGCCCGATCGCGAGGGCATGTCATCGGCCAATCCCCTCCGACCGAAACTCGCGTTCGCAATCGCCATTTTCATTGCCCGCCAAACCTATTCCTAAGCCAGGAAAATATAGGCGATGACAATGGACATATCGTAAGGTGTTTCAGGTAAATTTGATTGAAGTTTTATGTATGAAATCAAATCTGCAGATGGTGCGACCTCAGTTTCTCGACTATTTGTCGAGTCCGAATTTGCGTCGGCAAAAGTGATCTCGCCATGGAAACGGTGGCGAGAAATTCAACGTCCAGGACGCCTGGAGTAAAGCCTTGCCACAGAATTCTCAACCGTATCGAGCCTTTCTCAATCA
>JBPCXR010000280.1:0-7235 GCA_051027215.1 Pseudomonadales bacterium | reverse complement strand
GCCTACAGTGCTGACCTGCTTTTCCAGGGGATCATCGGCAACAATAGGACTAGGTCAATGGCATCAATGCCATCGCTCCGCCCCGGGCATTGCCCTGTGTGCGGGTCTTAACGCGGCTGTAAGGTTTGGGTAATCAGCCTTCAGCGACGCCCAACAGCACCGCGGTCGAACAGTTGTAAACGTTTGTGCTGGTACCTATGCACCAATCGATGTCGTTGTTGGCTTGGGGTCGATACACCGGCTTATCGCCTTCATTACGATTGCAAAGGCAGCGACCGCAATCGCTCTTGCCACAGCAATCGTTGTAGGAAACCACATAATTGCGGCCATCGGCTGGATTTCGGCAAGTCCCGATCCAGGTCAGCGGCGACATCTCTGTACCAGGTGGGCAGGTATTGTGGGTGCCCCCGCAGCAGCTGCACAAGTAGCCGTCGATGGCGCAGTAGCGCCAATAGTCGCATTGGGTAGGATCCCCCGGATCTTGGGCGTTCCCTGTGTCCTGTGGTGGGACCCGCGAGGGTTCAGCGCCGCTGCTTGCTCGTGCCACCGGCAAAAGCGGCAGGCTGGCGATTCCCAGCATGGCTCCGCCTAGTCGTCCAAAGAAGCCGCGTCTGGAGCTGCGCTGAGCTATACGCCGAGCGCTGTTCTGGGTGAGTTGATCGAGCCATTGCATGACGCTTCTCCCTACTGCATCCGGTGAACTTGGTATGGCGACGCACCCAGATCATAGATGCTGCGGAGATACTCTCCGGATTTAGCATCGTACACGTCTAGCGCGCCTTCGGCGTTTACGACCAGGAGCCGTGGATCCGCCTCAAGGGTCACATCGATGCTGAGCGCAGGGGTCTTGAGCTCGAACTGCGCCAGCCGCTGCTTTTTCTTTGTGTCGAATAACCAAACTTCTTTTGCCGGATCTTTGTGACTGCCGTCGTAGCCATCAGGCGTCATGCCCACCCATAGACGCTCGCTAGGGTGACCCGCAGTCCAATGCCAACCGGCCGGTCGCCAGTTCGCCGCACGCTCGGCGTCGTTCGTTAACGACCAGCGACGATCGATTTGTACCCCGCGACGGTTGTAGCTGATAGGTTGCACGTCGCCGAGGAAGCTGACGAAATGCCACTGCTCGCCGACCTTGCTGGACTTCTCTGATAGCGGATCTTGGTCGATGTCGATGAACTTTTTGCTGCGTTTGCGCGAGCGCTCTGCACCTTTGTCATCTAACTGTATCGAGAGTAGAGATCCATCTCCGCAGAGCATGAAGAAATCGTGCTCGCGAGTTGGGTACACCAAGGCGCAACCATGGGTCGCGACCTCACCCACGAAGGATCGGCTCTCTAAGTCCACCACGCTCACCGATGTGCCAGGATTCAAGTTGAAGACCAGCATGAAGCGCTCGCTTGCGCTGATAGCCGTGGCGCCCTTGTTGACGACGATGCCAGCGCGTTTCTTCGGCAGCTCGATCTCTGCGATTCGATCAAGGTTCTGCATGTCGTAGACCGTTACCAAGTCGCTGCGCTCGCCTCGTGTGCCCCGACTGAAATAGGTTTCACCGACGTAGAACTCTTGGCGTTGCATGGACAGATCGAGCGTGGCGAAGTTACCTGCAGAGAGCATGCCTTTGAATGTGCGACGCTTGGTATCGACGAGGGAAAAACTGCTGTCGATCAGACTGCCGAAGGCAAAGTCATGAACGATTGCGTAACTGAGCGGGTAGGGTGTACGTAGCTTTTCAACGGCCGGGATTGGTTCAGCTGGCAAGGGCTCCGTAAATGTGTTGTCTATGGCGTGGTTGTCGGCGCTCGATGTCATCGCGATCAGGGAAATCAACAGGGCAGTCACACACCCAAGCCCTCGAGCTGCGCCAATCCGCTTAAGCATGCTGATGTCCCCTTTCATAAGCTCGCAATGTGGAAGAATAGTACACCCGTTAGCGGCTAGGCGCTTCGATCAATTGCACGAGTCTGGCTCGTTCCTGTGCAACGTTCTTGAGCGGTGAGGCTCGCAGCTCGGCAACTTCGGCTTTGCTATAGGGGCGAAAGTCTATGGGAAGCTGTGGCCCAGAGAGCGTTGGCAACATCCAGTTCAAGAGTTCTGCCAAAGCAGCATCGCTAAGTGCGGCGTTCGCTGAGCCCGGCACCTGCACGATGAACGCGCGGCCGCCTTCGACACCGAGAAAATGCCCCACGTAGTTTTGCATAGCTGGGACGTCGGCGCCCGCCGCTGCGGTGCCGTGGGCACCATGACAGCCTTGGCAGTTGAGCATGTAGTTCACTCGAGCGCGCTGGGCGTTTTCAACCCCAGGAAAAGTCTCGGCAGTTGCGGTCGCTGCGATAGCAACCCAGAGCACACTGAGTAACAGGCCATGGGAATACAGGCCCCGCTGGATCATTCCACTGCCAAGCCAATGACGATGGCGGTTGAGCAATTGTAGATAATGCTCTGAGTACCTAGACACCAATTTAGGTCATTGCTCTTGGGTGGATTGTACATGGGTCGATCGCCTTCATTGCGGTTGCACAGGCAGTTGCCGCAACCAGACTTGCCGCAGCAATCGTTGTAAGAAATCACGTACTTTTTACCATCAAGCGGGTTTTCACAGGTGCCGATCCAGGTGATTGGCGACATTTCTGTGCCTGGCGGGCAAGTATTTACGCTACCGCCGCAGCAACTGCAGAGGAACCCATCGATAGCGCAGTAGCGCCAGTAGTCACAGGACTGCGCATCGCCACTCTCCGGAATCTGGGCGCGCTGCGGCTGTGTCGGTTCGGCTGCCCTGGCCACGGGTAACAGTGGGACGGAAGCTGCGCCGACGACGGTACCGCCGAGCAATCCGAGCCAGCCGCGCCGTGAAGTGCGCTTGGCGACCGCTCTGGTCAAAGCTTCGGTAGCACGATCAAATAACGGTTTCTCCTGATTTTGGCGCTGCATGGTTAGTGGCCTCGTTGATCGGTGGCTGGCGCGGTAGCATCGTGAAACAGAGGCTCGGGCGTTTGTTTGCTGCCCAAATAGTCTTGTATCGAAGCAACGCCTAAGCGCTGTGCCTCGAATAGACTTTCGAGATGTTCTCGAGAATTGACGATTCCAAGCGATGCAATGCGATTCTGCCCATCGATTAGTACAGCGTAGGGCAGTTTGCTGACGCCGTATTGGCGCCCAGCAAGTTCCGAGAGTCCGTAGTCGAACTGTTCCAGTGATTCTGCTGCGACCATATCGCGATGTGGCTGGGTGTCTTCGCCGTCGCTGAGTAGCAGGATCTCAACGCCGTGTTCGGCACGTTGCAGCGACTTCAATATGGGAAGCAGGCTTTTGCAGATGGGGCAATCTGGAGCGAGAAAAAACAGCAGCTGAGCTGTGCTGGTAGTTTGCCCCAACGTGCGTTTTGCACCGGTTAGCGTTTCGATGGTGATGGTCGGCGCAGGGTCGCCAGCCTTCAGCTGTTGGTTGACCATAAGTGCACCGGCCGGTGCGACTCGCTCGTAAAGAATACCTACTTGGCGGGTCAGCGCGAAAACCACGGCGGCAAGCACCAACACCAGAATCCAAAGGATAATCACGGCGGCAATGAGTAGTTCGTTCATTCACGGAATCCGGTTATTGCAACGCTGCTGTCAGCGTCAGCCGCTAGCCAAAGCCGTTCGTAGCGTCCACGATTGGCCAGCAGTTGATTAACGCTGGCGTAGATGCCTAGGCTCACGCCGCAGAATGCCAGGGCCAGAAGAATGTTCGGTAACGCGAGCGCGAACCCTTGCACTAGACCTGCTCCCGGCCAACTGAGCCAGAGTGCGAGGACGATTAGCACGCCATTGCGCAGCAGTAGCCAGCCGCTAAGCGGGGTGGGTTCGTCGCCGCAGCCACAATCGATCTGTCGGTGCCCCCGTAAAAGGTTTATGGCGATTGCGCCAGCATAAAGACTCAGCACCACTGCTGCTAATAGCGTACCCAAAGGTTGTAAAAGTAACAGCAGCGCCACGATCGTGAGCTCAAGTGCCGTCAACAAGGTGGCGATGAAAGCGACCGCAGGTTTTGGTACCAGGCGATACGCCGCTAGCGCTGCGCGATAGCGCAGCCGATGACGCAGCTTGTGCGCTAGGGCACCGGCAAAGACGCCGGCAAGTAGCCAGCAGCCGCCAATGTACAACGTGCTCAGCATAGCCAACTACTGGGCGCCATAGGTGAGGAAAGGCGTGGCTGTTTCGACTGCCAGGCTGCGTAGGTAATCACCGCTGGGCAATTGGTAAACATCCACCTGCATTTCCGCATTAGTAACGATTAGCAAACGCTGCTTACCGCTACCGGTTGTGCTAATCGACAGACCCCAATTCTGTAGCGGCAATCGTGCCAGCCGTTTCTGCTTGGCGAGGTTGTACACCCAAACTTCGCTACCGCCGTTTTTGTGAGTCCCCTCCGTGCCTTCTGGGTGCATCAGGAAGTAGCCGTGGTTTTCGGCATCTGTCGCAACCGGATTCATTCCGCCGGGGCGCCAGTCTCGTTGGTCTTTTTCCGTTAGCCACCACATTTTTTTGGCGCGCGGCTGCTTGCCACCTAGGTCCAGCGGCAGTACTTGTCCTTTGAAGGTGGGGAAGTAGGCCATGGGGCCAACACGAGCCATGGCTTCGAACACCGGATCGGTTTCGGCGTCAAAAAACGAATTGCTACGTTCGGAGCCGCTGGCTTGACCGTCTTTATCCAGGTGTGTGGTCAACAGTGCACCGTCTGCACAGATCGACGAGAAGCTGCGCTTCGCCGTGGGAATAACGAAACCGCAGCCAGCAGTGGATACTTCCCCAACAAATTTTCTCTGCTCTAGGTCTACGACGCTGACGCTTTGTGAGGGGGTGAAATTGTAGATGAGCAGAAAACGATCGTCGGCGACTAAGGCTGCGTCGATGGTTTTTGGCATACCACTTAGGCGTTTCGGCGGAATCACGATTTCGTCTTGTACCGCCAGATTCTCGGTATCGTAGATGGTTACTACGTCTGTGCGTTCACCGCCACGACCGCCGCGACTGTAGAAGGTTTCGGCGACGTAATGTTCATTACGACCTTTGCTGAAGGCGTAGTCGGCGATCAGGCTCGCGGTGATCATGCCTTTGTACTGTTCGCCGACGGTCTCTGCGAGTGGATCAACGACCACAACCTCGCCCTCTGACATGTGAAAGAAGGAGGCGTCGTGCACCATTAACCAGTGGTCTGGGTAAATCTTGGGAAGCGTGCGAACGTTGCCCATGGCTTCCGGCACAAACTCGGCATAACCAAGTGGTGCGAATATGAGTGCTGCCAATAGGCTAAACGCAAACCTGCGCCTGATGCACCGCCGGCTAAATGTCGTAGCCTCTGTAGATTGGTTCATGACGATCCCCATCCTGATGTACATGAAACCCTTGCGAAGATAGTACACTTGACCTAAATTAGCAATCCCGCTGCTACCGAGCGTTCCACCTATGCCTGATTCGGCTCAACCTGTTGCGACGGCGGGCGCCAAAGGCGCTGGTTCCGCGGCCGATGAGCTGACCCAAGGCCGTGCGAGTTACAACACTGGCCGGGAACGCCTGGCCAACATTCTTGCGGCCGCAAAACAGCTGTTTATCGAAGAAGGTATGGCGGCGTTTAGCATGCGCCGCCTCGCCCGCGAAGTCGGCATCTCGGTCGGCAACCTAACCTATTACTACCCGAATAAGGATGCACTGCTTAGCGATTTGATGCGCTATGTGATCGAACCTTACCTCATCCGCTTTGCAGAATTTCGAGAAGCCGCGGGTACCAATGCCGAGCAACAATTGCGTGCTGTTTTAGAGTACGTTATTGAAGATCTAGCCACCTACGAAACCACGCACTTTTTTCCCGAGCTGTGGGTGCTAGCGAACCGTGATGAGCAAGCCAAGGCGCATATGGCTGCACTGTATGCCGAATACCGCGGCGTGATGGAAGAGATCATTGCGGCTATGCGCACAGACTTGCCGCAGCAGCAAATTGAAGATCTGGCATTGATTATTCAATGTTCGATTGAAGGCCATACCATGTTCGTGGGGCACGACCGCACCCACCGAAGTCGATTGCCCGCCGTTAAAGCACGGCTGGTAGAGCACTGTATTGCCCTGGTAAACGGGGCGGAAAACTGAGTTCAACACTCAAGGGACATAGAGAGAGGGACTGACCATGAGCCAATCTACCCCTGCGCGAAACTGGGTACTATGGGCGTTTGCGTTGTTACTGCTGGGCACCACACCAGCCGCTTATGGCGCGGTAATTGAGGAGATTGTGGTTACTGCGCAAAAGCGTGAACAGAACATTCAAGATGTAGGCATTGCCATCTCTGCGGTAAGCGGGGAGCAGATGCGGGCGTTGGGCTTCACCAACGCGCAGCAGGTGACTGCCATGGCGCCGGGCGTGAGCACTATTCAGCCCAATGGTGAAGCCAACTACGCGATTGCCATTCGTGGCGTGGCGAACAGTGACTTCACCACCAACGTCGAAAGCCCGGTGGCCGTGTACATGGACGAGGTCTATATCAGTCAGATGTCTGGTGCGGGCTTTATGTTGTTCGACATGGACCGGGTCGAGATATTGCGGGGCCCCCAGGGCACGCTCTATGGCCGCAATGCGACTGGCGGTCTTGCGCACTATGTGTCGCGCAAGCCCAGCGATGAGCTCAATGGCTATGCGCAACTCACGGCCGGTGAATGGAGCCAAATCAAGTTTGAAGGTGCAATTGGCGGTGGTATCACCGATAACTTGGCAGCTCGGCTCTCCATCTCGACCAACGAAAGTGATGGCTACATCAAAAACCGCTTTACGGGCAAGGACCTAAACGATGCCAACGATCAAGCCGCCCGCCTACAGCTGCTTTTCACTCCGAGCGACAACGGCGAAATTCTCCTGAACCTTCGAGGCTCAAAGCAGGACATCGATACTGGGTTCTTCGAGAACGTTAGCTCGCTGATCAGCGGTCAATTGACCCCCGGACAACCGAATCCCGTGCTCAATGGCTATGTCGATACCGACAACGATGTGTACGCTGGGGACTTTGACTCACCCGGCTTTAATGAGCTCGATACTTATGGTGCATCGGCGACCATAAAGTGGGACTTTGAGAATTTCACCTTCACGTCGATTACCGATTTTTCCTCGGTAGAGCGAGATTACATCGAAGATTCTGATGCCTCGCCGATAAATTTCTTTAACTTCTATCTGACGACGGATGCTGAGCAGCTTTCCCAGGAGTTTCGGATCAACGG
>JBPCXR010000279.1:0-2812 GCA_051027215.1 Pseudomonadales bacterium | reverse complement strand
GATCTGCCTGTCTTTGGATCGCATGGTGAAAATGGTAGTCTCCAAACTCATCCTGCACGGCGATCGACTCGTCGCCAGACTCAATGAGTTTCGCCAATAGCTGCACGGCATGGAGGTGCTCTTGGGCAATTTGATTGCGCTGCAAGAAACCAGCAAGTTTTCGATCTGGGTAGAGCATGAAACTACGTTGATCTGGGCGATACAACTTGCTGTCAAACATCGCGTTGACGAGCTCGGCTGCCTGGCCGACATCCAACGCACCGCTACTCAACACGGCAACCTGGCCCTCGAGCATCTCGTAGAGATTGCTGATCTTGGCAGCGCCATCCGCAGCTTCGAATTCCAACAAATTGTACGCATGATAAAGGCCGTCCTCACGACGGTTCGCACGAATCGAATGATCGAGAAAGTCGGCAGCCAATCGCAGGAATTCCACGAGTTCGGTGCTGGCGATGGTATGCTTGCCGGAGAATCCGTCGTCATACACCTTGAGTCGATAGTCGGAAAACGCTCGTCCGAGTTCGCCCAAAACCCGGCCGCGATCCTGATCGGAGATCGTGGTTTGATGAAGTACGGAGCGGTTTTCCTGCAAAGAATTGCGGACGCCGCGAAACCATTGCTCGACCTCGACCGACACTGCGAACCGCTTGTCGGGATGCTCTTTTAGTATTTCCAAGATGGTATTCAGGTGTCTCCGCAGATAACACACCGTCACCATCGACAGCCCCGAACCGACCAACGCGTTGTTCGCATCGTTCCATTCCGGTCGCTGAGTATTGAGCCAAATGCCACCATCGATGACAAAGTTCGAAAGCTTCGCGAGTATAGGAACCAGCAGCTTCTCGATCAAATTGGCGGTGTAAACCTCTCCGTGGGAGCCCAAGACCAGTTTCCCGTCGGTGCCGAATTCATCCACGCGGCGGTCGATTTCCTTAGCAGTGAATTGATCGAAGTCGATAGTCTCGCTGCTGTGAGCCGCGATCTCGTCGAACGCCTTGATCCGATAAGGAACATTGGCATAGCAGAACGCCTGTTGTTCCAGCAGGGTGTCCAATTTGCCCGGAAAGAAGTCGATCATCGCTTCCAATAACTTGGTCAGATAGATGATCTGATGATCTCCCCAGTAACCGATGTTGCTCCAGGGATCCTCGGGCTCGGGAACTTCCCAGTCGATGCCCGCGGTCGTGATGCGATAAGGATTGAATCCGTCAATGGTCGAGGCGTTGACAAACTTTGCCACGATACTGGGCAGGTAAACAGGAAAGCTCATGCACAGCGCTTCCCAGTTTTGAAAGATATCTCGCCAATTTCCCTGATAATTGTAGATCTTCGAGCCATCATCATGCCGCACTGTGATTTCAAAGGCGTTCCACGGCCGACTCGGATCACCGTGGCGCCTGCCAAAGGTCAATGGCAAGTATTCATGGGCCAGTCGTACCAAGTCCGCATTGTTTTGTTTTTCGGCTAGCTTCAAAAAGTCGGTATAGGTAAGCCGTTCTGGCAGCGCGCGGAGAAAGGTCTGCTCGCTCGCCGCGATCGTCCGATTTCTGACGTTAATGAATTGGATGAAATCACGTGACTCTACCCAATAGTTCTCGGCCGAGACTCCACCGCGCATGTTGTTGAACAACACGTTGGCAAAGTGATGAGCAGTCGCAATCGGGCTACCGGTCGCTTGCAAGCCATCTGCGCTGCCAATATTCAGCAACAGGTCCTTGTGATCGGTCTCAATGCTCTGCTCCAAGGTGGCTGTCATCAGCGAACCATCCAACAGCTGCTTGCGAACGTGCGCTAGTTGGGAGTGAGATCGATTAACATCCGCCACCAAATGCCATGACTGAGTTTGCCCAGCTGCCAGGCGGACGGTCGACGACACGAAATAGTTTCCTCGGCGGCCACAGCCTTCAGTTTCGTTTTGAAGTGTTTCGCCGTGGGTAAACGATTGCAGACTTTCCGGAGAGATCGCAACACAATGGTCTTCCAGCCCCAGACACCACACGGTCGTAGCTTGCAGCGATTCGGCAGCCTCGGCCCGGTCGAGAATGAGTGACGTCAGGCTGTAGATCCCCAGGCCCGTCGAAGCATCCACTTCGTTGTGTTTGTAGGCATCTACCAGACAGCTTGCTTGCTGATAAGTCGAGAGCGGAACGCCGCTGGGACAGATATTTTGCAGCCCGTCGAAAACTTCGATTTCCGCCAGCTCCGTGCCGACATTCTCCAGACTGGAGGTGCGCACAAAGCCAAACTCGTTACTTGTCCTCCAGCTGTATCGGAAGACCAGCCCCAAGGCCTCGTTTTCCTCTTCAAAAATGACCTGATCCCCAGCCACGTGCTTCAGCAAGCGACGCGATCCGCTGGAGACGCCCGACGAGCCGTTGGTGAAGGGATGCCAAATGCCCAGATTGCCAGCTTCGTCGTGGTACCGCACCAATGTCAGCGGCCCAGTATGCCGGTAGCTATCGTGCAACTGGTCAACGGTTCGGTACGGAAACAGACAGTTCTCGGCACAAACGCGCCCAGCCGTGAGCCCGCCCGTGGAAGAAACATACATCCAATGATCGCTGGGACTGACGATGCTCATCAGAAACGGAGGCATCTCATCAAAGTTCAGAATCTGATAGAAGTCTTCACCCTGAATCTGAACGAAATTTCCGGTTACCGATGCGGGTTGCACGAATTGGGTATTTGTTTTGGTCATAGTTGTCTGTGAAATAAATTTTCCTAGAGCGTGTTTGATTATGGTGTAGCGGTGCGAACCGAAGTTCGTGAGGGACGCCACGCTAGTGCGTCCCGGCGCCCCGCTACACCAATG
>JBPCXR010000278.1:0-14331 GCA_051027215.1 Pseudomonadales bacterium | reverse complement strand
TCGTTCTTGCGCTCGAGCTTGCGAGCTTCGGTGACGATCTGAGTATCGTCGGCAACATGCCGACAATCGATGTCCAGCTTTGTGCACTCTCGCACCCAGCTCGACAGCGTGCCGTTGGGGTCACAATCGACCACCCCCACGGAATAGCCCTCGTTGCCCACCGCGCCAATGATCATTTGTGCGACCGTGGTCTTGCCCGCCCCTCCTTTGGTGGTGGCCAGTGTAATTATGCTCATCCGTCCTCTTCTCCCTGCTGCCCGTCGGTATATGCCAGTTGCTGTACTTCTGTAAATATATACATACATCTTTACAATGTGAAGGTTAATGACGGCGATTCGACCATTTTCTAGGACGATATGAGGGCTAGTTGGCCTGACTCGAGGTCAGCTTGCGGGCGGCTCGTCCGTTGGGCAGAACTTTGGCTCCAGATCTAGCACTTTCAGCAACCGGCCGAAGCCGATGTACTGACCGATCATCATGCCCAGCTCGACAATCTCTGGATCGCTGAACTCCTCGCGCAGACGTTCGAAAAAAGCATCGTCGATGCGGTGATGGTCCTCAGCAAGCTTCTGCGCATAGTCGATGGCCAATTTTTCTCTTGGGGAAAACGCCGCCGCTTCGGCGTCCAACCCTGCGATCTTGTCTTCCGTCAGGCCGTGTTCCATCGCCGATGGAAACCGAGCATTGAGTCACGTAAAGCAATCGTTGAGGCGGGCGATTTTCAAGCGCACCAGTTCTTTGAGGTCTGGTTCGACGATCCCACCCTGGTGAGTTGGGTAATAGAACTGATTGTAGTGATCGAACATGTCTTGCCGGTGCGCAAGTCCGCGCAACACTGATGCATCAGCGCCTGCGGCTTCGACTTTCTGCACCTGCGCTCGAGCCGCGTCCCCGAGCTCCGCATCTTCTAGTAGCCGAATCCTGGCCATCTTCATCTCCCAGATTTTCTCTTCGATTTTACCTTTGTATCGCAAAGACCGCAGCGGCTAACTGAAAGGCTACAATGCGCTGTTCCGCCGCGTCATTCGATCGGCTCGCACCACGGTAGCCGATGAGCCATCCGCAAGACAACGCTAGTGACCAGCCTTTTCATAGCCTGCCGCTACGAAAAACGCTGCTGCAAAGCTTAACTGACCTCGGCATCGTCAGCATGACGCCGATTCAGAGCCGTGCGCTACCGCCATTGCTGGCACAAAAAGACGTCATCGCACGGGCGCGTACTGGCAGCGGCAAGACCATCGCCTTCGGGCTCAGCCTGTTGCAGCGACTCGAACCCCAATCCTTCAGAGTCCAGGCGCTGGTGCTGTGCCCTACCCGAGAGCTGGCAGATCAAGTGTCAGGCCATTTGCGCCAGCTCGCCAAACAGATCGGCAACGTTAAAGTGTTGACCTTGTGCGGCGGCACTCCCATCGGCCCGCAGATCGGCTCGCTAAAACACAGCGCACACGTCGTTGTTGGCACCCCGGGCCGAGTACTCAAGCACCTGCGGCAAAAGACTGTGCGCTTTAATGGCTTGCAGACTCTGGTACTCGACGAAGCCGATCGAATGCTGGACATGGGCTTTAGCGAAGAGATCGATGCCATTTTGGAGTTTCTGCCTGCTGATCGTCAGAGCCTGTTGTTCTCTGCCACCTACCCAGACTCCATCGCCCAGATGAGCGCGAGAGTGCAGCGCAAACCGGAACTGGTAGACGTCACCGAAACCCAAGCCCCCATTCAGGTGGCGCAGCATTGGCTGCGAACAGCTCGCCACAGCCGAATGAGTGATCTAGTGCGGGCCTTAAACACCTGGGGCGGCTCGCTGAATCTCGTGTTCTGCAACACCAAAGTGGATTGTGCCGCAGTCAGTACATACCTCATCGACAAACAAATTAGTGCCGTGGCGTTGCACGGTGACATGGAGCAATCCGAGCGTTCTCTGGCACTGGTACGTCTGCACAATCACAGCGCTACGGTATTGGTTGCGACGGATGTTGCAGCCCGGGGGTTGGACATCCAATCCCTGGACGCTGTTTTTAACTACGAGTTACCAATGCAACCAGAAGTTTATGTGCATCGAATCGGCAGAACTGGACGTGCGGGGCAATCGGGCACAGCGGTCTCCCTGGTCGCTGCCCGAGAAGAATCTCGCTTGTCTAGCTTGTTGGAACGAGAGCCTGGACTAGAAGAGATAGCGTTTGCAGGCAAGGCCGAACCTGCTCAGGCGGCACCCCACCTGCAAGCGACCATGCGAACCATCGAAGTCAATGGTGGCCGCAAGAACAAACTGCGAGCTGGCGATCTACTGGGGGCCATCACCGCAGGTGGCAGAGTTCCCGGATCCAACGTTGGCCGTATTGAGCTCTTTGACAATGTAGCTTTCGTTGCCGTAGCCCACGACAGCGCAGCCGTCGCCGTGAAGCAGCTGAACAGCAAAATCAAAGGGCGCCTGTTCAAAGCACGATTTGCTCGCTAACGCAGCTTCTGCCTTAGGCGCCGCCGAGCGCTTGAGATCTGGATGGTATACTTCGCCGGGCAATCTGATCGATGGCTACTTCACTATTTTTGCGAGGTTCACCACCCGCCAACAGGGTTTCCACACCCCTAGATGAGCCCTGTGCTGTAATTCGACTATGAAGCTTCTTCTGGAATTCGTCCGTCAACACCCGGTGCATAGTCTGGTGCTGGTGTTGCTGTTGATGGTGGCCGGGGCCGCTGACGGCATCGGTTTCTCCATGTTAGTGCCGATCTTAAACCTTGCGGTTAGCGGTGAGTCCACTGCAGACGCTAATGCTACGAACCTAGAGAGCTACGTAGTGACCGCCTTGGACAAGGTGGGAATCGACCCCTCCATTGGATTGCTGCTGTGCTTTATGGTGGTGGCGATCGCCATTAAGAGCATTCTAATTTTTACCGCCGAACTACGGATCGGTTACGTTGCCGCCGAGATCACCACCGATCTCCGAATCCGCTTGCTACGCGCCATTGCCGATAGTCGCTGGGAGTATTTCACCGAACAACCTGGTGGGCGCCTTGCCAATGCTCTTTCCACCGAAGCGGTGAGAGCGAGCAGTGCTTTTGTATTTGGTGTTCGATTTTTATCGGTGTTCGTGGAGGTGGTGGTATACGCCATTCTTGCGCTCTTGGTTTCATGGCAAGCGACCCTCGTCTGTCTTGCCGCAGCAGTGCTGGTTTTCACTGTGGCCAATCAATTCGTTGCGATTTCTCGTCGTGCAGGCGCGCGCCAGACACTGCTCAATCGGTCGCTGCTGTCGTCTCTGACCGACGTTTTGCAGTCCGTCAAAGCCATCAAAGCGATGGGTCGCTCTAGCGCAACCGAGGAGCTGTTGGCCAGCGATACCGATGGGCTGCGCAAAGCGCTGAAGAAAGAAGCGCTGGGCAAAGCGTCTTTGCTGAGCGCACCAGAAACCCTGAACATGGCAGTGTTAGGAGTTGGCATCTACGTGGCACTGGTGGTGTTCTCTTTCGAGGTTGCATCAGTGTTGTTCCTAGTGGTCATTTTGAACCGCATGATGCGGCGCATGGGCAAGCTACAACGCAACTTCCAGCACATGACCACAACCGAAACCGCATACTGGTCAATTGTTGAATCCATCGATCAAGCCAGCGCCAAGCGCGAGACTCTCGGCGGGCACAAAGCGCCCTCCCTGCAACGGCAAATTCAGCTGTCCAACATCCACTTGACCTTTAAGGACAAGGTTGTCCTCGAACGCTTGTCTCTCTCGATTCCAGTTAACCAACTCACCTGCTTGGTCGGCGCCTCTGGCACTGGCAAATCCAGCATTGCCGATCTCATTTTGGGATTTGTCGAAGCCGATCAGGGTCAGTTACTAATCGATGATGTGCCGTTGTCGGAATTGAATCTCAGACAATGGCGGCAGTGCATAGGCTATGTCTCCCAGGACAACCTGCTGTTGAACGACACGGTGTACAACAATGTGGCGATTGGCATTGCCGATGCTAGCGCCGAATCCGTTGCCCAGGCACTCGAGGCAGCGGGCGCTACTGAGTTCGTTGCGCAGCTGGACGGTGGGGTCGATGCGCTCGTTGGTGAGCGCGGCAGCAGATTGTCGGGTGGTCAGAGACAGCGAATTCTCATTGCCCGAGCCATCGTGCATCAACCGATGCTGCTCATTCTCGATGAGGCCACCAGTGCTTTAGACGAGAGTACCGAACGGGCCATCATGCAGACCCTGATCCAACTCAAACAATCGATGACAATACTCTCTGTCTCACATCGCCCCTCCGCCATCGGTTTTGCGGACCATGTGTACCGCCTCGTCGACGGCGGAATTGCGGATGCCGAAACGCCGATCTCGGTCTCCGAGTCTATTGGCTAGCTAAGCGCTGAGGGCCCAGCTTCAGACCCGCAACGGGCAATCCTGCCGGCTTCTCCTACACTTCAAGATAGCCTCCTTTCAACCAGGCACATGACTCTATGGCGGCTCAGGAAAATGTTCAGGATAGTTCTGCTACTCGCACGCTGTATGTGACTGCGGGGAGCGAGCAGTGGCAACTGCTGGTGCCGGAGCAGGGCCTGGTTTCGCCACTTAGCCTGCGTGACGAGATGGGTCGACCGGTACAGATCAGCGGCAACGAGCCCGCAGGCTTCGATATCCAATCCCCACGGCTGGTTGATTTGTCATTGAGCCAGAACCCAGAAGTGCTCGAGATCGTGGCTGAAGAGGGCCAGCACCAGTGGGTGCAGTGCTGCGAGCTGTTGCCCTCCGCGCCAACAGAACACCTGTTAGCAGACGACCTGACGACCATTAAACACACGGTCAGCCGATTCACCAGCCGACGCATCGAAGCACGACTGCACGAGACCCTTAGCCTGCCGCCGTTGCCCAAAACCGCCAACGACATTCTCTCGCTAAGTCAGAATCGCAACTACGACTTGGCCGATCTTGTGGCCGTCGTTGAGCAGGACCCAGCGCTGGCGGCTCGCCTGGTGGGCTGGGCCAACTCCGCATATTTCGCAGCGCCCGGATCGGTCCAGAACATCAGCGACGCCATCGTCCGCGTCATTGGTTTCGATGGAACCATTAACATGGCGCTCAGCATCGCCTTGGACGAGGCAGTCCCCACCGCACCGCCAGCAATCCCCGGCTTACCCGACTACTGGGTAGAAGCGCTGTTGACCGCAGCGCTCACAGAACATTTAGCCAGTCGACTACGGCAACCAGATTTTGATCCCGGTACTGCCTACCTTGTCGGATTGTTGAGCGGCTTCGGCACGCTGGTGCTCGGTCATGTTTTCCCGCCTCAATTCGAACAGATCTGCCAGCTACAAGGTGCCAATCGACACCTGCTTTACACCCACTGCGACGAGGCAGTGCTCGGACTGTCACGAGAAATGATCGGTGCGGCGCTGCTCGACTCCTGGGAGCTGCCGATCACTATTACCCAGGCGGTTAGACAGCAGCATGACCCCACGACGGATCAGTTGTTTGCTCAGTTGCTGAGATTTTCCCGCGCCCTTCTGGCAGCTGAAGGCTTGAGCAGCTGCCCCACGGGCATAGCTGACCCAACACCAGATCCACGGCTGGAGTTACCCGCCGCTGCTGTTGCCAGCGCACTGGAATTGATTCGTGAGCCACTGGAAGAGTTGGCAGCACTCGCCGCCATGTTCGGCGGTAAGCCTGCCCCTTAGCCACCCGGCGCGGAACCCAGTGTTCGCCGCGCTATGTGACCTCATGCTCGAGCAAGCTCTGCACTTGGATCTTTGGCTCGAAACGCCTGCCAGGCGAATGCAGCGAAGGCGAACACACCCACGGCAAAGACCACGTCGCCAGGAACCCGCGCCCAGACAAGCCCCTCCATGACACCACTGTGCATGAATTCGGCAGATCTAGCATAGGCATAGAAGTGCTTCATGGCGAAGTAAGTCTGCCACAGCCCTTGGGGCAACAACGACAGCACGGTCATCATGGCCAAACCGATGTTCAACGACCAGAAAGAGACGCTGAGCAAACGCTGATTCCAAAAGCGTATGTCCGTTAGACCACGCAAGCAGTACAGGATCAGGCCGAGACCTAAAAATCCATAGACTCCAAACAGCGCTGCATGGCCATGGTTGGCGGTGGTGTTCAATCCTTGCATGAAATAGAGCGCAATGGGCGGATTGATGAGAAATCCGAACAAGCCTGCACCGACCAAATTCCAGACTAGGACCGCCGAAAAGAACATAAACGGCCAATGATAGGCTTCTTCCCACAGCGCTTGCCGTTCGATCTTGGCGTGGTTGTAGGCTTCGAAACCAACCACCATTAACGGCACCACCTCCAGCGCCGAGAACACTGCGCCTAATGCCATGACGGATATGGGCGTGCCACTGAAATACAGATGGTGGAACGTGCCTAGAACACCACCACTTAAAAATATGATGGTTGCGAGCAGCACAGAAACGGTAGCAACACTGGCCCTCAGTATTCCCATGCGAACGAACAGTGTGGCAATGATTGCAGTCGCAAAGACTTCAAAGATGCCTTCCACCCAGAGGTGTACCACCCACCAGCGCCAGTACTCCATAATACTGATGTGGGTGTTCTGCCCCCACATCAGGCCAGCGCCATAGAGCATGCCGATGCTGAGCGTCGAAACGACTACGAGAAACAACAAGGAGCCGCTCTCTGCCTTTTGTTTCAGTAATGGCCACAGCGCTCTAAGCATGAGAAACACCCAGAGCAACAAACCGATGAACAAATAGATTTGCCAGAATCGGCCAAGGTCCACGTATTCGTAACCCTGGTGGCCAAACCAGAAGTTGATTTTCCCGTCTCCAATAAAGCCGTGCACAGCCAGCCATTGCCCCGCAAAAGAGCCAACGACGATGATCAGGAGACTGAGAAAGAGGAAGTTCACCCCAAAGCGTTGAAATCGAGGTTCATGGCCAGAGAGCAAAGGGGCAACATAGAGTCCTGCAGCGAGCCAAGAGGTTGCTATCCACAAAACAGAAAGCTGCGTGTGCCAAGTTCGGCTTACCGCGTAAGGGAGGTAATCAACCAGGGGTAGCCCGTACAGTCCCTGACCTTCCACCTGGTAGTGAGCGGTCAATATCCCTAGTAGCACCTGAGCGACAAACAGCGCGATCACTGTCCAGAAGTACTTTGCTATTGCCCGCATTGAGGGCGTAACCACCGCCTCACCGATGTGATCGATCTGAGCGAATCCCTGCTCTGGCTCCAAGTCTGCTCGCCAAACGTCGTATTGACGCGCGTAGTACCAGACCAATGCACCGATGCCCGCCAACAAAGCCAGCACCGACAAAATGCTCCATAGGTAGAGTGAAGCCGAGGGCGTGTTACCGACCAACGGGTCATACGGCCAATTACTCGTATAGCTGATATCGTCATCCGGGCGATTGGTAACCGCGGCCCAACTGGTCCAAAAGAAAAACGCGGAGAGCGCGTTGAAGTCCTCGTCGTTCAAAGTAGAGTGCAGCGGAAACGCATACGCTTCTCGTAGTGCCAGCGCATCTGCATTCGACCCTTGAAAAAGCTGTCGATAGTGTTCAGCTACGATCTTTATGGCTTCTCCGCGCGCTGCGGTGAGCGTGATCTCCTCGGTTGCAGGATCGTAGCGGTTGCTGCGCATCTGTTGCCGCAGAGCGTTGTGTAGCAGTACCTGACGATCTTCCGCATTGATGCCCGAAGCCCGGGTGGAGTCCTGATCCAACACCTCGAGCAGCGCCAGGGCTTCTCGATGCAACCAGTCTGCGCTCCAATCCGGTGCAAGGTAGCTGCCATGACCCCAGACCGATCCCTGCTGCATGCCACCCAAAGCTTGCCAAACGTTTTGGCCTCTGCGGATGTCGTCTCCAGAAAATAGGCTCTGGCCTGTTTCTGTGACGATTGCCGCCGGTATTGGCGGCGCCATCTGGTAGATCTTCTGACCAAACAACCCAAGCACCGTGAACATGACCAGCATGCTCCCGATCAGCAAAATCCACAGGCGCTTTGCGGTGAAGGTGGTTCGATAAGTTTCCATTAGATGTCCCCATGCGGCCAGCGCATTGATCAGCTAAGCTTGCTTCCCCTCAATGGCGTCAGTGTGGACAGGACGCCACTCATAACCATCAGGGAAGATACTTAGTCTGTGCAAATCGAAGCCAGCGGCTTACTTCAAGTTTCGCAACACATCCCTGAACGGCCCAGTATCGAAACGAGGTTCTTTGGGCAGGCCCAAAACCCGTTCAGCAATGATGTTCTTTTGAATTTCATCGGTACCTCCGGCAATTGAAATTGCCGGAACAGAAATCAGTATCTCTGCCACCAAGCCCTCGAGCTCGGATTCCTGCCCGCTCAACATGGCGTTCGTACCTGAGATTAGCGTATGCACATGAGACGCCTGGCGCGCGATCACGCTAGCGCCTAGCTTGCCGATCGAGCCCTCCGGAATAACCTCGTTGCCTCCCGATCGTCGTTTGGCGGCTGCGCCTTGAGCGGCTAAGTCCGCCGCGCGCTTCATGGCAATAAGCTTCGCGAGTTCCTGGCGAACCTGGGGGTCTTTGATGGCACCAGATTCACTTGCCCGCGGAAAGGCTAAATCAACCCGGCCAGCACGTTGTGGATACCAGGTGTAAGGTTCCAAAGCGATCGCCAGCTCGGCGCGATACTCTTCGTAGATCGGACCATCTAGATCTCGGGCGCGACCACCGCTGCGATCGCCGCCAAAGCCTTGGCGTTCCGCAGACAGAGTTGTCGCTGCAATGCGCCAGCCCTCGCCTTCTGCACCGAGCAATTGATCCCGCGCAACAATTGCATCGGCCATGAAGACTTCATTGAAGGAAGCGTGACCGTTCATCTGCCGCAGAGGGCGAACCTCGACTGCAGGTTGACGCATGTTGATCAGGAAATAGCTCAATCCCTGATGCTTTGGGAGATCCCAGTCCGTTCGGGCCAGCAGAATCCCATAGTCGGCATGATGCGCACTGGTGTTCCAAACCTTTTGACCGTTCATGACCCACTCATCGCCGCGCTTCTCAGCTTTAGTCGATAAGCCGGCGAGATCCGATCCGCTGCCCGGTTCACTGAAGAGCTGGCACCAGGAATGTTCGCCGGTCAGTATCGGCCGCAGGTAAGTCCGCTTCTGAGCGTCATTACCATGAGCAAGAATGGTGTGAGACGCCAAGCGCCCGGGCCCGCCTTGAGCAACACCGACCGCACCCACGCTGCTAAACACCTCTGCGACGGCCTGGGCCTGGGCTTGGGAATACCCTCGGCCGAAATACTCAGTCGGCCAATCGGGCGCGCCCCAACCAGCCTCCACCAGCATTTCGCGCCACTCGGCAAGCGCTCTATCGACGCGCCAATTGCTCTGCAACCAGGCACCGATCTCGTTCTTGATCTGATCGATAGACAGTTCCCGTGGATCGCTCGTTGGCTTAGACATGAGCCGCCTCCATCTTCTGAATCATGGTCTCCCGGTGCCAAACAGGCGTACCCAAAAAGACTTCCGAGCTCTTCGCCCGCTTGAACCAGAGATGGGTGTCTTCTTCCCAGGTAAAACCGATTCCCCCTCGCAGTTGAATGGCTGCTCTCGCTACCGACATGTAAGCGTCACTCGCCAGTGCTTTGGCCATATTGGCAGCGTAGGGCTCACCGCTGCCTGTAGCTTCTGCCCGCGCCGCATCGTGGGCAGCGGCGCGTGCGAACTCGAGCTCCATTAACAGATCAGCGGTACGATGTTTTAACGCCTGAAACGATCCGATTGTTCGACCGAACTGTACACGCATTTTCATATAGTCGATGGTGGTCTCGAATAGATGGGTTGCGCCGCCAACCATTTCGTTGGCAAGAACAGTGCTGAGCTGATCCCACAAACGTGAAATCTGCGCCCCACCCGCTTCGCCTAAGAGTTCAGCGGTCACCTCGCTCAATGTTACTGAGGACAGTTTTCTGGTTGGGTCGAGGACTTCGAGCGCGGAAATCGACACACCGGGAGCGTCCACGTCGACGAGGTAAAAAGAGATACCGGCAACAGATCGAGCAGCAACCACCAGTTTGTTCGCAATATGAGCGTCGACCACCATAGCCGCCGCGCCGTTGAGCAAAACCTCTGAGTCAGTGCCACTGGCTTCGATCGACCGCCCGACGCCATCGACGGTGTTTAAGTCATCTAGCACCAACGCCGCAATCATTGTGCCATCCGCAATGCTTGGTAGTAGCGCTTGCTTTTGAGATTCGGAGCCGCAATTCAGGATCGCGGTAGCAGCCATAACCGCAGATGCGAAAAATGGGCCGCAGAACAGCGAGCGCCCCATCTCCTCGGCGACTATGCTCAGTTCCACCGGACCAAAGCCGAAGCCACCATAGGCCTCCGGTAGATGGGTACCTGCCAAGCCAAGCTCCCCGCACAGCTGATGCCAAACGGCGGCATCGAAACCTTGCGCCGTCGCCATCTGTTTGCGCACTTCAGCTGTTGGCGACTTGTCGGTTAGAAAACGCTGCACAACTGCTCGAAACTGCACCTGGTCTTCAGTAAAGCCAATATCCATCCTGCTACCCTCGCCCATCTAGCCCAATAGTACTCAAACCAGCCCGCACGGACTGTCTAAAGGCTGTGCTCCGCCAAAAACGCCTGTACGCCTGTGTTGAACGCCGCTGGCTGATCCATATTCACGGCATGCCCTGCATCAGCAATGATGAGCTTCGTGGCGCCCGGTATTTTTCTAGCCATGTATTCAGTGGCAACGAGAAAAGGCTCATCGTTGGCACCAGCGACCACAAGCGTTGGCACTCGGATGTCAGGCAACGAAGAAATCACACGGTCGTTGTGTTGCGTCAGCATGTTTCTCGCAGCGAAGGCCAGCCCCCTAATGTCTTTGTGGGTAGCACTGGCACGCTCAGCGCTACCTCCGGAGAGCGCCTCAGCACCCAAGCGCTCGATGTCTGCTGCGCGCTGGTAGGCCGTCTTATTCCAAGCTGCACGTGGAGCGTCCTTTTTGTAACCGGGACCACAGTCGATGATCAGCAAGCCCTTTACCCGCTCGGGGTATGTCGCGTGAAAAGCCAGCGACATATAACCCCCCAACGAAAGTCCGCCCACAATGGCAGAGTCAAACCCTAGGTGATCGAGTATTGCCGCCATGTCATCGACTGTGAGCGCTTCGCTGTACAGGGCGTCATCGGCGGGAGAGTCTGATAGACCGTGCCCGCGCATATCCCAGGCAATCACCGTATGTGAGGCGCTTAACGCATCTAATTGGCCTGCCCACATGTTTCCCGTTGCGGAATAACCATGGGTGAGAAGAATCGCAGGACCTTGACCGCGAGTCTCATAGGAAATCTCAACGCCTTGGCGATTGATGACGGCCACGATTGTGCCTCTCTGTATTGTTGTTTCAGCCTAGATGTTGCGGCAATCCCTGCGCCTGAGCAACTCAAAGCGCAAGGGTTGGGACGGGACAGTTCAACGGCTCAGGTGCTCAAGCAAGAGTTTGGACTGCCCCTCAAACAGAACAATTTGGCTCGTGCCCCGCCCGACGATCTGGAATGGACCCTCTTTGCTCTTGCCATGCCAATTCCAGTTGAAGAGCACTGTCGCTGAAGTGGCATCAAGGTTGAGTACATGAACATTGGTGAGGAAGTACTCCACATCCTGCACGTCTAACGCCCAAGTCTTCTCAAACGCCTTTTCTATTTGCACCAGACCCACGAAGTCACCTTCAGAAAACCGAAATATCGCCTGTGGATGAATAAACCGAGCAACGTTGTTGAAGTCTTCAGTTCCAAGCGCCTTCTCGTAGGCTGACATGAAGGACTGAATTCCGGCTTCGTTGAACTCGGCTGCTGTCACGGCGGTACTTAAGATTACGCAAATACAGCTGAGAATATACCGCGTCATGTATTGCCTCCCATAGCATTTACCTCCGTTTGAGCACGACATTGATACCGAACTCTTCGCGTATGTCCTTTAGGGGTCGATCCAGGCAATCATCGAATTCACTCCACGGCCAGCGCTTGTGCATACGAGAACAACGCCAAAGCGTCTTAGGTACCAATATCAGCGATTTCATCGTAGTAAGAGCGACATCGACTACGCCAATTTCACCGTAGATCTCTTTTGATTCCGGCAGGCGGTAGCCGCTCAGAACGCTCAGGCCTGCGGTTGTTCCAAAGAAGCTGCTAATTTTCACAACAGCTTCATGATCGAGGGACAGATCGCATCCAAACACCACGTGCACGATATCATGACAGCGGAAGAATTCTTTGGCCTCGGCTGAGAGGGCTCGGCTTTTCAAGAATTGCTCGAAGGCTGAACAATACTCCGCATGACCTTCTCTTAGTGTGAGCTGGCTCGACTGATTTTGGTACTCAAGCATGATCTCCTAGCACCACGTTAGGTGGGCAGAAACATCATATCAAGCGTTCGCAAGTGCCGAGACAACGACCTTCAAGCGCTTTCGGAAATTCGCTGAATCCAGTTCGTGTCTGGTAAGGCGATCCAGTTCGTAGCCTCGCATCAAATTCAGAATCGTTTGTGCGGACTCATGCGCTCTCGAAGCCCCGAGGGATTTCATCGCTTTGGCGATTTCTTTGATCAGCATCTGGTCCCATCTGTGTAGTGACGCAGCCACATGTGCATCTCGCGCGGCAAATAGCGTTAACTCATACTCAGCAAGCAGTATCGCTTCATCTTCGAATTCTCGACGGGTCAACTCGACCAAATAGTCTACAAGCGCTGCTTGCGACTCGATTGGATTCGAGCGCACTTCTAAATGAAGCGCAGTGGCCTGCGCCAAATAGTGATCGAAGGCCTCTCTCAGGAGGTGGTCTCGGGATTCAAAATAGTAGGTTGTGGAGCCCAGCGGTATGCATGCGGCATCCGCAACGCGCCGATGAGTCACGGAATCGACGCCTCCATCGGCGATCAGACGAAGTGTTGTATCGAGTATCAGTCGGCGGCGCTGCTCTCCGCGCCCGCTAGTCTTTGTCGCTTCCATAAGTTGTACGATAGTACAGATTAGGTTAGCATTTGTCACCACTTGTACATCCGTACACATTCCATTTGGGGACAACCACTATGCAGATCATCGAAGCGCAGAGAATTATTAGCGACGATCCTAGTCATGCGCGCACACCCCACGCGGCTGAATATGAGAACGGTTCGGCTTATACCCAAGACTCATATCGCCCCATTGAGCAAGGTGTTGTTCCGATCACCGATGCAGGCTTCATTCACGCCGACGCGGCCTACGACGTGGTGAGTGCGAGCGGCGGATACATGTTTCGCATGCAGGATCACCTCAAGCGTTTCACATCGTCTTGCGAGAAATTCGGCCTGGTAAATCCATACAGCGAGGATGAAACCGAGAAAATATTGAACAATTTGGTCAAGCTTGCGGGACTAAAAGATGCCTATATATGGTGGGCAGTAACACGCGGAGAGCTAGAAGGTGGTGATCGGGTAAAAGCTCAGTACAAAAACAAATTCTATGCCTTTGTAACACCGTACATGTTCATTCAGGGGGATGAAATTAGAACTCGCGGTACCAAGATTAAGATCAGTGCCGATTACATCAGGATCCCACCCGAATCTGTTGACCCAACCGCAAAGAACTTCCATTGGATGGACATGAAACTATCCATCTTCGAGGCACTGAGTGCCGGCGCTGAGTGGTCTGTTCTCACCAATACAGAAGGAAACCTGACTGAGGCGCCAGGCTGCAACGTGTTTCTGATCAAGGACAGCGTTCTGAAGACGCCAGACTCTGGGTGTCTGGAGGGTATCACTCGACAAACCGTGTTCGATCTTGCTGACGAACTCGACGTGGCCCTTGAAATTACGCAATTACCGGCTCAAGAACTCATCGATGCGGACGAAGCGTTCTTAACTTCGACTGCCGGTGGGATCATGCCAGTGTCGTTCGTCAATGAGCGGCCGCTTGGTGGGCACAATGGCCCTGGCGAACTGACTACTCAACTTCATAATTTATATTGGGAGAAGCGTTGGGCTGGCTGGCTCGGTGATCCTATCGACTACGACACCCCAGTTGAATATGCCTAACGAAGTGGTGGGTTTGGGTCATTAAGAGTCGGTCAACCCTCGACGTCAAACGGCAGCTTTATCGATAACCGTCATTCCTCAAATTCTTTTTCAAACCTCGGGAGCGTGTCTCCGAGTTCTACCCATGGCTGCTTTGCCGTAGTGTCGATATGCATCTCGGGTTTAACCCAACTTGCGTCATTCAGCGTTCCCGATTTCACGAACACATATCCTGGATCGGCATCGCATTCGAGGTAAATGCCTGACGCACATCGCGGGCAGAAACGTCGATGCACATCCTTACCGGAGTCGCCGACTACGGTGTACACCCCCAGTTCTCCC
>JBPCXR010000277.1:0-3040 GCA_051027215.1 Pseudomonadales bacterium | reverse complement strand
TCCAAAGCCTCTTTCAGGAACCCAAGGCTGCTGATACCGGCGGAAAAGGTCTCAGGACCCGTGATGGCGTAGACCCTCGTTCCCGTCGGCAACATTTCCGGCATGTCGAACATCAACCCGGCGGTCTTCGTGTAGTCGCCGCCGCCGTTGAAGCGCTGATCGACGATCAGCGCCCTGGGCCGGAACTGAGCTATTGCGGCTCTTACCTCGTCGTTGAACTGCGAGATCCGTTTCTCGCTGTCATAGTTCTGTCGGTACTGCACCAAAGGGGCCTGAGCGGCATCGATGCGGACAATCTGAAACGCCTTCGTAGAGGCAAGGTAGATGGGGCGGTGGTTCTGCCCGTTCCGGAACCGAACGAACTGGGGGTCTTCCTGAGTTTCGGAAATCAGCCAATCCCAGGGCCAGTTTGCCTGTCGGTCTTCCTGCGCCGGCAAGGCGCTCAGCTGTAGGGTCTCAACGCCTCCATCATGGCGAGTAACCGTCAGCGACGGCCTGAACGCATCCTGGATGAAACCCAGTTCTTTCAAAAACGCCGTGTTCTGAACCAGATAGGGCAACGAGTAGGCCAGGTAGCCGCTGTCTTCACCGCCATAAAATCTCCGGTAAGCGGATTTCAGATCGCTTAGCGGGCCGTTGCCAATGTGGGTCACCTTCGTACCGAGCAGCCCCGCATGGTCAGGTGTTGCGGCAACGATGTAGTAGCCGTCGTCGAACGAGTACCCGAAGAACGGCATGGACGGGTGGCGTCTGGACCGCGGTCCCGACCACACGTTCGAATGGCCGTTTTCTCCCATCGCAACGATCTCGCTGATCGCCAGCTCGAAACCCGCGGGGCTCAGCGAGGCGGCGGATCCTTTCAGTTCTTCGATACGGGCCAGGGCTCGTCCGCGCGCGCGAAAGTGGTAGCTGCGGTCGTAGCCGCGGACGTAGTGCTCGAGGTGCTGTAGATCCTGCAATCGAGCCTCGGCCTCGTCGGCGGGCTCAGGATAGTTGGCCTCAGGGGCGTCCGGATAGAACAAGGCATCTTTGGCCAGTTCCGGAAACCCGATGTACGCCACAACGCCGAACAGTCCGAGAACGCCGACCACGATCAGTGTCTTCTTGCTCAATGTCTTGTCGTTCCCTGTCAAAGCTGTTGGTTCTTATATAGCTACAGCAGAGAGTTTCTCCGAGGTGATTTACGTGATGTGCCCAACAATTGGAATGACGATACCCGCGTACGGGTAACGAACTCCAGATGCGTTGGCACGCCAAGCTGGTAGGATTTCCAGAACTTCAAACCCTACCAATATCCTACCAGTCGCTCAGAAACGAACCAGCCAGTGGACCCATTGGGCCACTAACCGTCTGATTAACTAAGGGAAATATGGCTCCGCCTGCTGGGGCACGGTGCACCGCACCGTGCGGGTGAGCAGCCAAACGGCTTAGCAGCCGTTGGCGGTGATGCGAGCCCTGGGGTCCATGCGTACCGGCGCATCGCGGCAGGGATGCCAACCACCGTGGTGCCGCGGACCAAAACCCGCTGATTAACAGCGTCTCCACCCCGGACAAATAGCAGCAGAAAATGCCGGCTACATCGCGTAGTCCAACGACTCCAATTCGTGGTGTATTCCAACACCACCGAATCTGCGCGATTGGAACGCATCTCGCGCCTACCAATATCCGACCAGTTTTGATCGAAAAAAATCCGATGACCTCAGCTACGCAGAGCGGACGACTTGCGTCTGGCAGTTTCTCTTGACGGTGCACTTCCGCAAGACCGTTACCAGAGACCGAGCCCAGGTACAATCGATTCACTTTAAGGGGAGAGTGCCATGAAGCTCGGAATGATGTTGGGGTTCGAAGACTCCATCCAGACCATCACTACTATCGCCCGCCAAGCAGAAGCGGCTGGTATCCATTCGCTCTACACGGTGGACGCCGGAAGGAGCGCCACGGTAACAGCCGCCGCTGTGATCAACGCCACTGATCGCGTTCAGGTCGGTACGTATATCGTCAATGCCTGGGCACGCGAACCGTGGATGACAGGTATCGAAGCGAGAGATCTCAACGAGATCAGCGGCGGGCGTTTTGTCCTGGGCGTGGGCACCGGCAATCTCCATTTCAACGAACTTTACATGGGTATCGATTCCAAAAAGTCGCTAGCAAAGATGCGGGACTTCATGCAAATCGTGCGCATGGTTGCCAATGGTAGGGCCGCGCAACCTGTGCGTTATCAAGGCGACGTGCACCGAATAAGGTGGCGGGCGAGTTGGGAACCCACTGGGGAAAGGTTACCGGTCTATCTATCAGCCTCGGGGCCCAACATGCTGAAGCTCGCCGGGGAGGTAGCGGATGGGGTAGCGGTTGGCATCATGTCGTCAGTTGATTTCATGCGGGATATCGTCCTGCCTAACGCCCGAGAGGGCGCCGTGAGCGCAGCGCGGGATCCCGCTAGCCTTGCCTTTCCGATGGCGGCCACCATAAGCCTCAATGCTGACGTAGACGCCGCGCGCGACGCGACACGCACGTCCATCTGTCGTCTCTTCCATCCGATTCCCCACCCTTACTATGAATTGCAGCTCCGCCAGCTTGGATTTTCCGAGTTCGCCGATGCCGCCACAGAGCTCATGCCGCAACGCAGGCTAGATGAGGCAAAAGCACTAGTGCCTGATGAGGTCATCGACACCATGACCATCACTGGAACGATAGACGACTGTGAACGAAGGATTAGTGAATATGAGGGTCTCGCAGACGAGGTTATTCTAGCCAGAACCGGGCAGAGGACCGACTCTCAGTCATTGGCTGACTATGATGACTTCTTCAACCTGATCAGGCGTGTGTCAGAATAAACGAGAGGGGCTCTAGAAGATCTGCGATCGGAAGATTTAAGCCCATGTGTTCGACCGCATGGCTCCGTCAAATTGAAGCCATTGAACTATTCTCTGATATACAACAATCACAACCGAGTAACCAAATTGGTACTGGGAAATTTCATGCGTTTCACTGAAGAATTGAAAACAAATTCACCGCTAGTAGGATTTCCAACACTCAAACC
>JBPCXR010000276.1:0-19908 GCA_051027215.1 Pseudomonadales bacterium | reverse complement strand
TTAACCGAGCGAACAAACGTCAAGTAAAACTGAAATTTTTCGCCATTTGTTCGCGCACAGCGCCCTGGTGTTTGAAGTACTGCAAGAAGCCGCCGTTGTAGTTGCCGTCCTGCCGACGATTCTCTTCGCCTTCAAAGTTGTAGTAGCCCGGCGTGCACTCCTGATTTCGATTGGTCTTGCCCCTGTGCGCGATAACTTCCTGCACCCACCATTCTTCGGCTTCTTCGGTGGGATCAATGCTGTGCAGATCGTTGCCTCGCACGTAGTCGATACAGGCGGCGATGTGGTCGCCCTGAGTTTGCAACATGTCGGTCAGGTTGAACTGAAATGATGCCTGATAACCACCCATGATGAAGAGATTCGGAAAGCCCTGTGTGTGAATACCCAGCAGTGTGCGAATTCCGTTTGCGTACTTATCTTCTAGATCCACGCCATCTTTGCCGACGATCTTGTTGTAGATCCCGGTCTTTTGTACCTCAAAACCAGTGGCGTAGATCAGCAGATCAAGCTCGTATTGGGTGCCTTCGAATATAGGGCCTTGAGCATTGATCTGAGTGATGCCTTTGCCGTGGGTGTCCACCAGGTGCACGTTCGGCAGGTTGAACGTAGGGAGGTACTCATTGTGAAAGCAAGGACGCTTGCACATAAACATGTACCAGGGTTTTAGTGCTTCCGCCACGGCAGGGTCCTGCACTTCTTTCTCGATGCGGCGGTGAATGCGCATCATGTAATCGATGTTGCCGTTCTCCTGCTTGCGCAGCTTGTCCTCTGGAGACAGCGCTGCCATCTTGGCTTTCTGCTCCGGTGTTGGTTCAGACATCGCCAGCACCCGTTCCCGTCGCTTCGCCTGCCAGCCGGGTTTCAATTTGCGGGCCCAGTTCGGATCTGTGGGCCAGTCGTCGCGAATGTCGATGGAGGAGGGCGTACGCTGAAAAACGTAGAGCTCCTTGGCGCGCTTGCCGAGTTCTGGCACGGCTTGCACGGCGCTGGCACCTGTGCCAATGATGCCAACGACCTTATCTTTTAGGTTCTCAAGATCCTGCCCGGTGTACTCATAATCCCAGCGGGAGGTGTGGAAGGAGTGCTTAGAGAACGTGTCCATGCCTTGAATGCGCGAGAGCTTTGGTTTAGACAGCGTCCCGTTCGCGCAAATGACGAACTTCGCGCGCATCTTGTCCCCGCGGTCTGTGGTGATGTGCCATTGGCCTTCGTCTTCATGCCAGATAGTGGAGGTGACAGTGGTGCTGAATACGGCTAAATCGTAAAGATCGTACTTTTTCGCTATGGCCTGGCAATGGGCAAATATTTCTGGGCCTCGGGAGTAGTGGTTGACTGGCACGTAGTCCATTTCATCGAGTAGCGGCAGATAGTCATAGCCGACCACATCGCAAGCCACCCCGGGATACCGATTCCAGTACCAGGTGCCACCCACGTCGGCGCCTCGTTCAACGATTCGAATGCTCTCAACGCCCTTCTCGCGAAGCCGCGCAGATGTCAGCAAGGCGGAGAATCCGCCGCCAATGAACAACACTTCTACTGAATCATCGATGGGCTCGCGCGTCTCGACTGACCCTGAGTAAGGGTCGACCGCGTAGTGTTCAAGGTCTCCTGAGAGGTCCGAGGTGAATTGGTCGGTGCCTTCCGGTCGATAAGCTAGTCGCAAGTCGCGCTCTTCGGCAAAGCGTTTCTTAATGTCATCGTAGTAGGACTGGGGTTTTCGGGTCTTTGCCATATTGCGCTCTGTTCGGGTAGGGCTGCGGAACTACCGGCCCTAATGTGCCTAAGATACAGAAAGGATCGATTTTGCCGCAATTGGCTTCGGATGGAAACGTCGCGCTCAGCCGGAATTTGGTTCGGAATAGTCTTGCACGTTCGCGATCAATCGTCTGGGCGATTGCCGGGTATCGGCGAATTTTTGGACATCGGTTGCGATGATTTCAGCACTGTCAGGCTCGGTATAAAACCGCTCCCGCAGATCTTCAACGGAGTCGAAGCCACATAGCGCAAGACCGTCGATGTCAGGTCCTGAGATACGCTGTACGACACTCAGCTGGCTATAGTGGCTCATGGCAACGTGGTGTTTGAAAGTCAACGGAGCATGTTGCTCGCGCCAGTGTGCGTCTGCCTGTTCATGAGTGAGTTCCGGATGATGAACTAAGGGGAACAAGCCGACGACACGTGGCTGCCCTGGTTTGATAATGCGGCGGCAGACAACATAGAGGCCAATGTCTGCAGCGGGACGAAGCGATGATAGTTCATCGGTTACACAAGTAGTTAGAGCACGGAAGGGTAGGTGTGCAAACTCCTCGCGTTCATCTGAGTACAGCGTGCCCCCGAGCGACGATGCTACGTGACGTGCTGCATCGAGGTCATTCGTACAAGCTGCAAGTTCGAGCCGTTGGGCATAATTTGGCAACTGCGTTCTCCCGTAGGGGTTTTAGAATTCCATGCCCGACGGTACGCCGGGTGTTTCGACTTGTTGCAGCTGCGCCATGAGCGCGGCAGATCGCTGTGATTGGGCCGACGTGCTTGTTGGCAGGTGGAACCCCATTTGCGAAGCATATTCGCGGTTTTCTCGAACGAACTCAGGATAGTCCTCATAGCGGCAGGTTTCTGTTAGCTTGAGCAGGTCGTCTTCGCTGATGATCTCCTGCATCTCCTGCCAACGGCCATCGAGTGATAGTTTGTGCAGGCGTAAGCCGAGGTCCTCCAGGCCATGGAGTCGTAGTACATGGTGATAGCTGCGAGTCGAACCGTAGAAAGACAGCGGCTTGCGATAAGAGTTGAGACTGCGACTAATTTCCTCATCCGTCTCCCCCATTGCCAAATAGCCGCTGGCGGCAATGTCGATGTCGCTCCATGTGCGTCCTGAGCGCTCAAGACCGATTTTTACGTTCGGCAGTATTGTCTCGCGCATGTACTTATCGGTCATAATGCCGCCGTGGGGAAGCACTCCATCGGCGACTTCTCCGGCCACTCTGGCCATTGCTGGTCCAACGACTGCGAGATAGATCTTCGGGCGCGGAAATTCTATCGGACCCGGGTTGAAGTTTGGCGTCATCAGCGTGTAGCGATACTCTTTGCCGATGAATTCTGCCTCCGCGCCGTCTTGCCAGGAATCCCAGATCGCCTGCATCATCTGGATGTACTCTTTCATCCGTGGTGCAGCCGCGCTCCAGCTACCGCCAAAGCGTCGCTCGTTATGGCCTTTGACTTGGGAGCCCAGACCGATCCCAAACCGGCCCTTAGCCAAGCGCTGAATATCCCAAGCCTGCATGGCGAGCACCATAGGGCTTCTCGGGAAGGCGATGGTTACCGAGGTGAGGATTCCGATTCGCTCCGTCGCGTTTGCGGCGAGCGCCATAGTCAACATGGAATCGTGGGCGAGCTCGCCACAGGTCACCATGTCGAAGCCACCGGCTTCCGCAAGCTGGGCCTGCTCCCCAGCAGTGTCGGGCCAACCGCCAATTCCCGTGAGCAATTTCATGTCGTTTTTGCCTCAGCACTAGCCAATCGAGTTTCTACCACACTACTATTATCGGGTATTTATTCACTAGAAAATTCGCCCCGGAGATCGCGCTGCGCTCAGAAAGCGCTGTAGTCCCGGGGTCATCTTTCAGCGAGGCAGGATATGATCTCACTGGTCGTGAGGGTTCGAGCAAACCCTGGGCGTGAAGCCGACTATGCTCAATACAGTAAGGAATTTGGGGCGAACGTAGAGGCAAACCGTGAGGGTTGCCTGATGTTTCGAACCTATCGTACGGACGATCCGCTTGAATTCGTTACCATCGAGCACTTTAAGGACCAAGCGGCACTAAAGGCTCACCAAGCGGCCGCAGATACTAAAGCGGCGTTGGATCGACTCAAAGGCATTGTCGATGGCGATATCGACGTACAGGTTTATACCCAGCCAGTTTAGAACACCGCAAAGATCTTGAACGCACCGTCCACTGGCTTCATGAAGTACACGGCTCGGCCGCTGTGAATGAGCGCATCTTCGGCTCCGTACTGTTCGTAGATCATCGCGAGCTCATACACCTGTGGTCTGATGTAGTTGACCTCTACGTCGAGAAGCTCCATGCGTGTCGCTGTGGGGGCGACCGCAATTAGCTGCTCGTAGGCGGCGAGTAGCGAGGCCTTATCGGTCGCAAGAATGACGTCATCAAGAAAACCCTTGAAGGCTGCCGGGAAGGTGAACAGTTCGGCGACGGTGTCCATGTCGCCGGCGCCTAGCGCCTGTAAGTATTGGTCGTGAACTGATCTTACCTGTGCTGCGTCTTTTGCTGGGGACATCTTGCTTCAAGCCTCCATATATTTTTCCCACCAATGGTGGAAATTGCGAATGCGCCTTTCATGATGAGAGATCCACAGCCCCTTCATACCACGGGAATGCAGGCCTTTTTGTACCCCTTCCAAGCAGGACGCATCTTGATCCAACAGTAATCCCGAAGAGCGTTCGCCGTGGCGGTAGAAAAAGTGCTCCGGTCTGCCTTCTACGGTGCCATCGCCCAACTCGACAAACATATCTACCGCGCCAGCATTCGCCCCTGCGGTAACGTCGCCTTTGGGGACTCTGTTGAAGATCATGCGGTCGAAATACATTTTGTCTGGATCGGTGGGGTGGGGCCTGTGCCGAAACATCCACATCTGCTCGCCGAACAAGTTGAAAGTGATGTTGGGAAAAATGTTGTAGTGGTAGTCGGCGGTCAGCTGATCATCAGTGAGCTGGGAAAAATCTAAACCATGTTCAGTTGTCATGGCTCTTTTGTGCGCGGCCACTGCGCCTCGCAAGCTCGTGACGTCGCCGGAAAAGTCATTAACGGGAAAGCCTTCTGATTTCAAGTAGTCGATCATGATGTCGTTCAGCGATTTATTATCGTCGATTTTGCGCGGGCTGGGGATGTACATGGGTGCAATAAATCGCGTATGGCGTTCGTACAAATCCATCTGCACATTCACGTCATCGGCGACGAACTCTGACTCCGGATGCACCCCGCGTACATGATAAGTTTCTGAGAATATGTCGACAGAAGTCTTCCAGTTGCAGCGCCACTCTACGGTCTCATCAGATACGAGTACCATGTCGTCGAACTCGTATGGCGCAAGGTGTTCAGGAATGACGCCCAGGTAGTCGAGGAGTGGCTCGATATTGGGATCCATGGCCACCCAGACAAATCCGCCCCAGGTATCGCAGCGCAGCGGTTGTAAGCTCAGCTCTTCAGCAGGCGTCCCTTGGGGAAAATCATGAGCTTCCGGCACGTCCATCAAAGTACCGTCTAAGTTCCAGGTCCACAGGTGAAAGGGGCACGTCAGCTGTTCGGTATGGCCGCAGCCGGGTTTTCTGAGTTGGTTTCCCCGATGCTGGCAAACGTTATAGAAAGCTCTGATCTCTCCATCGTTGGCCCGTGTTACCAGAATCGACTCTCGCAAATTCTCGAATACGAAAAAGTCTCCGGGTTCTTCCACGTCGCACACTGCACCGGCCAGTAGCCAGGTTTTTGACCAGATTTTCTCGTCTTCCAGCTTCATGAAAGCGGGGTCCGTATAGCGATCAACAGGAATTCGTTCGGTTCCGAGGTCGGGATCGGGTGCCTTGTCCATCGGGGTAAACGGAAATTTGGGTTTCGAGCTCATTTAGACTTTTCCTTCATGCCAGAGTGATCGCAGCATCTGCAGTGTGTGGGAGCAGGCTGCCTAACCCAAATTCTCTAGATCGCGGGCCTCGCCGACTTCACGATTGGGCCAGAGGAAGTCGATACGACTGCGATGTATTTTCCATTCGCCGTTGATCTTCTTATAGATGTCGTCATAGATGCCAAACAGAATGAGCGGGTTGTCGACGCCCACTTTGGTGCGCAGATCCAGTAGGTACGCGCGGCCGTGGGCTGTGCTGGAATCAATCAACCGCACCATCGGATTAGTCGTTGCGTGCATGACTTCGTGCGGTACGCCCTCTCGCAGCGACCACTGTTCAAAGTTCTTGCGGATCTGATCTTTGCCTACCCAATCGCCGCCAAAGTTAGGACCGAACTCGCAGATCGCATCGTCCGTGAACAGGTCTACCAGGCTATCGACCTGTTGGCCGTCATAATAATGGCCGTACACCATGCGAAGATTGCGAATTTGTTCAATATCGAGCAGCTCATCGATTGTCATAGGAGTCTCCTTGCTTCGTGTGTCAGAGTAGAGGGCGAGCGCCAAAGACTAACCCGAATTCGGTGTTCTGTTGGCCATGGCGTACGAGTTAAGCCCAAGGTCTTCCCGAAGCTCGATCGTTGCATCCGCCGCAGACTCATCGAGTGGAATACCAGTGGCGTCGGCGACGCGGACCATGCGTTCGAAGTGTCCGACGACGCAAGCGGCATCTACGAAGCCGTCACCGCCGACTGCTGTGATGACCGCGTCGCGCGCCTGGTCCAGCTCTGCGTCACTGCCTGTGACAACTGCTTCGGCAAAGCGCGCGAGGGTTTTACCATGGGGTATGCGGGGGTCAATCGCGTCGGCTCCTTGAATCGCGCCAGAAAGATCGACCAGCTCGCCCTTGGACTGCATGCTCAAACTGAGCATCATCGCGTGCGAGGCAGTTCAGTAGAAGCATTCGTTGATCACTGCAACACGAGTCGCTAGCAGCTCCATCTGTTCGCGCCCAAGGCTGCGACCGTGGCTGAAGTCTGCGGCCTTGTCCAATGGGATATATTGCGCGGCACTCAAAATACGCAGGTCTCGCACGGCATCTGGCACCAGGCTCATTGCCCGCAGGCCATAGTAAATGCTGTTCTCATCCCACAGGTCATCATTGGGTGGCGCGGGTTGACGAGCTGCCAACATAGGCACGAACGCTTCGCCCGCAGGCTCAACGTCCGGCCGAGTGCGGCTGGGCTCGCCTGGAACCGGGGTGGGCAATTGATGTAACGGCGCGCCGAGCGCGCGGCAGGTCTGGTCGATGCTGCGCACAGCGACGGCTATGCCCAAAGCTTCGACGTAATGGGCGTCGCTCAAACCCTGATCGGACAGCGCGTTAATGGCCGCTGCTGTCATACGAGGCGCATCTATTGTTGCAAGATGAACGATATCGATCACCGAGGCTGGTAACACCTCAGAATATTCTGAGCTCACGAGGTGATCGCCTGCCATCGCATACGGGCTTAGTGCTGCTTTGCGCTCCTGGCAAAAGGAACAAGCCCGTGCTGATCTGGTAGCTGCGGCAATTGCCACGCGCTCAACGCCTGTCCACCAGGTTCCTGGGTGGGCGATTCGGTTGAGGAGCAGCGCATGGGCATCTATCAGTTCAGCCCTCACGGGCGCAGAACAATGCCGCATATCGCTCTGCACTCCGGCTAACGCGGTCTTGTCGGTAGTTTGTTCAACGTTGAGCATCAGTTTTGCCTTCTCATCGCCATGGCGAGACTAAGCCAAGCGCATAAGCAAAGCCAATAATACCCAGGGTCAACACCTAAGTGACGCGAGCTGCGTGGGCCGTACCCATGGTCTCAGTAGATTCTGCATGCCGGCCAGCTTCTGCTCGAACAGCGTTCTCCGGATACAGGGAATAGAGCAGAGCGGCAATCACACAAAACGTACCCGCAACGGGTCCGATCAGCAATACCCCAAGTGGTTCTTCGGCGCTGCGCCCGTAGGCAGACAATAGGTAGCTTAGAATTGCGGCGGCCGCTGCGTACGCCCACTTGGTGAATAACCCCTGTACGCCGTAATACATCGCGGCACGGTTAGCACCGGTTTTGGCCGCGTCGAGATCAATCAGCTGACCGAGAATGACGGTTGGTAAAATCATGAGTCCGGCGATCGGAAAACCTTTGACGATAGACAATCCGACCACAACCACTAGGTTCAGCAGGTCACCAGGCTCGCCGGGTGCACTTGGCGTTAGGAATACGTACGGAAACATCGGCACACCCAACAGGAATACTGTGCCGATCAGTGTTCGCTTGGTGCCGATTCTGGCGACGATCCTGTCGATGAGAATGAATCCCAAGATGATGCCGGGCAGCATGACAAGCGACAGCAACGCGGCAAAGCCTTCGTCCCGGCCCAAGATGACGCGAGCGAAGTAGGGCACCGCAGGGCCGCTCATGGTGATCCCCAAAATAAACACGATTTGCGCTAGCAGGTAGGTAACAAAAGGTCGATTGCTAAGCGTCTTGCCTAGCGCCTCGCGCATTCGCAGCGAAGAGCGAACGCTGGAAAACGTCGATTCGTCCACGACTAAAATCGGGCAGATGCTGCAGAGGAACGAGAACACGCAGGAAATGACCACTACAGTTTGGACGGCTGAAGTGGCGTCCATCCCCTGGTCTTTCAGAAGACCTACACCTGCAAGCCAGATGACGCCGAATGCCATGATCATTGGGCCGCTGATCACCGCCTTTAACCGAGACAGTTCCACACGGTCGCTTTCGGTCTTGGCGATTTCTGGAATCAGCGCAAGGTAAGGTCCGACATATACCGTGAAGAAGACGTAGTACAAGGCCAGCATCACGGTCAGAAAGACGAAGATGCTGAAGCTGCCAGGTTCCGCCGGTGGGAAGAAAATCAATGCTGGGATGGCCGTCATCGGCACGCTACCGGCGATTAGGAAAATTCGCCTGCGGCCAAAGCGCGATTGCGATCGATCTGAGTAGTGCCCAACAAAAGGATCGGCCAGTGAGTCGACAACGCCGCCGATCAGCCGGGCTAGTCCGTAAGCGGTGAGTACGCCGAGGAATATCTCTTCACTGACGAGTGCCGGCAAGCCAGCGCCGCCCGGCGGTAGGTAGAAGTAAATGCCAATCGTTACAACCACGGAGTTGGTTATTTGCCAGCCTGGTGTACCGATTGAGAAAAGAACGCGTTGTCGAAAGGTTAAATGGCCTCCATCCGCCCGCTGTTCCATTCCAATTCTCCGTAGCTGAGCGTCTGTTACTTCATCTGGTAGCGGCGTGGTTGGTTCCCCGCAGTAGGGTATCAGATCAGGGTTCTGGTCGTGGGTTGGGCATGTCGCTGAATCTACAGCCATTGCTGCTTAGTCAGTGTAATATTCGCTGCTTTGCGCGGGTACAAGGCCATCGGCCTCAGAAACCCGCACTCCGTTAATCAAGGCAGAATGAAGACGATGAGCACACCTGAATCCAAGTTACATGAAGCTAAGGCACCTGCAGGTATGCCAGGCGCTCCAGGAGCGGACTCCAAAGGAGAACTTCGATCTGCCTACGCGGTCCCCATAGAAGATTTGCTGCCGGTGAATCCCAGGCTGTTCAGCGAAAATCGCTGGCGGGAGTGTTTCGAGCGCTTACGAGCTGAAGATCCTGTGCATTTTAATCAGACTGAGATGGCGGGCCGCTTCTGGTCGCTAACGAAGTATGACGATATTAAGCAGGTGGATGCTGACTGGGAGAACTTTAGTTCGGCCCACGGCATTACCTTGGGTTTCCCGATTGATTCCGAGCTTCCCGAGGGCGCGCTGGATTTGAGCACCTTCATCGCCCAGGACCCTCCAGTACACGATGTAAAACGCAAGGCGGTATCTGGTGTGGTGGCACCAGCAAATCTTCAGAAGATGGAATCGCTGATTCGCGAGCGTACTTGTACTGTGCTCGATGCGCTTCCTGCAGGTGAGGTTTTTGATTGGGTAGATACGGTTTCTATCGAGCTAACCACCATGATGTTGGCCACCTTGTTCGACTTTCCCTTTGAAGACAGACGCAAGCTGACGCGATGGTCTGACATTACCTTCGCAGTGCCGCAACCCGGCGGAATTGTCGAATCCATAGAACAACGACGTGAAGAACTGCTTGAGTGTCTAGAGTATTTCACCAGACTCAAAGCGGAACGATTAGTCAATCCAGGCAGCGATTTGGTGTCTATGCTGGCCCACGGCGAGGACACCAAAGACATGCCGCCCATGGAGTACTTGGGTAACTTGTTGCTATTGATCGTGGGTGGCAATGACACCACTCGCAATACCATGTCGGGAAGTGTCTATGCCCTCAATCAGTTCCCCAAGCAGTACGACAAACTCATTGCGACACCGCAGCTAATACCGCACATGGTTGCGGAGGTCATTCGCTGGCAAACGCCCCTTGCGTACATGCGACGAACTGCCAACCAAGATTGCCAGGTAGGCGGCAAACAGATTCGGCAAGGGGATCAGATGCTCATGTGGTATGTGTCGGGTAATCGGGATACGGATGTGTTCGAAAACGCCGACGATCTTGATATTGAACGGCACAACGCCAGGCAGCACTTGTCGTTTGGCTTCGGCATACATCGTTGTATGGGCAATCGTCTCGCGGAACTGCAACTGCGCATTCTTTGGGAGGAGATCCTGCAGCGATTTGAGAGAATCGAAGTGGTGGGGGAGCCCGAGCTCACCTTCTCCTCGTTTGTTAAGGGGTATACCCATTTACCGGTGAAGATTACCCGTAAGCAAGCCTGAAGATCGCCAGGGCCCGACACTTGCCGCTGGCATAGCCCCGCGGCAGGCACACTTGACAGGCGGGCAAATAGTCAACAACATTGAAGGTCCATGGAGTTGACTGTCTGAGTCGACTGCGGGTATGGGAAGGCACCGCAGCTAGGGCTGCGGCTGGTAAGACTGGAGGCGTTTCATGAGTAACTTTGAGATAAACGGTGTGCATCATCTAGCCCTGGTGTGCCAGGACATGGAACGTACCGTGGATTTCTACACCAAAACCCTGGGTATGCGGCTAACCAAGGGCTTTGACCTGGAGGGCTACGGCCAACATTTCTTCTTTGATATGGGCAACGGCAGCGAGCTGGCGTTTTTCTGGTTCAACGATGCGGCGGCAGCGCAGCCAGGGGTGGCTTCAGCAGGCAATATCGTTGGCCGCGCAGGCCCGACGATCAGTTCGGCGCACGGCTCTATGAACCATGTCGCTTTCAATGTTGATAAAGCAAAAATCGCCCAGTATCGCGAGGACTTGGTCGCCAAGGGTGTGGACTGTTCGCAGATCGTCAATCACAACGATGTGGTCACCGGGGATGAGTCGCGTACTGCCCAGGCAGCGTCAGAGAAGACCTGGCTGCAGTCTTTCTATTTCTTCGATCCCGATGGGGTCATGTTGGAGTTTTGCGCCACTTTGCAGCCGGGCTTGCCGAACGTTGACCTCCCGGTGAACGCCCAAGGGGTCAAGGCAAATGGCCAACCCGTAACGGGCATGACGGGCTGAGCTATGTCAGTTGCGAGCAAGTCGAACAAGCCGCTGCTCGGCAGCGATGCCCACGGTTTGCTACGTACGCTAGTGCATGCCACGTACTGGCTGGATGATGGCCTGCAGGCCTATATGCAGCAGCATGCCAATGTGTCGTTGCCACGCGCTCAATCCATGGCCATGGTCTACCTCACCGAAGGCGTAGACCGGCCGTCTGATTTGGCGGTCAAGCTGGCCGTTTCCAAACAAGCGGCTCAGCAGGTGCTAAAAGAGCTGCAGAACAAGGGCCTGATCGAAATGCAGCCCGATCCGAACAACGGCAGGCAGAAGCGTGTGGTGCTAACGGCCTACGGACGGAAACTGCGCACCATTGCCATGCGCGGGTTGTTTAGTCTCGAAGGGGAGCTTAACCAACGCATTGGTGCGAAAAACCTATTGGCACTACGTCGAGCTCTTGATGCGGATTGGGGTGAACCACCGCGAGAGAACCAGGACTAGGCGGGGTTGCTGTAGTCCGGCTTAGGTGATCTCGGCACGTACGATGTCTCTGCCGAGCACCATGTTTTTGAGTTTCTCGAACGCGACTGCGCGAGACAGATACTTCATACCGCAATCCGGAGCCACAACCATTTGCTGGGCTGGAATGACTTCCAGTGCAGAGCGGATCCGCCTTGCCACAAGCTCTGGTGATTCCGCCGTGGTATCGCGCAGATCCAAGACGCCGACATGGACCTTTTTGTTGGGCAGCAGCGTGAGTAGATCCATCTTCAGCTTCGGCTGAGCACATTCGATAGACACTTCGTTCGCGGCGCAAACATCGAGCTCAGCAAGAAACGCATAACCTTCGGGTTTATTGGCGACGTGTTTGCCATACCCAAAGCACACGTGCAGCACTGTTGGCCCCGTCGCACCGGCGACAGCGCGGTCGATAGCGGCAACCGCATACTCTCTTGCGGCTTCTGGGCGCGCTTGCACATAAGGCTCATCCAATTGCACGATGTCTACGCCGGCGGCGAACAGGTCTTTCAGCTCTGCGTTTACCGCTTCAGCGTAGGCCATGGCGAGGTCGCCGGTGTCGCTGTAGTAATCGTTTTGTGCTTGCTGCGACATGGTGAACGGGCCGGGCAAGGTGATCTTTATCAGCTTGTCCGTGTGTTCTTTGAGGAAGGCAATATAAGGAGCCTCGACGGCGCTGCGGCGACGAACTTCCCCCGTTACGCGAGGAACGGGTACCACCTTGCCGGTACGGTCCACGGCTTCACCGGGATTGTCGAGGTCGACACCGGCGAGGGAATTGGCGAACCGATTGGAATAGCTTTCGCGTCGCATCTCGCCGTCTGTGACGATATCTACGCCAGCGCGGTGCTGATCGTGTAAAGCGATGAGGGTTGCATCGTTCTGTGCCTCCTCCAAATCATGAGCAGCTGGCTTCCACAATTCCTGGAGGACGACGCGGGGTGGCAAGCGCTCACCAAGTCGAGTTTTGTCGATCAGCCATTCGGGTTGGGCATAGCTTCCCACCAGAGCGGTGGGCAAAAGCGGGTATTCAAGCATTGGCTTCTCCGAGCTGCTCTTCCAAATTCGCGTAGGTTTGAGCCAAGACCCGGCGAGCGATTGCTGCATCTTTTGGGTTGATGCCGGCCAGCGCCATTTCATTTACTGCGGCAACCATGGGCATGAGCTTGGCGCGAAGCCGGCGTGCTCGAGGTGTCAAGGTGATGTAGATCTTGCGCTTATCCTCAGTGCAGCGGGTGCGTTTTGCCAGGCCGGAGCTGATGAGACTGCGAACGCCGTGCACGGTTGTCGCTTCTTTGGTGCCAACACGGTCGCTCAGCTCGCGCTGAGTGATGTTGTCCTGCTCCCAAAGCACCCGGAGGAAGCGCCATTGCCCCGCACTGACACCAAGGGGCAGCGTCAGCTGTTCCAGAATTCTCGAGAACGCCCGAAAATTGATCCGTGCCAGATAGCCGATGCTATGCATCGAGTCGAGGTAGGGACTGGTGCTAGGGGCTTTTACGGCCTTGGGCATGCCTTAGTTTGCTCCACCCACAATACTTAGTATTCAAAGTATATTGAGATTGCTGCTGAGGCAAGTACAATAAGCCTAGGAGCGGGAAAGTTTCGGGGGAGGCAAGCCATGGCAGCAGAAACCGAGCGCGAGCTGATTGACGCGCTGAAATCGTTAGCACCGCTGCTACGGGAGCACGCCGGGCTAGCGGAGCGTCAGCGCAAACCCGTAGACGAGGTCATGCAGGCCATTGAAGAAACTGGGGCGTATCGCTGGTTCGTGCCAAAAAAATATGGCGGCTTCGAGTATTCGCTCAGCGGTTTCTTAGAGGTAGGCCTGGCCTTGGGTGAAGGCTGCACTTCTCACGCCTGGGTCACCACGTTCTGTATGGAGCACAACTGGCTGTTGTCGTTGTACGACCAAGCCGCACAAGACGACATCTTCGGAAAGCACCCCTACATCATCGCGCCAGGCAGCCTTGCCCCGAACGGCAAAGCGACACCAGTGGAGGGTGGTTATCGCATCACTGGGCGCTGGCAATGGGGCACTGGCGTCATGCACGCCGGTTGGGTGATGGTAGGTGCACTCACGCCCGTTGAGGGGCGGGAAGCGCCAATGCTGGGTATGTATGTCTTACCCAGAGAAGAAGCAGAAGTGATCGATACCTGGCATGTAGAAGGCATGGTGGGTACCGGCAGTAACGACATTGCTGTTAACGATGTCTTCGTGCCGGGTCATCGGGTAGTCGATCTGGCGACTGTACGAGACGGCACCAGCGCCGGGTCGAAGCTGCACGCTTCGCCAATCTACAAAATGCCAATGTTGCCGGTACTTGGCTTAACGGCCACCGCGCCGCTGGTCGGCGCGGCCCGCAACGCTGTGCGCTTGTACGAAGAGCGTATGCAAGGGCGTACGGTATACGGTACAAAAAACAAGCAGAGCGAACGCGCGCTAGCGCAGTCGCGACTGGCCCACGCAGTGGCTGAGATGGACTCGATCATCAACCAGCTCTACCACGTAGCCCGTGAGGTTGAAGGCTGGGGCGAACGGGGCGAACCTTGCCCTGAGCTAGAGCGAGCCAGGCTGCGCGTCGACATCGGACATATCGTACGACGTTCCCGCAACGTTGTGCGCGATGTGGTGGAAGCCTGTGGCGCCAGCGCACACTTTTTAGAAAATCCATTGCAACGCGCGCTGCGGGATCTCAATACGGCTTCCTGCCATACGGTGTTTGATCTCGACTTGAGTACGGAAATCTATGGTCGTCTATTGGTCGGACTGCCGGCCAACGCGCCGATATAGGAGTCGGATGGGAATGACGACATGAAGTCCAACATGCCCACCCAAGCATTGCTGCTAATTGTCTTGGCGGCGTTTCCGCTGCTATCGGCCGCGGACACTTGTGTGGGCTCGACTAAAGGTGAGAAACAGCTGTTTTGGGGTGATCTACACGTGCACTCTGGCTACTCGCTGGATGCCTGGGGTTATGGCACCGCGGTAACCCCTGCGCGGGCTTACGAATTTGCCAAGGGTGCGTCTGTAGAGTTGCCAGACGGCAGCGAAGTGAGCCTGCTGCGACCATTGGACTTTATGGCAGTCACCGATCATGCCGAATGGTTCAACCTGATGTACGTCTGCACCGACCCACTGGCCAGCGACGATGCTTACTGCGACATTCTGACAGAAAAGAACTCGCCTGCCACAGGTACCGAAGTGTTTAGCAATTATGTGTTGCCAACCATCACCAAGGCCGCGCCGCAACCGACGCCGTTGTGTCAACAACAACCGGATCTCTGTAAATCTTCGCATCTGTCCCAATGGCAGCGCGTACAGCAGCAGGCCAATGCAGCTAACGAGCCATGCAAGTTCACTTCATTCGTTGCCTTCGAATGGTCGGCGACGCCAGATTTCAGCCACAACCATCGCAATGTCATTTTCGCCAATGACGCAGTGACGGCTGACGCCATCGACTATATGCGTTACCCCACGCCGAAACTGCTGTGGCGTGAGCTAGACAAGCAGTGTCGAGCTGAAGACGGTTGCGATGTCCTTGCCATTCCACACAACACCAACATGGGCGACGGCAAAAGCTTCGATATCGAGACTGAGTCAGCGGATGAGCTGGCGCTGCGGGCGAAATACGAACAGTTGGTCGAGATCCATCAGGAAAAAGGCAACAGTGAATGTTTGCCCGGTTTTGGTAGTACCGATGAGGAATGCAATTTTGAGCGCTATCTGACGAAGAACTCTCGGCCGGCAACCGCTGATGGCTACTCCGAAGCAGAGTGGGAACGGATGCGTGGCGGCTATGTGCGACGCCTGTTGCTCCGCGGCCTCTATGGCTATCAGCAGTCAGGTGAACGTCGGCTCAACCCTTTGCAGCTTGGCATCATCGGTTCCACCGACAACCACGCTGGCACTGGCGGATTCGTCGACGAAGAATCCTGGCCCGGATCGGTGTTCGGCCTTGGCGACTTTGAGAGAACGATGTCTCGGCGCCACACTAATCCCGGCGGATTGGTAGCAGTGTGGGCCCAGCAAAACACCCGTGAGAGCATCTTTGCGGCGTTAAAGCGCCGGGAGGTTTATGCCACCAGCGGACCCCGCATGCGAATTCGTGTAACCGCTTCGCCGACTCAGGCGAACTGTGATGCTGCGCGGCCGAAGCACAGTGTGTCTATGGGTGGCACGTTCGCCAGCAGCAAAGGAATGCATTTCCTGGTAGAGGCCCAGGCCGATCAGTCACCTTTGGCGTCGGTGGAGATCATCAAAGGACAACTAAAAAACGGCGAGCTGCAGGAACAGGTCGTGCAGATCTGGCATGACAAAGCGGGTGGTTCGGACCTGTGCGTGGCCTGGCAGGATGCGCAGTTCGAGCCCAAGGTGCCCGCCTTTTGGTATGCACGTGTGAGGCAGACGCCTACACCACGTTGGACGGCGTATCACTGCATGCGTGAAGGCCGCTGCGATGACTTTCCCGCTGCTGATCGCTGGATTCAAGAGCGCGCCTGGACCTCGCCGGTATGGTACCTGCCGGAGAATAGCCAATGACGCAGCAAGAACAGCTACTGCAATGCGACGCCGAGCGACGCCAGGCCATGATCGACGCAGATGAGCGAACGTTAGACCGTCTGCTCGCAGACGAGCTGACCTGGACCCATTCATCCGGTGCAACGGAAAGTAAAGCGGAGTTCATCGCTGCCATCAGCAGCGGTGCCGTAAGTTACGCTGCACTAGAAGTGGAGCAGGATCAGGTGCGCAGTAGTGACCAACTGCTGGTACACAATGGCGTATTGAGAGGCAGAGCCAGCCGCGATGGCCAAGAAAAACTCCTGAATGCCAAATTCTTGGCCATCTGGTGCGTGTTTGATGAGCAGATGCGCTTGATCGCCTGGCAATCCACCAATTTTAGCGACTAAACGAAAACAGTACGAGAAATGTCATGCCCCGTCTAAAACAGATTTCCAAAGCCAACGCTGCCGCAAACGTTCGAAAATACTACGACGCACTATTCGGCGATCGTGATCCAGTAGCCGAGCCGGGCACTGCCACAGGTACACCGGGAAACTGGTGGACGGTGTTCGCGACGGTGCCCTACGTATTCGATCACGCCACCAGCCACTTCGGCATGTTTGGCATGTTTGCTGAGAAGAGCGTAAGCCAGCTGGATCCGGCAGTTCGGGAGCTGGGGATTATGCGTGCCGGCTATACCCAAGCCAGTCAATTCGTTTACTCGCAACATTGCAAAGCGGCACGACGCAATGGCGTGGAAGAAGAGAAAATTCAGGCCATCCCACAATGGCAGGTCGCAGACGTGTTTGACGCCAAGGAGCGTGCGGTGCTGGCGTGGGCGGATGCGCTGATTTTGCAAGGTGGACGGGCATCCGACGAATTGTTCGATGCATTGCACAATCATCTGTCCGACGAAGACATTCTAGAGCTCACCTATCACATCATGGGCTACAACCTACATGCGGTATGTTGTAAAGCGCTGCGATTGGAGTTTGACGATGTGGGTGAGCGAATAGTGGAAGTTCCTACGCCCGGCGAAGGTGAACCAGTGGATTGGGCTGGTGCTGCTTGGCAGGACAAGTAGCAGTAGGCGCAAGTTGCTCGAACTTCTGTTCCGAAGTGTGTACAGCAACTTTGAAAGTGTCTCGGAATAACGGTGATTCAGGATATTTGGTCAATAGAAAGGGGAAACGACAGTGAAGCGACTCAATAGATTGGGCTTAGGCCTTATTAGTGCTCTCATAGCGACCTTTAGCATCACTGGTATCGCAACGGCTGCAGAAGATACCTCCACGGTGCTGGAAGAAATCGTAGTTACCGCAACGAAAAGAGCCACAAACTTACAGGATGTGCCGATATCGGTGGGAGTCGTCAACGGTGACTTCATCGAAACCTTCGACATCAAAGACATGAGCGATGTGCAAAACTTCGTTCCCGGCCTGCAGGTGCAACAGACGTTCGGCAGTTGGGCTGTGAGAATTCGGGGCTTGGGTTCTGGCATCACCAATCTCGCCTTCGATTCTTCGGTACCCATCTACATCGATGACGTTTATTGCGGCCGTGGTAAATGCATGGAAGGGACGTTCTTAGACATGGAGCGGCTTGAAGTCGCTCGCGGGCCGCAAGGGGCATTGTTCGGTAAGAGCACCATCGCCGGGGCAATCAGCGCCATCAGTGCCCGACCGACGGATGAGTTCGAAGCCCAATTCAAAATCGGTGGCGAGTTGGAAGATGGAGGGTACACCTCCAGCGGTTACATTTCCGGGCCGTTGACCGATGCGATCAGGGCGCGGTTAGCGGTGCGGTTCGATGATCTTGACGGCTATACCGATAACCTTTTCCTTGGCGGCGAAGATGGTGAAAAAGAAACCAAAGCAGCGCGTTTAGGGTTGGAATTTGATGCCGGCGAATCAACCACGTTTTATGTAAAGCTCGAAACTGGCGAATCCAATTCAGACGGTCGTAACAATCAGCTCGTGGCTCCGGGTGCGATGTCTGCTTCGACCACTGATCCGAACCAGGAGTATCGCTCCGACGACCGGCGCAGTGTTAGTACCGGCGCAGAAAAAGAGGACTTTTACGACTATGAGTGGTCTTCGTTAACCGTCAGCATGGATACGGAACTAGGTGGCCATACGGTGAAGGGCGTGCTCGGCTACTGGGAGTACGAAAACGAGTGGTTTCTCGACGTCGACGGTCACCCAGAAGCGATTTTGAATACTTTTTTGGCGGACGAATACGATCAGACCACAGCGGAAATACGTGTTCTGTCACCCACTAACCAGACATTCGAATACATTGTTGGTGCTTGGTATCAGGATTCTGAGCTGACCACTCAGCAGTACTCGCCCTTTTACCCGCTCTTCTGGCAAGCGGTTTTGCCCCCATTCCTGCACGGTGCGATCAATCCACTGGCCTCCGGTATGGATCGAAACTTTACCCGAGACAGTGAGGCCTACTCTGTATACGGGCAATTGACCTGGAATGCGACCGACAGATTGCGTGCAATTTTTGATGTTCGCTATACAGACGAGGAGCAAGAAGGGGTTGGGAACTCCTGGCCGATTCTATTCAGTGGTAGCACGTTCAACCCAGAGCGGGTGACTCAGAGCACCTTCGGCCACAACACCGAGTATCTGTTTTTCCAGGATCGCTCTGACGACAGCGTGGATCCGTCGGTGCGCGTTCAGTATGACGTCAATGAAGACATGATGGTTTACGTCGCTTACGCGGAAGGCTCCAAGGCGGGGGGCATGAAGGCGAATGATGCGACCCTGGGTGCTCAGCTGCTGCAACGGCAGACGGCTGATCCGGCCTTTACGCCTCGCTACGTTGGGGTTCCTTCCGTAACGCCAGCTGACATAGCTGCGGGATTGGATCTCAAACAGGGCAACGGTGTTTTCGATTTTGAAGACGAAGAGGCCGAAAGCTGGGAATTGGGCATGAAGACTTCGCTGTTTAGCGACTCGGCGACGCTAGCAGTTGCGGTGTTCTCTACGGAGTTCACCAATTTGCAGACCTCAAACTACGATGGCACCCAGTTCATTATCGGTAATGCGGGTAGCGCGACCGTTGATGGTCTTGAAGTGGAGTTCAGCTGGCAGGCAACGGGTAACCTGCGATTGCACAGCTCTGTATCGGTCATTGATGCTGAGTACGATGACTTTGCTGGTGCGCAGTGCGTGGTTAACTCTGCTGGACAACCAGCTAACGCCGATTGTGATACGGCCTCTGGAACCGAGAATCAGAAAGGCGAAAAACTAGAGCGTTCGCCCGATCTGGAGTTCAACCTGAGTGCAGTTTGGGAATCCCAGCTAACCGATGCCATACGCCTTAAGGCAACCGCCTCCATGTACTATTCGGATGAGTACTTTGTGCAACCTACCCAAGCAGACTACGCAACCCAGGACTCATTTACTAAGTGGGATGCGCGCGTTGCGCTGGCTTCTAGCGATGAACGCTGGGAGGTTGGCATAACTGGGAGAAACCTGAGCGATGAAATGGTAATCCAACACGCATACAACATCGCGGGCAGCCAATTTCGTAGCTTGAGCAACGGTCGCTCGGTTAGTCTAGAAGCCTTAATGCGTTTTTAGTTAGGAAAGTGTGCGATGACTAGCAACAACGAAGACCTTCAGAGGCAATTAGAAGCACTACAGCTGCGAGTCCATGAGTTGGAGGCCAAGCAGGCGATCACTGAGTTGGCTACTGCTTATGCAG
>JBPCXR010000275.1:0-32051 GCA_051027215.1 Pseudomonadales bacterium | reverse complement strand
GTTACCCGAAGAGCTACGTGATACAGATCAGTGTGTAATGACCGTTGAGCCCGGCCAGTCTGTGGTTCGAGAGAACAACGTCGCGCTTGAAAGCTTGGGCCGGCGCTTAGCACTTGCCGACCCCTAACTCTTTTTTGACCTAAGCTACATAGCCCCGAGCTGCAGCTGACCACGAGGCTTGGCGCCAGTTAGGTCAGCGATTTTCTCGAACTGCTCACCCACCGCCTCGACGCTTGGTGAATCACCGAGATCAACACCCTCGTTCTCGACTATGCAGGCAATAGAGAACTTGCCCCCTGCCGCCTGCAAGACGATGCCGTTCGGCGCATCTTCTGTACACAGATAGATCACCCCTGGCGTAATCAGCTCCGGCCCGAGCTTCGCCAGGGCTTCTTCTGGCATCAGGTTTTCAGTCATGCGCGTTGCCGCGACGGGGGCAATCGCGTTGGTGTGAATATTGTTTTTGGCACCCTCGATTTTTAGGGTATTCATAAAGCCCACCTGCCCCATTTTGGCTGCACCGTAGTTGGCCTGACCGAAATTGCCGTAGAGGCCGCTTGGGGAAGTTGTCATGACGATCCTTCCATAGTTCTGGGCCTTCATAATGGGCCAGACTTCCTTGGTGACGTTCGCAGCACCGATCAGATGAACATCCAACACCAGCTGGAAATCGTCCAAAGTCATCTTGGCGAAGGATTTATCGCGCAAAATTCCGGCGTTGTTTATCAGAATATCGACCCGACCCCAGGCGTTCATGGCATCTGTCACCATGCTCTTCGCGCCATCCCGGTCAGATACGCTACCGCCGTTGGCGATGGCTTCACCACCTGCTGCCTTAATCTCTGCAACCACTGCATCTGCAGCTTCAGAGGAACCGCCACTGCCATCCATAGCGCCGCCAAGGTCATTGACTACCACCTTGCAGCCCCGGGAGGCCAATTCCATGGCGTGGCAACGTCCAAGTCCTCCGCCGGCGCCAGTGACAATGGCAACCTTGTCTTCAAAAGAATAGCTCATGTTCAACTCCTATTAACAAACGAACAAACGATAAGATGAAAAAACGAAAAACCGAAAAAACCGAAAAAATAAATCGACGAATCATGCATTGTCTGCACAGTTCGCAAAACCAGAAGCTGTGTCCTTGCTCTACCTCTGCGCGGCCTCTCTCGCAGCTTAGGGCCGCATCGGGAAATTAACCGGGCCGGTCAACGAATCTAATCTGGGCTGAATCCAATCGACCCAACGACAGAGCATGGGACGAGTTTCTCGAGGATCGATCAGATCATGAACGCCGAAAGACTCAGCTCGAGGAAACGGCGAGCGATTCTGGCGCAAAGCGTCCTCTAATTCACGCCGTTTTTGCTCAGGATTGTCAGCGGCGGCAATCTCTCGGTGAAAAGCGACTGCTACCCCGCCTTCCAAAGGTAATGCGCCGCTCTGAACTGAGGGCCAAGCCAAGACATAGGCGTCATTGCCATAGTGAGCGGCGGTGGCCACTCCAAAGCCTTTGTGTATCTGGATCGACGCCCAGGGTACGCTAGCCTGACAGGCCGCAGCGACCGCCGCCATGCCGTAGCGAATCGTACCGTTCTTTTCAGCCTCCGGTCCGATCATGAAGCCCGGCTGATCGACAAAATTGACGATGGGTAAATGAAAGGTATCGCACAGTTCAACGAATCGACGGTATTTCTGTGCGGCGGCCGCGGTCATGGCGCCGGCATAATGCCTGCAGTCATTGGCCAAAACGCCCACCGGCTGCCCGCCCAGGCGGGCAAGCCCAGTGATCTGGCTCGGGCCAAAGGTGGCGCCCATTTCGAAGAAGGAGGCCGCGTCGACTACCGCGGAGACAATGGCACGCATGTCGAACGCGGTATTGTCTTGCTTAGGTATAGCCGAGAGCAGCGAAGGCTCCTGTCGGTCGCTCGGATCGTCGCTCGGCAGCACCGGTGCACGCTCGTAGACACTGCTTGGTAAGTAACTCAAAAAGCGTCGAATCTGAGCGAACGCATCGTACTCATCCTCAGCAATGTTATCGACGATACCGCTGCTGCCGTGGATCTGGGCGCCACCCAACTGCTCCTTGCTCATGCGCACGCCAAGCGCACGTTCAACCAGCGCTGGCCCGCCGATGAGGATCTGTGCGGTATGACGGGTCATCACTGAAAAGTGGCTGGCGACAATGCGGCCGGCCGGAAATCCGGCGACTGCCCCTAGGGCCGCAGAAGCAATGGGTACCTGGCCCATGGCATCAGCAATAATCTTAAAGCGCGGCTCGGTAAACACTGGCTCGCCAACGGTACCGCCTTTTTTACCTGAACCCTTGACGCTACCGCCGCCGCCTTCGAGTAACCGCACCAGCGGGACCCGATAACGACACGCCATGTGTTCTGCATATACGCTTTTGCGCAGCCCAGCAGCATTCGGCGATCCGCCTTTGAGGGTGAAGTCTTCACCACCCACCACAACCCGCCGGCGGTTAATTTTGCCAAACCCCAGTACGTAGTTAGCCGGTGTGTACTCGCCGCTGGGTTGATCCTGAGCATCGTACTCCGGGCTTGCGGTTGCCTGCCCTTGCTCTTCGAAACTGTGCTCGTCTAACAGAGCGTCAATACGCTCGCGAACGGTCAATCGTCCGCGGCCATGCTGCTTGGCGATGCCCGCAGGACCGCCTTGAGCCTTGGCCAGCCGGCGGCGCTCGGCGATTTCCTGTACTTCGCGTTCCCAGGACACGCGCGGCCTAATCCTTAAACTGCGGAGCGCGTTTTTCGAAGTTCGCCTTGACCGCCTCGATCTGGTTCGGCGTACCGATAAGCTCGGTCTGCAGTTTCGCCTCAAGCTCCAGACCGGCCCGCTGATCCGCATGCCAGGCTTCCTCGAACAGCGCTTTGTTTCGGCGAATCGCATCCGGGGACTTATTGGCAATCTCGGAGGCAAGAGCCATTGCCGCGGCATGTGGATCGTCCGCGACATGAGTCACCAAACCCAACGATTGGGCTTCGCTGCCAGACAACACCCGGCCGGTGAACGCCAGCTCCTTAGCAATATCCAAGGGCACCAGATCGCGCAGGGTTTGGGTGATGCTCATGTCTGGGATCAAACCCCACTTAATCTCCATGATCGATATTTTCGCATCCGCTGCGGCGAACCGAATGTCGGCGCCTAACGCGAGCTGGGCGCCGCCGCCGTAGGCAACGCCATGAATCGCGCCGATTACCGGTACTGGCATGCGTTTCCAAACGAACGCCGGCCGCTGTGCATGGTTTTCCGGTAGCTCGGTGCGCTTGAGCAAGGCACTGGTGTTAGAGCCCGAGCTCTGGTCAGCCAAGCCCTGCATGCTCTGCATGTCTAGACCGGCACAAAATCCTCTACCGTTGCCAGACAAAACCACTGCCCGCACTTCTTTGGATTGCGCCAGGGAATCCCCGGCTGCAATGATGGCTTTGAACATGTCGGGGCTTAACGCGTTGTATTTGTCAGCCCGATTAAGGCGCACGTCGGCAACGCCGTTGTTGATATCGATGGTGACGAGGTCGCTCATGGGCGCTCCTGTGAAATTAACAAGATTTGCTGGGCGCGGGTTCGCTGGATCAGCCGCCTAATTTACCATGATGAGACGCTGCAGAAGCAGCCTCAGCCGCTCTCGAGCACCACTAGAACCTGCTCTTCCTCAACAGCGTCCTCGGGCGCAACCCGTAGCTGCAGGATCTTGCCCGCCGCTGGTGACTCAACCGGTATCTCCATCTTCATGGACTCCAGGATCATGAGCTCTTGGCCTGGGCTGACCTGCTCGCCCTCACTAACGTGGATTTTCCAAACGTTACCGGCAACTTCGCTCTCCACGCTGATACGGCTCATATTCAGGCTCTCACGGTGTTTAGCATTGTGGTGTCGGTATCGGTCGTGAACCGGCCTTGCACGAAGGGCTCGCTGGCGAGCACGCCCTGCAAGGTGGCGATATTGGTTTTGACACCGCTGATTTGTGCGGCACGCAGGGCAACGCCCAAACGACCCATCGCCAGCTCCCGCGTCGTTCCCCAGGCGATGATTTTAGCCAACAATGGATCATAATAGGGCGTCACGCTCTGGCCCGCAGAATATCCCGTCTCCACCCTCACATGGGTCATGTTCGGCAGTTCAAAGCGGCTCAGCCGGCCGGTAGACGCCTGCTGCAACACGGGATCTTCGGCATATATGCGTGCCTCGACGGCAAAACCATCTGGCGCGGGTCGCTGAGGCAACACACTGCGCAAAGATTCACCTGCGGCCAGGCGTATTTGGCTTTGCACTAAATCAACCCCGGTGACCATTTCTGTCACCGCGTGCTCCACTTGAATGCGGGTATTCACTTCCAGCACACCAAATCGGCCATCAGGCGCCAAGAGCATCTCTAGAGTTCCGAGGTTACTGTAGCCAATTTGCGCCAACGCCGACTCGCCGCGCTCGGCAAGCTCGAGCAACGTGGCGCTAGCGATGCCTGGCGCAGGGCTCTCCTCGATCAATTTCTGATGCCGGCGTTGCACCGAACACTCCCGTTCGTAGAGATGTTGAACTTGACCGTGGACGTCGCCGAGGAGCTGAAACTCAATGTGCCGGGCACCTGTGATGAGTTGTTCCAAGAACAGCCGGTCGTCTCCAAATATCGCGCCAGCTAGCTGCGAGGCGCGAGCAAAAGCCGCAGCGAAATCGGCGGCCTGCTCGACTTTTTGCATGCCGATGCCACCACCACCGGCCGCTGGCTTAATCAACAGCGGGTAGCCGATCTGCGCGGCCGTGCCCTGCGCCTGGTCTAGATCCGTGAGCGGCCCACTGCCAGGAAAAAGGGGCAGCCCGAGCTCTGCCAAAGTCTTGCGGGCGGTCAGCTTGTCCCCCATGAGCCGGATACTGGCGGCGGACGGGCCGACAAACTGCAACCCTGCAGCCGTCACGGCAGCGGCGAAATCTGCGTCTTCAGCCAAGAATCCGTAGCCCGGGTGAATCCCATCGGCGCCGCAGGCCTGGGCGGCATTGATAATCGCCGGAGCATTCAGATACGTATCTGCGGCGCTGACCCCAGGCAAACCCACGCTACTGCTAGCTTCCAGCAGATGGGGTGCATCGGCATCGGCTTCGGAATACAACGCCACGCTGTGAATTCCCAGCGCATCGCAAGCGCGGACGATACGACGCGCAATGGCGCCTCGATTGGCGATCAACAGCCGCGCGATCACCGCTGTTTACTCAGCCGCTGATGGCAGCCATTTGCGACTGGAAATCCGCGAGATCAAAGTAGTCACGCCAAGCGTTGATGCGATCGCCGCTGACCTCGAAAGTCCCCATCACCGGAATCTCGAGCCAGCGCTCACCAATCTTGAAACGATCTACCCGCTCCGTGAGCACGACGCCGTTATCGTCTTCAGCAATGTTCAGGATGTCCCACTGGATTTGATTGGCCATGGCCAGAAATCCACTCAAACTCTCGCGAATTGCATCGGCACCGTACACGGGTTCCATGGGTATGTTGTGGTAAACGGCATCGCTGGCAAAGTTCTCAGCAATGCCATCTAAGTCCATGCGATTCCAGGCTTCGATCATGGCGACCACTCTTTGCGTGGCTGTACCCATAGTCCCCTCCGTTGAAAATTCATTGTCCATTATGTCGCCGGTCTGGAGCGCGCCGGAACTCAAGGCAGCCAGATACTCCTGCCACGCCTCTTCGAATCCACCCAAACCCCTGGCCATGGTACCCGAAGTGCGAAACTCTGCGCTCTCAGCCTTTTTGATGAGGTCTAGCAGCGCTGCTGCCGGCTCGGCTGCTGGCGTCCAACAAAGCATGTCTGTGCCAGGGCCGCCGCGATGATCGACAGGTTTTGCCAATGGTTTGGCCCGCAGTTGCGCCTGCAGGGCCGGCACTAGCGTCGCACGCAACGGCTCCGGCGTTTGTCGCCAGCGCAATAGCTGCAATGTTTGTTGCAGCATCCAGCGGGACCAGATTCCCGGGCGGTCGCAAAGCGATTTGTAGCGGTCCCATTCCACAGCGCACGCTTACTCAATCCTTGCTAAGTCAGCGAGCTCATAGCGTGAGCGTCGCACCGGTTAGCAGCTCATAGGCCTCCAGGTATCGTCCAATGCTGCGGTCAATCACCTCTTGGGGAAGTGATGGACCTGGCGGCGTTTTGTCCCACTCGCCTGCCTGTACTACCTCTTCAAGATAGTTACGCACGATCTGCTTGTCGAAGCTCTGCTGCTCCTGCCCGGGCTGCCACTGCGCTGCGGGCCAAAAGCGAGAGCTGTCTGGGGTGAAGATCTCATCGATGAGAATGGGGGTTTGCGCGCCGGGTAGATGGCCAAATTCGAACTTGGTGTCCGCCAAGATGATGCCGCGCTCAGCCGCATAATCGCGCGCTCGACCGTAAAGATCCAATGTCGCGCGCTTCAGCCAGGCCATCGTCTCTTCACCAACGATGTTTACGCCTTCGGCGTAGCTGATGTTTTCATCGTGCCCACTTTCGGCCTTGGTTGACGGAGTAAACAGCGGTTCCGCCAGGCGATCGCTGTTCTGCAGGCCGGCCGGCAACTCGATGCCACACACCGAACCGCTACGCTGATAGTCTTTCCAACCGCTGCCAGTTATATAACCACGAGCAATGCACTCTATCGGCACAACCTCCGTTTTCTGGCACAGCATAATGCGCCCTGCCAAAGCCTGGCGCTGGGCATCTTCTAATCCTGGTACGTCGGCAACGTCTGTGGATATCAAATGATGTGGAACATCGTCGGCGAAGTAGTCGAACCAGAACTTGGAAATCTGCGTCAACACCACGCCCTTGCCTGGAAGGCCATTCGCCATGACTACATCGAATGCGCTTATTCGATCCGTGGCAATAATCAACAAAGCTTCCCGCCCATCATCAAGTGTGAGGTCGTATAGATCACGCACTTTACCGCTACGACGGTTAGGTAGATTCAAATCAGTATGGAGTAAAGCGTCAGTCACCAAGTGCTCCTGTAAGTTTAGGTTGGGGTTGCCGGATCGAAGCAGCAATTAGGTGGTAAAGCCACCGTCTGCCATTTGTACGGAGCCAGTGACCCAACTACTGTCATCGCTGGCGAGAAACAACATGACCCGGGCGATGTCTTCTGGCTCAGCGTAGCGCTGCATCGGAATCCGCTCGACAAATCTTTGCTTAATCTCAGCGCCCGCACCTGGAGCCAAACCTTCTTCCAGGCTACGCATCATCCGCGTTTCTACCGGAGATGGGTTCACCGTGTTTACACGAATATTCATCGGTGCGCATTCCAGAGCCGCTGAGCGCATCATACCAATCACCGCATGCTTGCTCGTTACATACGGAGCAACACCCGGGCTCCCGGTTACCCCTGCGACAGAAGAGGTGATGATGATACTGCCACCGCCGCGCTTAGCGATCTCGCCGATGCCGTGTTGCAAGCCAAGGAAGACGCCTTTGACGTTCACCGCGATTACCTGGTCAAAGCGCGCCTCGTCCTGTTCAACAATGGGCCGGACGTCGCCCTCAATACCCGCGTTGGCGAGAAAGGTATCAACCCCACCGTAGCGCTCGGTGGCGGTAGCAAACATCCGCGCGTTATCGGCACTGTCGGTGACATCGGCAACGCAGTAGCTCACCTGATTGCTGCCAATATCTGCCACCGCCTGCTGCAGCGCGGCTTCATCCATGTCGACCAGCAGCACCCTTGCACCTTCAGCCACAAACAATGCCCCGGCTGCCCGGCCAATACCGCCTGCACCACCAGTGATCACTGCCACTTTGTCTTCTAGTCGCCCCATAGCCTGCCCCCTATTTAATTCACCGCACCGTCTAAGCGGTTTACGCAGTGTCGACTTTAAGCCGACTGTAACGCCTGTTCCATGTCCCGAAGCAAATCATCGCTATCTTCAATCCCGACAGATATACGAATCAAGGACTCGGCAATGCCCATGCTGGCCCGGCGTTCCGGACCCATCTCATAGTAAATCGTGTGGGACACTGGAATGGCGAGCGTACGATTATCACCCAGATTGCTGGACTTGATGATTACGCTTAGCGCTGCCATGAAGGCCCAGATGTCACAGTCCGCCTGCAGCTCGAAACTAAAGAGCGCTCCGCAGTGCCGAAACAGCTGCTTCGCCCGGGCATGCTGGGGATGCCCAGGTAACCCTGGATAGTAGACGGCGCCCACTTTGGGGTGGCCCTGAAGGAACTCGCATAGCGCCTGCGCGTTGGCGCACTGGCGATTCATACGCAACGCTAAAGTTTCCGCACCCACGGCAATATGGTGTGCAGCTTCGGGCCCTAAGGCTGCGCCGAAATCTCGCAACCCCTTTTTCTTGATCTGGGTAATTCCCCACTTTGCGGGGTCACCCTTGCGGTAAGTGTCGACGATGTTGTCGAAACTAGACCAGTCATAGTGGCCAAGCTCGGTGACTGCGCCGCCCAGCGCATTGCCATGACCGCCAATATATTTCGTGAGGCTGTTCACCACCATCGACGCGCCTACGCTATGGGGCTGGAACAAGTAAGGCGAAGTCATGGTGTTGTCTACAACATAGATCAACCCACGTTCCTGGCACAGCGCACCGATCTCTGCAAGCGCTGAGATCTGTGTCCGCGGATTGGCGATGGTTTCAACGAATACCAAGCGTGTGCGCTCGGTAATGGCTGCAGCCACTGCCTCAACTTCTGTGGCGTCTACAAAGCTGACATCAACCCCATGACTTTGAAAACTATTGAACAGGCTATTGGTATTGCCAAACAGAAACGAGCTGGAAACAAAATGGTCCCCGCTGCGCAGCAAGGCAAACAACATGGTGCCGATCGCAGCCATACCGGTACCGAAGCAGACCGTGGCCAGGCCGTTCTCCATGCGGTCAATCTTCTTCTGCAAAGCCTCAACCGTGGGGTTGACCTGCCGACCGTAGGTAAAGCCAGCCTGGGTGCCCTGGAACACGGCAGCCAAGTCACGGGCATCCTCGTAGCCGTAGGCTACAGTTGCATGAATCGGCTTCTGTAGAGAGCCGTGCTCAATCAACTCCTGCCGGTCGCTATGGACGATGCGGGTGGTAAAGCCTCGCTCGTTTTCGGGCACTTTCCGATCGCTCAAGAGCTGCTAGCCAATTGCCTGAACGGGTTGTCATTCAGCATTTGCTTGAGTGCTTTGGCAGTCACTGGCTCACTGAAGTAATAACCCTGCACCTGTCGGCAGCCTTGCTCTTTGAGATAGTTCAACTGCGTGCGATTCTCAACGCCCTCTGCGATCAGCGTCATATTCAACCCGCGGGCCATGGCCACGATGGCATTGATGATGCTGGCATCACCCTGTTCGGCACGAATGTCATGCACGAAGGTCCGATCAATTTTTAGGGTATTAATCGGAAACTGTTGCAAATAGCTCAACGAAGAGTAACCCGTGCCAAAGTCGTCGATGGCTACTTGAATGCCCTTATCGCGCAGCGCTTTGAGTTTCGGCACGACGATCTCGACGTCACGCATGAGAACGTTCTCGGTAATCTCTACTTTGATCGCGGCTGGATCCATTCCCGCAACGGTAATGGCCTTCAAAAAATTGCGCACGAAGGCTTCCTGCTCCAACTGGGTGGTAGACAAATTAACCGACAACAACAACTGTCCTAACCCTTCTTTGTGCCACCCCGCCACTTCCTCGAAGGCACGCTGTTGTACGTACTGGTCCAACTGAACGATTAACCCGGTCTCCTGAGCAACTGGCAGAAAATCGTCCGGGTGCACCAGACCACGCTCCGGGTGGGCCCAGCGCACCAATGCTTCTACGCCGAGAATCTCACCGGTGCATAAGTCAACCTGGGGCTGATAGTGCACCAGCAGCTGGCCTTCAATGAGCGCATTGCGCAGCTCCCGCTCCACCGACAGACGCGTGGAGAACTGATGATTCATTTCATCGGAATAAAACTGGTAGCCGTTCTTGCCGCGCCCCTTGATGTGATACATGGCGATGTCGGCGTTCTGAATCAGCGTTTCTTCGGACTCGCCAGCTTCGGGATACAGGGCAATACCAATGCTTGCGCCGACAAACAACTCGTGGCCGTCGATGATGAAGGGCGCATTGAGACGATCAAGAATTTTCGTAGCGATGACCACGACGTCATCCTGTGTGCGCACTTCTGGTAGCAGCAAGGTGAACTCATCGCCACCGAATCTAGCCAAGGTATCACCGCGTCGCAGGCAGCTCTGCAGGCGCTTCGCTACAGCCTTCAACAGGCGGTCACCCATGGTGTGCCCAAGGGTGTCGTTGACGATTTTAAAGCGATCAAGATCGAGAAACATCACCCCCAGCTTGCGCTTGTTACGACGCGCGTGGGTGATCGCCATCGCTAGACGGTCTTTCAACAGCACCCGATTCGGTAAGTGGGTGAGCAGATCGTGATAAGCCTGAAAATTGATCACCCGCTCGGCTTCTTTGCGCTCGGTGATGTCCCGCGCAGTACCGTAGGTACCAGAGAAATTGTCGCGGGTACGCTCCTTCGTATCGGTGTACACACCCATCGCCGTCAGCTCCATCCATACCGACTGAGCGTGGAAGAAACGCGCACCACGACGCGCCAGCTTGCTCTTCAAGCGCACCTCAACATTGTGCGCTGCGCGCTCACCAGTGCGCCGTTCATTAAAAACGTTGCGCGCCAGCTCCAGATGATCATCGTCAACGATTTCTGAATAGTGTTTGCCGATCAGCTCGTCTTTGTCATAGCCGAGCATGCTGCCAATTCGATCGTTGAGGAAGGTAAAGCAACCGTTGCGATCCAGCATGTACACCAGATCTGGTGAGTGGTTGACGATGAATCGGTGAAGCTCTTCCGAATCCTTTAGCTGCGCCTCCATATCTTCATTGCGATTTTCCAAATCGCATTGGCGCAGCGCAGTCTCCATGGTGGCAACCAACTCCGCAGCTTCGTAGGGCTTCTTCACGAAATCGAAAGCACCACAGTGCAGAGCGTGCTTGATGCCGGTAAAGCTGGCATCACCGCTTACCACAATGATCTTGGTCCGCAGCCGCTGCTCGGAAGCGAATTCGAGAATGTCGTGGCCACTGATGCCGGGCATGATCAGATCGAGCAACATCACGTCGTAATCGCCGCGAGCCAAAAACTCCAGCGCCTGTTGCCCACCCAGTGCAGCGTCAGCCTTGTAGCCGTGCAATGTGATCAACTCGTGCAAACTGCTCAAAAGCTCTGCTTTGTCATCCACGAGTAACAACCGCGCCGAACTGTTCAACGGCTCGTCGCTGCGGCGGGCGGCTCGCTGCTCGATATTGGCTACTGGCAGAAGAGACCTGGCATTCACCAGAGTGGGGGATTCACTCATTAACGTCACCGGGCGGGAAAGCACCACATTCTAACGATTTTACCCAGCGGTAGAACCCGTTTGGTCCTGACGAGCAACTATGTTGCGATGTGCCGTCTAGCGGAGCATCAGGCTATCGGTGGCTGCAAGAACGGCCGTGGCCACAGATCGTACACTCGGCTCAGCGCTGACAGGGCCAGAGCGTGGCGTATTTCACCCTGGACTACGGCACGAGTGACGTCCATTTCGGCCAAACAGCACACTTCGATCGCTTCACCTTGGCCCGGCGATGGCTCTGCAACAGCTTCAACCCCGGTGGCCAGCCAGTGGTGGCAAAGGTGATCGTGAATGGCAGGATTTGGCTCAACCGCCCCAAGGTACTGCCAGTCACCGCCCGCATAGCCGGTTTCTTCGAGCAGCTCCCGCTGGGCAGCAGCCTGGGAATCCTCGCCTGGATCAACCATGCCTCCCGGTGTCTCCAGCGTGTTATAGCCGACGCCGAACCGATACTGGCGCACCATCACACAGCGTTGCTGGGCGTCTAGCGCGACCATGTTGACCCAGTCCACCGAACCCAGCACCAGCCGGTCCATCTCCTTCCCGGAATGCGGGTGACGCATCCGGTCGAGGCGCACGTCGAACAACGGCAGTGACGGCCCCGGCTGCGTACTAACTCGCTCCCAATCCAACTTCATCCCACAACTCCCTCGCCAGGCGAACGCTTAATAGCCGGTGAGTTCCATGTAACCACGTCCCAACTGGGTTTCGCCTGCGGCATCGTAAACATGGACCAGACCTTCCCAGTACTGCACGCTGGTGCGCATGCGCTGATCGAGCAAGGCAGCGCGAATGCGAAACTGTTCATTACCCAGCTGCAACTGCCACTCCAATGGCCACGGACCGTGTCCCGGCGATCTGGAAGCGTCGGCCGCAACCTTGCACCCCGCCACCGGCACCAGAGCAGCGTGTTCTGGTCCTCGCCATTCGCGCAATGGCGTCAGTGTGAATTGCTCAGCATCAAGCCGCTGGCTGCGACCCTCTGCATCGACCAGTACGCCATGATCATAAGGATCCCGATCGCAATCATCACGCCGCAAACGAAACATCATGAGATCGCGACCGTCGCGCAGCTGCAACGCGAACCAATCCCAACCCTGTTGGCCAGCGCTGAGCACGCTGGTACTCCACTCGCGATCGAGCCAACCGCTCCCGTGTACAGCCACAGCGCGCCCATCGAGGCTTAACTTGCCCTGTGCCTGCAAGCGGGTCAGCGAGTAGTAGTGCGACCCCTGTCCAGGGCCCTTGGCGCTATAGCCGCTGTGCCCTTGTTGCACCAATGGTCGAGTCGAATCAAGGGCCAAATCCCAAGCGAAAGAATCCGCAGCGGCATGCAGCGTTAATGGCAGGAACGCTGCGCCACGGCTCGCCAGTCGCCAATTCTCGAGCCACGCAGCAAACGGCTGTGCCAGCACCCCCGCCAGCTCTGGGTGAGATCGGCTGATACGTTCAGCGAAGCGATGCCGACCACCGGCGACATCGGTCGCCGCAAGATGGGCCAAGTACACCTGGGCTGCATCCCAAGGGTTATCGGCCCGCGCTTCTCGACCTGCTGCCAACGCCTGCCGAAAAAGGGTGAACTGACCGCCATACTCATTGCCCTGGGAATCTTCCAACATCAGGGTCAAATACCACCACTCGCTGCGAAACTGCGGATGAGGGCCATGGTCTTGTGGAAACTGCAACCGAACCTCAGGGCTTGCCCGAGCGAAGTCGGCGGCAATCTGTGCATCCCCCAACACGGCCTGTAGGCGCACGCCACCGCCAGGTGGCGCTTTTTCCGATTGAGAATCAACAGTCTCCGGGCCAGAACAGCCAAACACAGCAATCAGCGCCAAGGCACACAATAACGACAAGCGCCCAGGTAGATCAGGCCACTTCACGCCGATCCCCCACCAGCCCCGCCGCAAACGCCGCCAGTAATGCCAATAGCACCGGGAGTAAAATGGCCGGCCACTGCAGCGTCATCGGCACCGACCAGCCAAAGCCACGAGGGTTGACGGCATAGCACAGCATGGCCCCGAGCAAGAGGCCCAGCGGTACGGCAATGAGTACCGTCACCAGCGCTACCGCCAACGCCCGACCACTGACGTACAAGAGTCGATCCACCCGCCGTTGGCCTAAGTAAAGCATCAAGGTACGGGTGTGGGACTGAGTCAATCCCAGCGCAACCATCGCGCTATACAAACCTACACCGGCGACCAGCAGGGCAACCAAGGTCAAACTCCGGGTAATGGCAAAAGTCCGATCAAAGATTGCTATTGCCCGCGCCCGGGCCGCGGAGCGCAACTCTACGCTCAGCTGCGGGTGATCGACTCGCAGCTGCTCATGCAGGGATTGTGGCTGGGCCACCTCCACCCCAAGTCGATACCGCTCAAAGGATATTGGCGCTGCCTGGGACTCGCCGCGCAGGCGCGTCTGTAATCCAACCAGGGCGCGTAGCTCCGCATCGCCATAGCCTGGATAGATATGGGCAACACGCAATGTTTGATCAGCTATCGTCAGCCTGTCCCCAATGTTAAATCCAAGGGAGCTCGCGGCACGTTGATTCAACATGACCTCATCCGCCTCGAGCGCTCGCGCTAGCCCGTAGCGCGCGGCACCGCGCCCATCCATTGCACTGCGACCGAGTACCAGCGGCTGCCCGGCAACCCGCACCCGCGCACGTTCATACCAGTGCAGGCCGATGCCAGTTGTTGGATCGTCGAGGGCTAGCTGCACCTTTACAAGGTCGACAGGCGGTCCCTCAATGCTAATGTCATCGGCCAAGCGCTGCTCAAGCATGCGTACAAAGTCCACGCGAAAGCTATCTACCATGGTACCGATGCCGATACTGGTAGCTACCGCCAACGACAAGGCACCCAACGCAGCGCCAAGCTCGCTAGGGTACCAAAGCAGCTCTCTGGCACCCATGCGCAAGGTCAGACCACGCAGCGTGCGATTCGGCAACAGCCAGCGTGCACGCAGCAGGCGGATCAATGGCATCAATAGCGCAACAGCCACAATGCAGGCCAACAAAATTGCAGCAAATGCACCAAACAACCCAGACTGCGGTGAGCGCAATAACCCCAACATCAGCACTGTTGCCAGCAGGATACCCAGCCAGCGCAGCCAGTTATTGGCGCCCAGTTGTACGCCACGCTCATGGCGCGCGACTCGATAAGCCAGGGCCGCAGATAGCAGCGGTACCAAAATTGCAGACAGCGCCGCTTTCAGCCATAACCAGGGCGAGAGCACGAACGTTGCCGCAGGTGTTGCAGGCGCGACACTAAATTTTGACATCAACAGCTCAGCCAATTGTTGGCCTACCAGCACTCCCAGCAATCCTGCCACCAACCCGAGCAACAGCATGGCAAGCGCGAACACCAGAAATTGCCAGTGCACACTGACCCCTTGATCTCGGAGCAGCTGAAAGACCCGATGCTGACGTCGCAACCACAGCAATGCCGTCTGGAACATCAAAAACCAGGCAACCACCAGCGACAGCGTGCCCAGCGCTCCAAGGTTAAACAGCACTGAGCGGCCAAAGCTCTGTTGTGGCATCTCGCTTCCCAGCGCTTGCACGTGCCAACCGGGGCCAAGATCTGGGATTTTTGGCGGCGGCAACCCGGCCTCTACTCCGGGCAACACTCTCGACAACAACCGACGCAGCCCACTCAACGGATCGTCCACTTGCAACAGAACAGCGCTCAAGCGCTGGGCCGAGCGCGTACCCAACAAGTCCACGGCCAACCCGATGTCGACATAGACTGCCGGGTCACCGAGCGGGCCGTCACTTGCGCCCACTTCACCCGCAACCTGTACAACTCGTCCACCGATGCTGCGTTGGCTACCGACGGGCCAACCTACCGCAGCGTTGACCAGCACCTGGTCATACAACGGCGTACTCGACAACGGCGTGGCAGCTGAGCCGTTGTTGTGCTGCTCTGCGCTGAACAGCGCCAGCCAATCAACGCCATAAACGCGCAGTTGTACCCGCAGATCCTCAGCATCCTGTGGCGCAATTTCTCCTTCAAGCAGCGGCGCCAGAGCCAACACTTGGCTCAGCTCACCCGTGCGCCAGCGGCCTCGAAGGGTAAAGTAATGCTGATCTTGCAGCGCTGATCGGGTAGCAACGTGAGAGATTCGTTGCAGGTGCGCGGGTATCGCTTGGTCTAATGACGCGACGATGCGTTCACAGATCAGATGCACCGACACCACCGAGGCGATCCCTAAGGTCAGCCCCAACAGCGCTGAAAGCGTAGATAGCGGGGTGCGCCAGGCAAAGCGCAACTGCGACAGTAGCAGCAGTTTCAGCAAGCCAGATCCACCCGACGCTCAGCTTGCTGGGCAACCTGGGCATCGTGAGTGGCCACCAATAGCGCAGATCCGGAATCGGCGACGGCTCGCCACAGAGTGGACACCACCGCTGCGGCGTTGTCGGCGTCAAGGTTACCCGTTGGCTCATCAGCCAAAATCAGGGAAGGCGCTGGCGCCAGCGCTCGAGCGATCGCGGCGCGCTGTTGCTCGCCACCAGAAAGCGCTTCGGGAAACGCATCTAGGCGATGCCCTAGCCCCATGTCATCCAAGCGCGCTAGGGCCTGCGGTAGCAATGCCAAGCGGTCGGCAAGACGCAAACTCAGCAGTACGTTTTCACGAACCGTCAAAGTCGGCACCAGGTTAAAAAACTGGAAGACGTAGCCAATACGGCGGCGCCGCAGCGCAGCGGTCGCCGCAACCGGTAGCTGCCCATAGCAAAAAGCCTGTGCGTCTGCAGTTTCACCCTCCATGCACAAGCGCCCTCGATCGGCCGGGAGAACGCCTGCGATTATATTCAAGAGCGTCGATTTGCCAGAACCGCTGGGCCCGGTGAGCGCCAGAGTTTCTCCGGACCGTAGCTGCAAACTAAAATCCTGAAAGATCGTATGCTGCACACCTGCATCGTCGAAGCTCTTCCACAGGTTCTCAATGCGCAGCAACCCAGCGTTCATGATCCCCGTAGCTCACACATGCCTTCGCTACGCAGCTGCGCCGTTAAGGGCGGCAAGTGTTGCGCGCTTTGCACCACGGGCCAAAGCTCATCGACACTGCGGTAACCCAACAGGCTTTCAAGGCTCACCCGGGTTGGTGAAATCAGCCCCCAACGACCGGCTTCAGCATGCTCCAACGCCGCTTCCGGTGTGACCCAGCTGCCGCTTACTACTTCGCGATGGTGAGCCGCTGTGGCTTGATTTGGCAGCATTCGGGCAAGAAAGAAACGTGTATCGAAACGCCTCGGCGCAACTTCTGGGGTCAACCAGTGACTGAAATAGGCTAAACCACTGGCATCGAGCGTGACCCCGGTGCGCTGACAAAGCTGAGACAGCGTGAGCTCGTTGTGGATCAGCGCCTCACGCAACTCGGTAAAGCGCTCGGAATCCTCTGCTGCAATAGACAGCCAGTGTCCGGAACCATCCCGCGCATAGAGCACTCCACATTCCTCAAACGATTCACGAATTGCCGCCACCCAATAACGCAACGCTGCGTATTCGCCTAGCTGCTGGTTAGCGCTGGCTGCAGTTTCGCCCAACAACACGCTGTCTTGCTCTAGCAGCCAAGCATCGTCTGCCGCATCCACCTTGCCGCCAGGGAACACGTGCAGCTCGGCAAAGTCGATGCCTCCAGGACGCTCAGTCATGTAGACCTCAATGCCAGGGCTTAGATCACGCACCATGACCAGACTGGCGGCTAGCTGCACTGTGCCCTGTTTGAGCGGTTGTGTTGGACGAATACTGGGCACGTCTAGTGGCAATCCTTGCAGTAAAAGCAACGGGTCAGAGGGTGTCGAACGCATCGCGAAAAACGATATCAAAGTGATATCTCTTGTTCGACACAATACCAGAGGATACATTGCAAAAGCGGCCAGACACGGCAAACGGCCATGAAAGAGAAACCGTACAAGTTTGTGGTGCGCCTCCCTGCAGAGATGCGCGGGCGTATCGCAGACGCAGCAGAACACTACCGTCGTAGTATGAACTCCGAGATCGTTGCTCGGCTGCAACAGTCTTTAAGTGGACTTCCAGACGCCGGAGCTGAAGGCGAGCTACAGCCGCCCTTACACCCACAGCTGGAACAAATCCTAAAACGTCAACTCAGCGACGATGAAGATGCACTCATTAAGGGTTTCCGACGCCTCAGCGTGGCCAAACAACAGGCACTGCTGAAGTTGCTGACCTGACTGAGACTGCTCCGCAACGGGAACCATTGACCCATGACACGCTTCGCACTGTCGCCCTACTACCACCCAACCACCGTCTGCTTTGTGGACGACAACCAATCATTTCTCCTGAGCCTGGATCTCGAACTACCAGAGTATTGGACGCACTGCTCATTCGTAGACCCTGAAGAGGCACTGCAATATCTAAATCGAGAGCCGCTGCTGCCGCCCTTGGTTGATCGTTGTTTTTCCATTGAGTCCGGACACAACGCCAATCCAGTAATCCATTTGGAAATGGGCATGATCGAGCAGGAGATCAATCACCTGGAGCGCTTCGCCCGCACTTCAGTAGCAGTCATCGATTACGCAATGCCCAGCCTCGATGGCTTAGAGCTGTGCGCCAGATTGACCGATCCGTATTTACAAAAAGCTATGCTGACCGGCGTAGCGGACGAGAAGGTCGCGGTCGCAGCCTTCAACGAAGGCCTCATCGATCGTTTCTCGGCCAAGCACAAGCTGGCTTCAACCAGCAAAATCATCGAGTTCGTCGATGCTCTAAAGCACGTTTACTTTAGTCAACACACTGCGCGGTTGCGCAACAACCTAGCCCTAGACCCGCCACTGTTTTTACTCGATCAAAGAATTGCCCACGAAGTCCAACGGCTGATGAGCGATCGCAAACTCATTGAGTACTACCTTGTAACGGATCCACCTGGGCTCTTGCTGCTGGATGCGCCGGGCAATCTATGCCGACTGCTCATCGCCGATGAGGCCATGCTAAGTAGTCAGCTTGAATTCGCACGCCAGCATGCGGCGCCGAGCACGGTCATCGATGCCCTGGCGCAGCGTCGGCAGTTAGCCTATCTGTGGGATACGCCCGACAACTACTTCGGTAATGAAGAATATCCTTGGGAGGAACACTTGCTACCTGCCACCGTTGTCGAGGGCGATCGGCGCTGGTACCTGGCGCTGGCGGAAGACCCACCCACAGACATCGATTTTGACCCGGCCAAGTCTTCGTTCAACGCTTATCTACGCTCCCTGAGCGCCGGCTAGCGGCGTAAATGCCGGGGCAGGAGCCAACGTTCTAGTGCTTCGAAGATCAGCTCGGTGCCGACCGCGAGCAAGGCCGCGGGAATCGCTCCCTGGAGAATTAGATTGACGTTGTTCAACGACAATCCGGTGACGATGGGATCCCCTAAGCCCCCTGCGCCGATAAACGCCGCCAGGGTCGCAGTGCCAATACAGATGACCGCCGCGGTGCGCACACCGGCAAATATGCCCGGTAAGGCCATGGGCAAAAACAGATGTCGCACTTGTTCGGTCGCCGACAGGCCCATAGCCTGGGCGACCCTGACCAAGGTCGGATCGACGGTGGTCAACGCGGTTAAGCAATTGCGCACGATGGGTAGCAACGCATACAGCAGCAAGGCGATCACTGCTGGCAGTACGCCAATGCCAAACAGCGGAATCATCAGTGCCAATAGAGCGATCGATGGAATGGTCTGTAACAGGCTGCAGACATACAGCACCGCCTGAGCCAGTTTCTGGCGCCGAAAGATAGTTAGGCTTAACCCCAAGGCCAACACCACCGCTGCTGCCAGTGCGATGCCCGTGAGCTTCAGATGCTGCAGCGTATTGCGGAGCATTTGTGCCTGCCAAGTTTGTACCGCGCCGCGCTGTCCAGCATCGACACCCTGATCGCGGAGAAACTCCGAAGCCACTTCTGCAAAGCTGCGCCCAGCGAACACGACTTCGGCATTCAAGCGCTGCATGGTTTGATCGTCCAGACTGTCCACCAGCGGCGCCAACAGCGGCGCAATTCGAGACAGCAGTGGCTGGCGTACCAGGGGCGCCGCAAGATAGTGAGGAAAGTAGCCGCGGTCATCGTCCAGGGCGACCAACTGATAGCGCTCCAGCTCACCGTCAGTGGAATACGCATCAGTCACATCAATGGCGCCATCGTTCAATGCTTGATAAGCCAACGCGTGCTCGATGCCGCTAGGTACCTGAGCCAGTCCGTAGTGCGCTGCAAGCCCCGGCCAACCATCGCCGCGCTCCAAAAACTCGTGACTGAACACCATCTTCAAATCTTCGTGAGCGCTCAAGTCTCCTATGGTGCGCAGCTGCAAACGCTCAGCCAGGCTACGCTGCACGGTAATGGCATAGGTGTTGTTGAAGCCGAAGGGGGGTAACAGCTCAAGCGCTAAGGGCTTTAGCGCTTGATTCAAGCGCGTCATGTCCCGACCTAAACCCGACCCATCCAATTGCAACACGGCTTGCGCCAGCGTGCCGGTGTATTCAACGTACAGGTCAATCTCGCCGGCCAGCAGCGCTTCGTAGCAGATCAATGTGCCGCCTAAGCCAAAGCGCCGCTCCACTTCAACGCCCTTGGATTCCAATAGCTGCGAGACCATTTCAGCCAACAGATAGTTTTCGTTGAAGTTCTTGCTACCAACCCGCAGGGCGGCATCCGCTGACCAGCCTTGCAGAGGAAATAGCAGAGGAAGTAGCGAAGCAAAAAGCAGTAAGTAGAGCAGCCAGCGCAACCTCACAATTGCTCCTGTACAAGCATTTGCACGTATTCATCGGCGGGCGATTCCAATACCTGTGCCGTCGGGCCGGACTGCAGCACTGAGCCGCTGCGCAGAATCAGCAGGTGATCCGCTAGGCGTACAGCCTCACGCATATCGTGGGTGACGAGCACAGCGCTCACCGCCTGGGCGGTCTGAGCCTGGGCGAATACCCGATAGACCTCCACCCGGGTGATCGGATCTATGGCTGAAAAAGGCTCGTCCAATAGCAACAGCGGTGGACGTAGCATCAATGCCCGACACAGACCCACTCGTTGCTGCTGCCCTCCAGACAGCGCATAAGGGTAACGCTCGCTAACATCAGTGGGTAGCTCCATGGCCGCCAACAGCTCTTCATAGCGCGCCGCAATCTTGGCTTCGTCCCAGCCCTCCAGCCGTGCCAGCAGACAAACGTTCTTGCGTACCGTCATGTGCGGAAACAGCCCCGCGCCTTGCACCGAGTAGCCGATGCCCCGACGGAAGGACTCCAGAGACCGCTCCGGCTGTGGGGATCCGAATACTTCAATCACGCCCGTATCGGGCTCAACTAAGCGATTAATGAGCTGCAGCAGCGTCGTTTTGCCACTGCCACTGGCGCCAACCACCGCGGTTGTTTGCGCTACAGGAAACTCCACATCGATACTCTGCAGGACCCGCAGCTCGCCATAGGTCTTGCTGACACCACGCATGCGCACACAGGGCGTGGCTGCAGTTGATTCACTCACCAGGTGCTAACGCATAGCGCTGAGCGAGGGTATCGCCATGCTGCACCAACGCTTCAAGCAATGCGCTGGCTTCTGGCCGCTGCGTGCGAAGTTCTGCAAGACGCTGGCGATAGCCGCGCAACGTCAGCCACGGCGCATCATCTGCCTGCAAGCGCTCGCGCACATGAGCCTCCCAGTCTTGTAATGATTCAGCATCGAGCAGCTCAGGAAAGCTACGAGCTCTCAGGCGCTGGGCCAGCAGCGGCAACCGCTTATCTTCGAAATCCAGATTCGCATAGCGACCGGCTTGCAGTTGCGCGTGTAGATCGTCACAGCGATGCCGATCAGCGTCTTTGAGAAACCCATCGTAGAGCGCCCCGTCCACGTCCTGTGCTGCACTGCTCTGTTGCATAGCCTCACGGCGGCGCGCATAGACGCGCATCAGCTTCTGCCCGATCCCCGGTTTTCCCAGACGTCGAGCGCGCTCGCGAACGAGCTTCAAATCGATACTCAAACGCTCAAGGTTTTCATCGTTGAGTACTTCGATAGCGGCAACGAACGGACAGCGATTCAATCGCACCTCTTTTAGACCGGGGCGCTCGGACTGACCTGGGGTAAACAACGCCTCATAGATTTGCTCTTCGCTCCACTCCAACAACGGCTCTACATCACGACCGAGATCGGCAACGATAATGGCGTTGCTGTTGGTTGGGTGCCGGCAAACCGAAACTACGGGCGCACAGCCGTAACGGATCCGTGGATACATGGCGGTAACATGCACGCACAGCTTCGCGCCGATAGGTTCCAACAGTTCACGCACCTGCTTCTTGCGCCGGATGCCGTAGTGATAGGCGAATAGTTTGGGCTGATGCTGCTGTATCAGGCGGGCCATGCCTACGGTTGCATGGACATCCGATAGCGCATCGTGTGCCTGGCCGTGCTCAAGCCCATTCGCCGCTGTCAGAGCTTCGAGTCGGTACACCGGCAGCCCCTCGTCGTCGACAGGCCAAGTGATACCTTCGCGACGCAGCGCACCGGTTGCGCGAACGAGATCCAGCAGGTCCCATCGTGAATTGCCGTTCTGCCACTCCCGCGCATAGGGATCGATCAAATTGCGGTAAGCGCCGTAGCGCAAGAATTCATCGTCAAAGCGCAGGCTGTTGTATCCCAGCGCGCAGGTGCCAGGTTGGCCAAGCAATTGATTGATCTGCTGCAGAGCCTGCCACTCGCTCACGCCTTCGGCGTTGGCCTTTAGCGGGGTGATGCCAGTCACCAGGCAGGCCTCCGGATTTGGCAAGACATCGTCTGCCAAACGCACGTACAAACACACCTCATCGCCGATGGGATTCAAATCAAGATCAGTTCGCAGGCCGGCAAACTGCACGATGCGATCCCATCGGGGGTCGGTGCCGGTGGTTTCCAGGTCGTACCAGTAGAACGATTGCATGACTTGCACCCAATTAAAATCGCATCTGACGCTTGCCTGCGCGGCACAGGCTTGGCACCCTCCGTCGATGCCAACTTCTGAATCTGCACCGCCACCCTCTGGCCCCTCAGACCCGATCGCGAGAACCAGCGGCTCGCGCCTGCAAGCAATCGCCCTTCCCGCCGGGCCCATTGTCGCATTGTTCGCCGCATTCCTCATGTGGCAATCGGGTTTTGAGCCCGCGGCCGCGATCACTCTGGGGGTAACAACGCTGTGCGTCATCTGGTGGGTATTTGAACCGATTCCAATACCGGCAACCTCCCTGTTGCCGCTGGCGCTGCTGCCCTTGCTAGGCGTCATTAGCAGCCAACAAGTCGCGCAGGCTTATGGTCACCCCCTAATCCTGCTACTGCTCGGCGGATTCATACTCTCCACCGCTCTTGAAAAAAACGGCGCTCACCGACGGGTCGCGCTGATGATGGTTAAAGCCTTTGGCGGCAGCAGCTCTCGGCGCCTGGTCTATGGATTCATGGCCGCAGCCGCCGTGCTTTCCATGTGGATTTCCAACACGGCCACAACGTTGATGCTGTTGCCCGTAGCGTTGGCTGTGCTGAACGATGTTGAAGATCCAAAACTGGCAACACCACTGCTCTTGGGCATCGCCTACGCGGCAAACATCGGCGGCATCGGCACGCCCATTGGCACCCCACCGAACGTGATCTTCATGGGCATCTACGAAGAAACTGTGGGAGGCAGCATTGGTTTCGCCACCTGGATGACCTGGGGGGTGCCGGTGGTACTGGTCTTCGTGCCGGTGGCGGCTTTTTGGCTGACACGAAATCTGAGCCATCAAGGCGACGTCAAGCTACCCAGCGTTGGCGCTTGGAAAACACGGGAACGGCGAGTGCTGATGGTGTTCGCCGCCACCGCGCTGGCCTGGATCACCCGCCGGGAACCTTTCGGCGGCTGGACCGAATGGTTGAACCTGCCCTATAGCAACGATGCCATCGTTGCATTTCTCGCGGTCATCGCCATGTTCCTAATTCCGGCAGATGCACGAGCAGACAGCGCTGCCCGACCACGGGAACGCTTGCTCGACTGGGACAGCGCTAATCGCATTCCCTGGGGCATGCTGATTCTGTTCGGTGCTGGTATCAGCATTGCCGAAGCCTTTACCAGTTCAGGTTTGAGCGTAACTATTGGCGAGGCACTCGCCGGGCTAGCGAGCCTGCCTTTGTATCTATTGATTGCCTGTATTTGTCTTGCGGTGACTTTTCTTACTGAAACCACCAGCAATACCGCAACCACCACATTGTTGATGCCTATTCTTGCCGCCGCAGCAATCGCCGCAGCCATCGATCCGCGGTTGTTCATGATTCCCGCTGCCATGAGCGCATCCTGTGCGTTCATGCTACCGGTGGCTACAGCGCCAAACGTTACCGTATTTAGCTCAGGGCACGTGCCGATCAACACCATGGTTCGAGAAGGCCTGGCATTGAATTTGTTCGGCGCGCTGATCATCAGCGCTCTGTGCTATTTGCTGCTCACCTAGATCCCGCAGCTGCGCAACGATCTCCTGTCGCTCTTCTTTCGGCAGCTTCCCCAATGCTTCCACCGCTTGAAAAAATCGCTGCCAATCTTGTTGTTCCCGTCGGTAGATTGCTGCAAAGGCAGGAACATCGTCCCGATAGGTTGCAAGCGCGGCTAAAGCTGCATCGTTTAGCCTGCTCATATAATCATCGAAGCGACCGGCGCCAAGTTGCGCGCGCTGGAAACGGTAACAATCGCCCATAGCCTGATACAGGGCCGCGCTCTCGCGCTCTTTTTCTTCGTCAGACAGCGTTCGGGCATAAAGCGCAGACAGTTGCGCCTTCAGGTCTAGCTGCATCGACACTAACTGCTGCCAAGCCGCGCCGTTTTCGACGTAGACCCTGAGCGCTGCCGGATCACGCCCTCCGAGCCAATTGCGCGCGCTCTGATTGCCGACGAAAGTGGCGAACGCTTCGTTGAAACCGACGTCGGAGTCCACCCAGACTTTGCTGTGAGCCAGCTCGTGGCTCAATAACGCCATGAGCTCCGCCTCACTCCAATCCACAAAGCTCGACAGCAAAGGATCCTTAAACCAACCCAACGTCGAGTAGGCTGGAACAGCGCCTAAGTAGGTGGTAAAGCCGCGTTTGCGGTAACGCGCAGCAGCAGCGAGCGCCGTTCTGTGCTTGAAGTAACCGCGATACGGCGCACAACCGACAATGGGATAGCACCATTGATTGGGCGTGACGCTAAACCGGGGGGTGGCTACCAGGCTGAACAACACTGCCTCCTGGTCTAGAGCAACATAGGTTTGATAGCGGCCTTTGACGGGCAACCCCAACTCCCGCTCGATGTGTTGCAGCAGCATTTGCGTGAGCTGCAGCCGCTGCTTCAGGGTCTCAGGCGTGGCAGGGTCTGTTAACAGTTGGGAAACCGGTTGCCGCGCGAAAGTAACCGCCAACTGCCCTCTGATCGCCTGGGAGTAGTAACCAAAAGTTTCGCAACCGCCAAGGTAGAAGAGCACCAGCGGCGCGAAGTACCTCGCAGCAGCCCTGAAGGTGAGGATGCTGATATCCTTAGGCAAATGAATGTTCTCAAAGGCAGCATCGCGCTGCTGTTTATTATCGTCAACACCATTGTGGCATGCATACCTTTGTATGCCATGGGCCTGCTGCGCCTACTGTCCCCGGCCTCCGCACATCCAGGCTGGACGCGACGCATGGACTGGATTATCGACTACTGGACCGGGAGCAATCGCCGGCTCATGCAAGCGCTAAATTTATGCGACGTCACGTTAAACGTTGCGCCGGGGACTGAACTCAGTCGCTCTCAATGGTATCTCGTTGTCAGCAATCACCAGAGCTGGTCCGACATCATGCTGCTGCAAACTCAATTTCGACATCTGATACCACCCATCAAGTTCTTTACCAAGCGCGAACTGATCTGGATTCCAGCTCTGGGCCCAGCAATGTGGCTGCTCGGGTTTCCATACGTGCGCAGGCTCGGCAAAGACAAACTTGCCGCGAACCCGACCTTACAGGATGCAGACCGCAAAGAAATCGAAGCGGCCTGTGAAGGCTTTCGACTACACCCCACTACGGTATTAAATTTCGCAGAAGGCACACGTTTCCGTGTGCACAAGCACCAAGCCCAGGAAGCCAGGTTCGAGCGCCTGTTGAATCCCAAAGTCGGTGGGCTGCAGCTGGTGTTGACCGGCATGTCGGAGGAACTCACCGGGTTGCTGGATGTCACAATCCACTATCCCGACGGGGTACCCAGCTTCTGGGATTTACTTAGCGGGCGCTGTGCTCAGGCCACCATGGAAGTCCAGTTGCTAGACATCCCCACTGCAGTGGCCGCAAGCCTGCGGGCTGGCGAGCGCAAGCCGCTAGTAGACTGGATTGAAGGCCTCTGGCGCGACAAAGATGAACGCCTGCGCCAGGCACCCAGTCAGTTACAATAGCCGGCCTGCTCTAAAATGCCCCGCTAGTTCGGGGTGGCTGCGGATACTTAAGGATCATGTACCTCCAGCACTTTCACCTGAAGCAAGAACCGTTCTCCATCGCCCCGGATCCCAGTTTTCTGTATCTGAGCGATGGCCACCGGGAAGCGCTTGCACACCTGCACTATGGGTTCACCCATGGTGGTTTCGTGATGGTGACTGGCGAGGTAGGCACCGGTAAAACCACGCTACTGCGAAACCTGGTGAAGCAAACACCTGAGGATCTCGACGTGGCGTTCGTGCTGAACCCACGTCTTACGGTCAAAGAACTGTTGCAAACCGTCTGCGATGAACTGGGCATTCCCTATGACGCCGAGAAAAACCAAAGCATCAAGCAGTACATCGATCGCTTGAACAAACACCTGCTGCGAACCCATCAGCAAGGACGCAGCACGGTTCTAATCATCGACGAAGCGCAGAACTTGTCGCCAGCGGTTTTGGAGCAAATTCGCCTGCTGACTAACCTTGAGACCGACGAACGCAAACTGTTGCGGATCATCCTCCTCGGGCAACCGGAACTGGGTGAGATGTTGGCGCGCCAGGAACTGCGACAGTTGGCTCAACGCATCACGGCCCGCTACCACCTGTCCGCGCTTTCCCGGGAAGAAAGCCTTGCCTATATCTCTCATCGCCTAACCCGGGCCGGTGGCAATCCTCAGTTGTTCACGCCTAAGGCTATGAACCAGCTCTACCGCATCTCTAAGGGCATACCGCGCCTGATCAACGTTGTCGCTGACAGGGCATTGCTGGGCTCCTATGTGCAAGGGGAAACCCGGGTGAGCGCGTTAACGGTGCAGCGGGCTGCCAAAGAGATCCTTGGCAGTCGTCCAAAGACCTTGATCTGGTCTGCGGCCGCTGTCTTTGCCGCACTGAGCGTGGGCATGGCTTGGGCCTACTTCGCGGGATCCGATGAGGAGCCCGACGTGCCTGCGGGACCTAGTCTCGCCGGAGAAATCGTGCGTCCTGACGAGGCGCCAGAGGCTTCATCGAACGAGCCACAACCAGAGCCCCAAGTGCCAGCCCAGGTCGCCGGGTTTGCCGACATCAGCCGTCCGCCAGGCTCCCCCTACGTCAGCCAACGTAATGCCTATGCCTCAGTGTTTGCGCGCTGGGGGGTGAACTACGGCAATGCAGCCAATACCCAGATTCCCTGTAATTTCGCCCCCACCGCCGGGCTGCAATGCCTAAGTCGCAAAGGAGGCTGGAGCGACATCGAACGCTTGAACCTGCCTGCCGTGCTGGAGCTGTGGGACCGCCGTCCCGAGCCTTACTACGGAGCAGTGGTCAAGAAAGAGAACAATGGCTACATCCTCAGCATCGCGGGTGACGAACGTTGGGTATCGCCCCGGGATTTGCGCGATGCCTGGTTTGGGAGCTTCGTCGTCGTTTGGCAAACGCCACCCAAATACCCTGGCAATCTGCGCACCGGCGACCGTCATCCAACGGTGCAATGGCTGCGAGAGCAGATGATTCGGCTGACTGCGCTACCCATCGAGAGCAATCGGCCGAACGTATTCGGTAACTCACTCGAAGAGGCTGTGGTGCTGTTCCAACAACAGGAAGGACTCATTGCTGACGGCATCGTCGGACCGGAAACCTGGATCCGCATCCACCAACGTTTGGGACTGGAAGGCCCGGCACTGCTCGGCTAGTTAGGATGTCTTATATTCTTCAAGCACAGCGTCGAGACGAAGCCGCCATTGATCCGGATGCGGCCGCGCAACTGGTCGTGGCTGAAGATCGTCAGGGACGCCGGCGCTGGGCGCTGTGGCTGATCGGCCTTGCGCTGCTCGCCAATGTACTCATCATCGGCTATCTGTTTGGACCCTGGAGTGACGGTAGTTCCGGCGCAAGTGGGTCGGGCAAGCTGAGCAAGCCACAGGCCGCCCGGGAGCTGGTAGTCAAACCTCGCGAGCGCACCGGCCCGACGCAGCGCAGCGCAACAGATCGACCCAGCCGAACCGCACCGACAAGGGCGCCATTAGCAAAGCGCATCGCCCCGACTCAGCCCAGTGTAGCTTCAACAGCCTCAACCGCCAGTTCAGAACCGAGCAAACCAACAGCGAGCGCCAGCACTAAAGGCCGGGTGTTAAGCCCGGAGGAAGCGGCACAGCTGAACATCGACTTGCCGACGGAACCCGCGACCAGCAATGTGCCGGCTCCGGCTCCGGCTCCGACTGCGGACATCGGTCCGCTGGCGGAGGAGCAGCCAGCCCAGGCGTCGACAGCAACGGCAAAACCTGAAGTCAAAGCACCGGTAAGCAGCAGTGCCAAAAAGCCGATTAAGCTGGCTGATCTTTCGCCCGAGGATCGAGCCGACTTTCCGGAGCTGGAGTTTTCCACCCACGTCTTCGCCGATGACCCAGCGCTGCGCGCAGTGGTGGTCAACGCCCGACGCTTGTCTGAAGGTGAAAGCATCGGCGAGATGGTGCTACGAGCGGTAACGGAAGACGGCATCATCGTCGACTACCGCGGTCAACGCGTTGCGGTTTCAGTCGTGGATACTTGGAAGTAGCCGGCGACCGCGTCAGCCGAAGGTTTGGCTGCGCTGATACACCCCACTGTCGATGAATATCCGTACGATGTCCTCATCCAACAGTTCCTGCGCCGCTTCCTGCTCGAGAATGCTCAACGCTCGTTCTACATCTATTGCGCGCTTGTACGGCCGGTCCATGGCAGTTAGCGCATCGTAGATGTCACACACAGTCATGACCCGACTGGCCAAGGGTATTTGGTCACCCACTAGCCCGTCAGGATAGCCGCTGCCATTGAGCTTCTCGTGGTGGGCACCGGCAATCGTCGGCACCCCGGATAGCTCTTCGGGCCAGCGCAGCATTGCCAGAAACTCTCGAGTATGGGAAACGTGCGCTTCGATCTGCACACGCTCCTCGGGAGTCAAGCTACCACGCCGTACCGACAACGCAGACACGTCGTCGGTGCTCAGCAGCGTACCTTCGGAGCCGTCTAGCTCACGAAAGCGATAGCGCAGAAGCTCTTCTAGGTGAGCGTAGTCTCCTGCCTCCAGGACGTTTGGCTCATTGGCACGCTGAACCCAATCCCAGAATTGATCTAAGCGCACCAATTCACGCTCGAGCTCGCCGTAGACCTTGGTCAGCGCCTGTTCTGCCGGCTGGCCTTGGTGCAACAAGCTCAGTTGCTCTTCAACCGCTTGGCGGCGTAGTCGCTCTTTCGCCAAGGCAACTCGATGCTCAATGATGCCTAAGCGTTCAAAGGTTAGCTTCTTCGCTTTGACCAGCACGTTTTCGCGCACGCCAATTTTGCCGAAGTCATGCAGCAACGCTGCATAGCGGACCTCTTTGAGATGACTGGGGGTAAAGCTCAATTCGCTGAAACGATGACAGTTCGATTGTGGCAAGCAGGTAAGCAGCGCTACAGTTTTATCAGCCACTCGAAATGAATGCCCGCTGGTGCTAGGGTCTCGTTGTTCGATGGTCTTCACCGACGCCTGAACAAAGCTCTCGAACAGCGCGTTCATGTCTGCGATCAGCAAATTTTTCTGTATAGACACTGCCGCCTGGCTGGCAATTGCCCGCAGCACCTCTGTTGCTTCTTCGTTGAACGCCACCGACTCAGCCGTTCGCGGGTCTTGGCGATTGATGAACTGCAGCACACCAACCACGTGATCTCGATGGTCGCGCATGGGCAGAACCAACATTGAGCGAGTGCGGTAGCCCATTTGCTCATCGATGGAGCGATTAAAATGGTAAGGCGCATCGGCCGGTATTTCGTAGGCGTCCGCTAAGTTTAATTCACGCCCAAACAGCGCCACATAACCAGCAATGGACTCCGCAGATAGGGGCAAGCGCACCTCTGCCAGCGGCAATTCGATGGCCTCGTTTTGCGCGAGCTTAAAAATCAGTGTCGAGTCTTTGCCTTCCTCTTCTTCCAGCAGGTACAACGATGCGCCCTCACAACCAGCAATGCGCCGGGCTTCGGCCAAAATAGTCTCGAGCAGCTCGTTCAACTCTTGGCTGGACGTCAACGAGTTGCCGATGTCTGTGAGCTGATGCATGCGCCGCCGGCCTTCACCGACTTCGCGAATCAGTTGCACGATACGGTCGCTGCGGCGCTGATGCCCACCGGCATGGGCCAATAGACGCACCAGCGCAGCGTTAGCCGTGCTTTCGGGCAAGACCAGATCGACTTCTTTAGAATCCGTTTCGCCTACGAACAGCGCGTGGCGAAATCGCTCGCGCAGTTGGCACACGGTGGCCAGATCATCGCTCGCAGCACCAGTTAACAGCACCAGAGCGACCCGGTCGGCAACATCTTCGGCATTAGCCAGGTACATCGCACCGGTGGGTCCAGGGAGCTCACAAACACGCCAGGATTGCGCACGCGCCTGCTCCACCAAAGCATCGGCAGCCCGCATGCGGCCTAGAGTAGGGCCACCATTAGGGGCGTGATCGCGATCCAGGGCGATGTTGACACGCACCAACACGCTTACCTGCACCGGCAAGTAGTCGGGGGATTCCTGGGGTACTGCTGACATTGCGCGAGTATGCCTAGGGCAACGGCGTTCAGATCAGCGCCAGTTCACATAACCAGCGCAACATATTCGGCAAAGATCATGTAGATCAGCGCCTAATCTAGGTGTGCGTGGTTATACCGATTTTGTGCGCCAGTTCCGTTTGCATCGCTCGGTGAGCGCGCCTGAGCTAGCCACCGGCTATGCGCCGCTCCAGCTCATCCAGGCGATTGTTGAGCTGCACACGATAGGCGTCCATAGAAGCCACAGCTTGCTCGTTTTCCGTGACCCGGTTGGCAAGCCCAGCCTGCAAACTGGCCACAGACTGACGCGCTGCGTTCACCTTATCCACCAACTCTCGCTGCGTCTTCAGCATCTGTTCGAGTTGCTTTGACACCTGCGAGAGTTCGCCGCGAAGATCGCCCTGCTGCGTGACGCTGCGCTGCAAGCTCGTTAGTTGCGTACCGAGGTCGGCTTGTTTCTTGTTTAGGTTCGTCAGAGAACCGTTGTGCTTCTTCAGCGCCGCTTGATTGTCCTCGATCCATTTCTTATTGCGCTCATTCGACACAGCCCACAGTTTGCGAATTTCAGATTCCCAACGTCCCAGCTCGGATTTCGTTTCCGAGCCAGCTTCAGTCAGCGTTTCATCGGTCATGCGCAGGCGATCTTCCATCAGCGCAATTCGGGCTTCGGCTGCCTCTCGCGCCTGCTTTTCGGCCGCTAGCGTCTGCTGCTGATTGGCCACGAACCAGCCGGCAACCATGAGCCCAGCCAACAAAATGACCAGAATCAAGTTAACCCCAATAGAACTGCCGCCGCGATCTGCAGTACCGCGGCGTCGACCTCCGCCGCCGCTACGACGCGCACCTGCCGCGTCGTCCGGAGAGGCGGATATCGAAGTCAGCCGAGAAGGACTTTGGTTGCGCATACCCTTACTTCACAAGCCCCTAAAGGACCTCAACGATGGCAACTAGAATGGCGGTTAGCGCAAAGCCGCTGCCGATGACCCCTTTCACCGATGTCATGGGCCCTTGCTTACCGAAGATCGCATTGAGCTCTAACACCGCAATGATCACCAACGACGCAATCAAGGGCGTGGAGTTGCCCTGTAGGCCGCCATGGGAGAAGTGAGCTGAAGAGCCCATAAAGAACAGCATGGGAATCGAGAACAGGGTATTGGTCCGCGATGCCAGCCCGGCTTTCGGCGCCGCTGCGGCAGCTTCCGGCTTGGCTTCGCCACCGGCCTTAACCTGTTCGTTGGAGGCAATGACGATCTTCTGATTGGGCCAAATGATCAGCCAAACATTTAAGAACATCAAAATGCCTAGAACCGAACCCACGGTGATGTCCAAGGTCACCCCAGCGCCGCGAATGCCGAGCATGATTAGACCCGTGAGGAAGGTGAACATCGCCCCCCAGCGGAACCACCACAGCGCGTTGGGCACCAGCTTGGTAAAAGCGTCAGTACGCGCATCACCATCGGCGACCTTAAAATACTCGGTCTGCACAAAATTGAAGTAGTACAGCAGGCCGATCCAGGTAATACCGGCTAGGAAATGCCCCCAGCGGGCCAAATAGTCAATCCATTCTTCCATTTCGAAAGTCCCCCTCGCGTGGTTTAAACGCTCCCATATAAGCGTGCGGGGATCATAAGGGTTTGAATTCTTGGCGGAAAGGGGTAGCGGGACCCGTGCGCGAACTGCTGCCTGCGCCTGCCACTCGAGGGTTTCGTGGGGGATTGGGCGCTGGGGTCGCGTTTTCTTTGGGGGTGAAGGGGTTACGG
>JBPCXR010000274.1:0-7693 GCA_051027215.1 Pseudomonadales bacterium | reverse complement strand
TGGCCGTGGATCTGGGCGATGGAGGGTTTGTGTACTTCGGTTAATGTTCGAAGGCTGCGCTGGAATCGTTCGATATTCCAGGCGTCGTCGTCCATGCCGATGCCACGACGCCGCTCAATACCATCTTCACTCGATTTTCTCCCGGCGGTGAGGTCATAGCCTGCGCAAAAAGCTGAACCTTCGCCTCGAATAATCGTGCAATGTACGGCCTTGTTGTCGTCCGCTTCCCAGAGTGCGTCACGTAGTTCTTCGACTAACTCGATTGACAGTGCGTTGCGTTTTTCTGGGCGATTTAGGGTGATGCGCGCTCGACCGCGCTCTACTTCGTAGCGAATGTGTTTATAGGTTGGGACACTCATTGAATCTCCTAAGCGGTTTCTGCAAGGATTGAATTGTGGCCATGGGCACGGCGGTGCAGTGTCATTGTTTTGATTGTTATGATCTTGCTGCACAAATGGGACAGCATCACGAAAAAAGTGATGCTATCACCGCGGCAGTGGGTTCTGCTAGAAACGGTCCTCACCAGGATTAATGGGAACGCTTGACAACGGTGACGCTGTTAACGACTTTGGGGCGAAGAAACATTGAGATTGTTCGCGTGGCACGTCCTGGCCCGCTCGAGCAGGGATCCATCTTTCGTTGCGCAATATCAAGATCTATGTGCGCCCGACCGATGCCCCTGTCTCCTGTCATTTCTCTGAAAAGCCGTTAGATCGTCTCTAGGTCCTCCACGACATCCTCCGATGGGCTGCTGCTGGTTTCTTCACAAGAGAAAAAGCAATCGACGCTGAAGATCGGATTTGGCGGTGCGACTGGGTAAACGAGAATTTGAACTTTTCCATGCAGCAGCTCCTTAATCTCGTTGTGGATCACCTGCCTTGTTCCTCTAAAACTCTTGCCTTCAATGAAAGCGACTTTGCTTTTTTTATCCAGGGCACACTCAACCACCTGCAGTACAAACCCAACTCTTCGATGAAGGTTGTCCCACATATACTCTTCACCATAGTTTGATCGTGCCGTGGACAGGTCTTCGTTGATGAGACGTACAATTTCTGTGCAGCCCAACCCTTCCAGCACCTTCTCGTGTTCGTGCTTATACTTATCGACTTGCTTCTGTATGCTCGCGAATGACCCTGGCACTTCATAATGGATGATCGCCGGAGCGAGCTCATACGCCGACGAGATACCCAGGGCGTAGCAAATTTTTCCGAGGGCGATTTTATCCAGCTTGCCGTTGTATAGGACGCCGAAACATTCACCCGGCCGGAAAGTCCGCGACTCCACTAGTTTACCAGTATCAAGCCGGGCGAGCCTTACTTGGAAGTCTGTTTCGTATTCCTCCTGTCCTCGAGCAACCATGGATTCGACGAACGCGACGTAGCGCTCTGCGAACGGTTGAAACACTCTTATCTTGGTAACCACAGCGGACATCGATCGAACTTGTACTAAGCAGAAATTTAATGCGACAACATAGATGAGCACATCAGCTACAACGTTCCGACCTTCGCTCAATTCTCGGCCAAGAAAGAACAATACTGCAGGAATCAGAATAGCTAAGAAGAGGCTCGAAACGAGAATCGCTTTAAAGCTGATTCTCAGACGTTCGGCATAGATCTTGAGAAAATCGTTTATGTCCGGGTCCGACTGAGCTGCTTGCAGCGTACTATCTAACGTTTTTTCATCGTTGTAGCTGACTAGACCGGTTTCAATAGCGCGCTTGCGAGCGCCGATGTCAGGTTTGGCGGACTCCTCGAGCTCGATGCCTAGCCTCGTTACACTGCGAGACATGCGATAAAATATCACCAGAAACGAGAAGATCAATCCAAAAACCGCAATGGTCATAAGCGGTGCCAGGTAGAAGAGTACGCCCAGCGCCGCGACAAAAAAGGCGATTGGTAAGCAGGCATCTAATAGTGCATCGACCAATCGGCCATACTGGCGAATGTCCTTCGATGCCAGTCGAACGATATCTGCCTGGGTCAATTCTGTGGGTAGGTAACCAATGCGATGAATCGTTTCAACTAGTTCGCGAATGCAATGCAGTTCATGAGCAATCATCGCCCGCACACTGACATCTCGAGCTCGATAACTCAGTAGGGCGGACAGTCCGAGCATCACAAAAATCAAGCACGGAATCTGAATCAGAAAATCATTCAGCGCTCCTGTAAACCACTGTTTTAAATAGCTAATTCTTGAAGATTCGGTAATCAGAAGGGTTACATAATCAAACGCCACGATCAGGCTGATCGCTTGTAGACCTGCAGCACAAGCACTGAGAAGGCCTATCCACAATATGCTGGATCGATATCGCGCGAAGAAGCTGTTGAGGATCTTTTTCATTGGTTTTTAGATGAAGATGCAAAATAGTGTGCTGAGAGTTCCACCCGAACCAACGAATATGGCAGGCCACAGCGACTGATCTAGAAGGGTATCAAGCTCAAGGTTTCATTCTCACGAGCCAGCAGCGTACGTGAAAGACTATCGTGAAAAATGGCAACTCTAGGCCATGAGCGTGGCCAGCGGCAAGATAAGAATCATGCATTTGCCGCACGGTTAACGCAAATACGAATCGTCCGGAAGATGTCATGCGTTCACACGCGCAGAAAGCACTCGAAATCGCGCAGTAGGCTTTTTTGCCTATTTTGCGTGGAGACAGCTGTCCTGCTGCCGCCTCATGTATACAATATGAACATGGGTATGGGTCAGCGTATACAGGACAAAGTGCGGGATCTACGAATCGCGCACGGCAAGCATGTGCGTGCAGAATCTGGCGCCTCAAGAGCTCTGGCTTTCTACGAAGCGCTAACGCGGAAAAAAAAGTTGCGCAACGCGGCAGCAAATAATGCGTATATCCAATTGTGTATTGATGAGCGTGACCTTGAAAGGATAGACGCATTCGTTGAGGACTATGCGGCTATTCAGAAAAAGCAAGAAATACCCGCGTTCGAGGATGTGTTCGAATACCTCTTTAGTGAACTCGACAATAGCCGGTTGGTTAGATACGGGCAACTAATGCCTAGCCTCGGAAGAAAGAGGCAACAGTTCGAAATTGACAACGAATGGCTGCTGGAAATAAACCGGGATCAATCTGCTGAAAAGACTCAGCGCGAATTCGACCGTCTTTCTGAGTTAGCACAGCAAGTCTGGATTCGGATGAAAGTCCAAAAGGGCGACACACAAGAGATCGCGGACATGTTCGCTCGTTCACTCTTTGAGCCAAGTTCAGATAAGCGGGTGGAGGCCTTGAAATGCCGAAACGCCCAGGATCTGAAGGGTCTCGCACATCCAATCGTAGATGCGTTTTTAAAGCATCTCCCGAAGGACGAGGCTGAGAAATCACCTCACAACCTAGCGCCTGCACCCCTTAGAGATAATCATCTGGATTGGAAGCATTTCGTCACAGAGGCCATCGCAACCTCATTAATCATACGACACGCCCATTCGCTATCGAGAAAGAATGTGGGCATGTGTCTTAAAATTTACGAAAAACGAATTCGAGATACCCGCGCGCGGAGTGATCACCTCATCAATGAATATCTAGTACAAGCCGATAAGTTTGGTCGGAGTGATGTTGTACATCGTCTTGGCGCAATTTTGGATCAGTTCTCGCGCCCAATCAACGCAGGTAAGCGCGAGTTACCAGGATTGGTGACAATTTTAAAAAAGGCATTCCGGTCCGATGACGAAGAGAGATTGACTGAGCTTGAGGTATTACTACCTTTCTTAAACGATCGCTTACGCCAAGAGTATGTCCAGTACAAACACAAGTCCTCAAGAGTCGATGGCGGATCGACTCCAAAGAACCTTAGTAAGTTAGCAGGTGAAGTTCCGCCGCTTGTCGCCCAGCAGAATGTGGCTGCACTAACCGAAATGAATCAACTTGATGAAGCAGTGGAACTTCTCACGGAATCGCTATTTCAACCCTCAGAAAATCATGCCATTTTCAAGGCGAAGATTAAGAATCTAACCTTGCTCACTCGCTACCTAAGAAAGTCGAATCCGGTCTTCCAGGCCTTCGTCGACTCTCAAGTGATCAGTAGGATAGATAGACCTGAGAACCACGACTGGTCGCTTCTATTTGCTCTCAATGGCTATTATGCAGGTACGGGTAGGCACGCTGATTCATTAAGACTCTTGCGAAAAACGGATTTCAGCGCGCTGCCCACAATCTTTGCGAAAACCCTATTGGTGTGGATGACTAGGCACGATTCTCACGACAAAGTAGCAAACTATTTTGAATTCTGGCATCGACGGGAACGTTCGGCGGATTCGGTCGCAACCAGCTATGCAATCGCACTTCACAACAACAACCAGCTCGAAGAGGCGTGCTCTTTGCTTCAAGGGCGCTCCGATCTTGCTGCTATCACCCAGCTCGCAACAACCTTAGCTGCGTTAGGTCGGAGTGACGAAGCCTTTGAGGCTTTGTCTAAAAGAGCCGACAGCTATAGCCAGCAGGAAACCTACTGGGTACGACTTGCAGGAATCTGCCCGGCATCAAAACTCGCAGAACTCTCAGTCATCTGGCGGGAAGCAGGAATGTTGCTGGAGGATCGTCTGAGAGACCGAATCCTGCTCCAAATCGCGATACTCGACGGGTCGTTGAGGGTCGACTGGGATAGGCATGTGGGCGCACTAAGGACGAAATACTCAGACAAAGCCGCAATCCAGCTCATGGGAACGGCGTTCGCGCGAGGCGCAGGCGATGCGTTTCGTCAGGCTTTCGATTGTTTCTTGGCGCACGCACCCTGCTCAGACAAGTATTTTCAAAAGCCCTACCTGCAACAAGTCGTCCGCCTTCTGTACCGAAATAATGCGAAATCGCTTGTTAGAATGCTGCAAAACGAAGTGTCGTTCGCTGGCTACGATCTCAATTTTGAGATGACCAAAGAGTTTGGTTTGGGCAATGCGCTGCAAGCGCTAGATGCTCGAAGTGATATGGTGCTTGAGGCGCTAAATGAGGAATTTGATAAGGTCGTTGATCCATCTAAACGCGGCGATAAGATTATTGCCTGCGCAGAACGCCAATTGGCCGGAGAATTCTATTGTTCCTTCTTCTTTCAAACGGAGTTTGCGATTAGAGGGTCGTTTATGGTCGTTTGCGATGAACGCTTGCTTGGCATTTATCGCCGTACTTTTCCGAACATCGAATTTTCCCCCAAAACGCCGAGGTATAAGATCTCCACTGCACGAGAAGAGTTTCGAGGTGTTCCGCTGCAACTGGCCGATTACGTCGACGCTCGATCGTTCGAATTATGCAAACAGGGCACTTTCTTTCCATTCACAATCCGTGAGGCATACCCCGAAGCTGTTCGAATTGGGAATCGTTCTAACGGTTGGCTGCTTCCTGACGAGCGCTTAGTATCCTACTGGAAGCAGAAGTTTGCGGAAGTCCACGGTGGTCTCTTGGTCGGCTTCTCTTCCAGCTCAACGCAAAGATCACCGATACGGGATCATCAAATCGTTGAGTTGGAACATTGGCAGAGCTTGTACGCTCTACCTCACGCTTTGTTTGTGAATCTAAACCCTGCGCTAAGTCGAGCTGAAGTAACGGAAATTGGTGAGCAGTATGCGATTAATACGTTCACCCCTGATTTCGACCTGTTCAACGACTTTGAGAACCTTCTTGCTCTGATGAGTGCGCTTGATTTAGCGATACTTCCAGCCAACAGCTTAATGGATATTGCGGCTTCAGTTGGATTGCGAACTTTCGTATTTTCACCTTCAGGAATGATGTCCAACTGGACGGTTCCGGAAACTAAGCGCTACATATTTTCTGACTCAGTCGAGTTTTTCTGCGGGGATGAGAGTGTATCGACAGCGGAGCTGGTAGAACATATGGCATTGGCAATTCGAGAGGAGTTCGCGTCCTCAGAGAGTGAGATTACGGAGACGGGAGTCGTTTGACGTTCCTTCCGTAGCGAGAATGTTACGGTAAATTGATTGCCGGTGATTTGGCCGCAGAGAAGTGGCCTTATCGGTGTTGTACCGGATCTCATGAGTCCCTGAACTAAAACGAAAGAATGGCTACTTCCTTTCGAGACCATGCACTCGGAATACGGCGATCCTTGAGATAGACTCCCCACTCTGGACGCACATTCCGGCAAGTAAGGAAACTAGAATGAGTACCACCGTCGTTTACTCCGGTAAACACGATATCGTTAGTGATACCAGGCGAGATGGTTACTTTTGCCTAGACGATTTCTTGAACAAAGAAGCGGTGCGCCAGGCGCGCAACGAGATGGTGATTCTGCTTGAGCAAGATCTGGCGCGTCGCGAGATTTCTGGATCAAAAGCACCAGTTACCCTAATAACTGACGGCTATAAAACAACAAACACCGACCTGATGCATACTCGGCTGTTCCCAAGCTGTGAAAGTCCGACGTTTGCAAAAATTGTATCCGATATTCTAACCTTCCCGCTCATTGAAGATTTTATGCGGCGCGTTATTGGCGAACACTATCGCCTGCGGGTTGATTTGATTCGTCGCGCCAGCGGTAAGAACGATAACGTAGATGGCTTTCAGCTTCCCCACGTCTGGCACCGTGATACACCCGGGGAATTTACTTTTGGCGTGTTCTTTGACGACATGTACGAGATTGGCAGTGGCTGCACGGCGGTAATCCCAGGCACACATTGGGAACGGCGAGATCCGCGATGGGACCTAATGCTGAGTGCCGGGAGTTTCACAAATCGCGAACAGCTCACCAAGCGCCAGCTCGTAAAAATTCCTGATCGATATAATCGATACGCATTCTTCAACAGTCTGGTACGAGCGAAGTTGAAGCGGCGAGCGCGTGAAATAAGCGGCGGGATCGGGGGCATCTATTTCTTCTTTAACGACACCTGGCATGGCCGCGCTCCCAATACTAGCGGTAATCAGCACATGCTAGCTAGATTCGGTGGCTTCCCTACAGATTTTGAGTTTAAGGACGATATTCCGCTGCCGGACACAATCCGTAATCTTCCATCATCACTATGTGATCGCTACGCTGTGGACCAGCCTGCGAACGTCCACAAAGATACACTGGTACAAGAGATACAGCATCGCAGAGGATATGCGCCTTTGAGGTACTTGGCTCAGCATGAAAAGGCGCTAATCGTAAGGCGGGCGATCAATGCGGCGTAGACTAGTATCTTCATTAGACTCGGGAGGTTCTTGCGATTGCATGGGAGCCGGAACCGTTCAGTCGGGGTGTACGTGTTGTTGAGGAAGCCGTATCGTTCCTAGCTTGTGCTCAAAGGGATCGACGAACGTTGGTCAGCGGTCTAATCCAGAGTGCGAAGAAAAGGACAGGTCTCGAACGGGCACAATCTAAACGACCTAGTAAGGCGAACATAAACGGTGGAGATTCGTTTTATCCAAGACAGAATTGAGCTGCTTTCGTTGCTTGTCGTGCTCTGCTTCTTATCGGTCTTGACGCTCGAATCCCAAAGCGCAGCGAGCTACCCATCTTACGCGCTTGCACTGGCCATGCTGTTCACCGTTAGAAGCTGGAACGACGTCTTCGGTGTCAGCCTGGGGTGGGTGGTTTTGTTGCTCATTTCCTACCTCTGCGCAAGCAGCATTTGGTCCGATCCCTTCGATGCGAGCGAGACGCGATCCATTTGGGTTCGTGGCTTGTTGGTGTTCTGCTTTGTTGTTGGCCTTGCTGAATGCCAGCTTCGCGGTGTTGTCCAGCGCTGGTTGGGCCGG
>JBPCXR010000273.1:0-4911 GCA_051027215.1 Pseudomonadales bacterium | reverse complement strand
CCAGTTGGCAATATTGCGAATGTGGCTAGTGCCATCGGCAAACAACGCAACCATTGCTGCGGTCATAGCAGCGTCGGGAATGTGGTTTAGGTCCAGGTCGATGGCCTGAAGACCGCCTTGCACTGGCGGCCGAACCCGAATGCGTTGCGCTTCCAGCTGCACCCTTGCGCCCATGGCAGAGAGCACCTCGGTAAAAGCAACGTCACCTTGAATACTGTCGCGACCCAGTCCATCGACGGTGATACCCGGTCCGGCTATTGCACCCGCGGCAAGAAAGTAGGACGCGGACGAGGCATCGCCCTCCACCAGAAAGGTGCCGGGACTGCTGTAGCGGGCGGTTGGAACCTCGAACCGACCGTAGCCTTGGTGCCGCGCTTGAACGCCGAAGCGGGCCATCAGATTCAAGGTGATGTCGATGTATGGCTTCGACACCAGCTCACCGTCGATGGCAATGCTCACAGGCGTGTTGGCGTAGGGGGCCGCAAGCAACAGCGATGTGAGGAACTGGCTGGAGACATCGCCCCGAATACGGGTCGAGCCCCCGTTCAGCCCATGGGCATCGATTCGTAGCGGCGGATAGCCCTGTTGTCCCAAGTATTCGATTCGGGCACCAAGCGGCCGCAACGCATCAACCAGATGTGCGATTGGCCGCTCGCGCATCCGCGCATTGCCGTCCAGCCGATATTGGCCCTGACCCAGGGTCAATGCAGCCAACAACGGCCGTATCGCCGTACCTGCGAGCCCCAGATTCAAATCGATGGGGGTGCTGGTCGCCGGTATCGGGCCGCCGAAACCGGTGAGGATCACCCGGGTGTCCTCGACTGCTGGCGCCAGACCTAATTGAGTCAGCGCGGCGAGCATGTACTCGGTGTCTTCGCTGCGCAGCACGTTGTTCAGCGTGGTGGTGCCTCGGGCCAAAGCGGCGAGCAACAAGGCGCGGTTGCTAACGCTCTTAGAGCCAGGCAGAGCGATGCTACCGCTGAGCGCCCGCACTGGGCGTAGATTGAGTACAGAAGCGTCGGCAGAAGCCATAGCTCGCAGCGATTCCTGTTGGTTGGCTAGAGACGAGCCCTAGGGGCGCACATTAAACGCGAGGTCCGCATTGCTGACCAGCGTGCTAGCTTCCGGCGGGAACCAGGCTGTCGATGAACGCGGTCAGCGATGCGGCAACGGTGCGCAACGGCTTGCGCCCGGGCTGTTCCAGTAGCACCTCACCGGTGCTGTTGTGCAATGTCAGGATCAGGTCCGAGTCTGCTTCGGTGCAAGCGAAGAACAAGCTTAGCGGGCCACGGGCACGTCGCTGTTCTAGCACGTGGCCGATGAGGTTTTCGATCAGACGATCGCGATCGCTGGGGTTCCAAAGCTGGAGCAGGCTCACATGCCCGTCTGTGGCGGTGGATTCTAAACTGCCGGACCAAAAGCTGCTGAAGTAGGCTTTGAAATCTGGATGCACTGCGGCCTGCAATGCATTTTCCAAGCCGGCGAAGTCCGCGGGGAGATGCCCACTGCTGTCCCAACGCGGGACCGGTTGCCAGCGGATCTTCGCCACGCCGTCTGCTGATTCTGGTTGCCCTAACTCACAGCTAGACGCCCACTCGGTATCGTACTCTGTTCGTAACACAATCCCCGCAGCGGCAAAGCGTTGATGTAACGCCTTCAGGGCAGTGGTCACGGCTGCAGGCTCAGATGTGGCGGACATGGCTCAATCCGTCTGCTCTTGGGCCGGTGGGTCGTAGCTGATCGCGACGATGCAGTAGTGCTGGGGTCGTTCTGCGGTTTGCACTGCGACTTCATCATCGAGACGCTTGCCGAGCAACGCTCGCGCCATGGGTGAGTCGATGCTGATGTAGGCTGGGTCCTGATCAAACTCGTCCGGCCCTACCAAACGATACAGATGCTCGGTACCGCTGGCGTCTTCCACAGTGACCCAGGCGCCAAAAAATATCTTAGCGGTGTCGGGTGGGTGCCGATCTACGACGGTGAGTGCGTCCAAACGTCGCGATAGAAATCCTATGCGGCTGTCGATTTCCCGCAGCTGCTTTTTGCCATAGATGTATTCAGCGTTCTCGCTGCGATCACCCATGGCTGCCGCCTCGGAGACTTTGCGGGTCACCTCCGGTCGCAGTTCTTTCCACAGGTATTTTAATTCGCTCGCCAGACGGGCCTGGCCATCTGGCGTGATGTAGGGGGAGGACTTGGGTCTGGGCGGACGATAGCGACTCATGGCCGCTAGGGTCCGGGCTCCCAGGCCCCGGGTCAAGATCGAGGTTGTCTCTGCGGCCGAATTACCAGGCGCAGGATTTGGCCGGCAGCTCGATCAACACTTCATCGCCGGCACTATTTTGGCTGCGCTCGAAGCAGTTGCCGTCGCGGTCGCGAAACAACCGACGGCTAATGCTCGGGCTGCTTGTCCGCTCGCTGCTGTACACCGTAGGCCGGTAGATGGGTGCTGGTGAAGCCACCCGGGTTGTCCGGTACTCGTTGTAGGTGTAACGATCCTGGGGTCGGGTCAGCGCGTGGGTCAGCAAAGAGCCCGCGATCAAGCCGCCTACCAGGTAGGCACCGCGATCGCTATGGTGTTTTGAGTAATGGCCATGGCGATGACGATAGCGATGATTGTAGTGGCGGTTGTAGTGACGATAGTGATGCCGGCGATGGCGGTGGTGCCGGCGACCGTAGTCTCGGTGCGCGCCATGGCGCGCGGAGTGTGCGTACCCGTGACTGGAGAAATGTCGGTCACCTCCGGCATGAGCAACCGGGGAGAGAGTTGCCAGTAGCATTGGCAGGGCGGCCAAGAGCCAGCGGCGGTAAGTTCGTGTTTTGTTCATATCGCACCTCGCTCAGCTCCAAACAGCGTCCCGAAGCGAAGGCCAGCGAGACTCGGGCTGATTCATGTGAGGCGGCAGTATGGCAAAGGCGGCTGAATCGCCGATGAATTCCTGAGCAGAGCCGATTTGGCCGATATCTACCTTTCTGGTGGTCCCAGCAAGTCCTGCAGACCTGGCTCATAAGGTGCCTGGACAATGCCGTGCTCGGTAATGATGCCGGTCACCAGAGCGGCCGGGGTGACATCGAATGCCAGGTTGCGAGCCGGCACCGCGGCCGCATGGTCGCCAAGCACCTCAGCGCTATCCCGCACCTCGATGGGCACGTCGCGGCCACGAGGGGTGCTTGGGTCAAAGGTGCTAGACGGGCAGGCGACGTAAAACGGTATGCCGAAGTGGGCACAGGCGATCGCCACCCCGAGGGTGCCGATTTTGTTAACTACGTCACCGTTTGCGGTAACACGATCGGTGCCGACGATGGCGAGCTGAATTTCCCCTCGAGCCATGAGCGTTGCAGCGCTGTTATCGCAGATCAGCTCAACGTCTATGCCAACCTGGTTCAATTCCCAGGCGGTCAGCCTCGCTCCCTGGTAGAGCGGACGAGTTTCATCAGCAAAGACCTTGAAGCGTCTGCCTAGGGCATGGGCGGTGTACATCGGCGCGGTGGCGGTACCGAGTTCGGATACTGCCAGAGCGCCAGCGTTGCAGTGGGTCAAAATACCAGCGTCCGTTTCAATAAGGGCTTCGCCGTGGTTGCCGATTGCCCTGCAGATTTGGCGATCTTCTGTATGGATTGCTTGGGCTTCAGCGAGCAGTGCTGCGGCGTCCCCTGGGCTCAGCTGGGCGCGGTGGCCCAGGCGCTCACAGGCCCAGGCCAGGTTCACGGCGGTCGGCCGAGCGGTTTGCAGGTAGCTTGAGAGCCGCGTTAGTTCTTCTGCAAAATTAGCAGCACTGCCAGTAGACCGCCAGGGCCCCATGGCCATGGCGAGGCCATAGCCCGCGGCGATGCCAATGGCTGGTGCGCCGCGCACGGCAAGCGTTTGTATGGCGTGCCAAACGTCTTCGATGGACGTCGGCTCGAGGTAGGCCACGCGCCCGGGCAACAGGCGTTGATCGAGGATGCGCAGAACGCCAGCTTCGTAGGCAACGGTTTCGGGCAGGCTCATTGCGCGCGTTATGTGGACACAGAGCGTGAGGAATCGCGCACCAGTTCGGCTGCTTGAGCAAAATTCTGGGTCAGCGCCCGGGCCAGGTACACCAGCAATAGGCCGCCGGTGTCTCGCGCGGTTTGGCCGCAAGCGAAGATGCCATCAGTGTGTCCGAGGGTGGCAAAAACCAAGGGTCGGGAGTGTTGCGTGGCCAGCAGCTCGGCCACGGCGGTGACCATTGCTGGGGTCCCATAACCGACGTCCTGCGGGGTGCAGGGCAATCCCAACTCTGTCGCTTGGCCCCACAAGTCCGGGCTATGGCAGTGAAAAACCCAGTCAATTCGTGGGTCAGCGGAGTAGATCATGCCGTGGGTGAGGGTCTCGGAGGAGGGCGGTTGGCTGCCTTCTGCATCGACCCAAAAGCGCTGCAGATTGCAGCCGGTGACCCGGACCATATCAGTTGCGGTGGCCAGCGCATCACCGCTGGTTTGGCTGGCAGAGATGACGAAAGGTGATTCACCGCTCACACAGCGCAGGCTTAGGTTGCCGAAGCCCAGCCCTTCGTAACGCTGCTGTTCCTGGCCCAGGAGCCCCAACCGGCGAAACATCTCGCGCCAGCCATTGAGACTGGCCAGTTGCTCAGCGTTGATGACGGGCGAGCTTGGCGGGCGCAAATCGTAGGCAAATTGAATAGTGCCTTCGCTGGGCGTCACTGGTTAGAATCCTGCGGCTTCGATGGGCGAAGCATGCCATAAGCGCGAAGCGAACAGGTGCATCTATGACTTTCCGCCGCGACCCGAATTACGCTGAGTGAGACCCTGATGCGACATCAGGTGGCGCATTTTGCGACCATGGCAATAATGCTGGGGGTTCCGCCAGGCTGCGCCCAGACTGATCCCAAGACGAATGATCAGGAACTTTCACCATGAGTGATGTCA
>JBPCXR010000272.1:0-2502 GCA_051027215.1 Pseudomonadales bacterium | reverse complement strand
CTTCAACTTCTAAGGCGAACGCTGGCAGTTCGCCAAAACGCCGCAACACGGAACTGGCCATGGATTTGGGGCTCAACGGCAAACGGGCGATGGTCCTGGGCGGCAGTCGCGGGCTCGGCTGGTACACAGCCAAGTTGCTGGCGCAAGAGGGCTGCTCGGTAGCGCTGTGCGCGCGAGGCGCTGACGGTGTTAGTCAAGCGATCGATACTCTGCGCAAAGAAACTCCAGGAAGTCACTTCGGTGCGTCTGTAGACCTGTCAAACGGCGACGCCACTCGAGAGTTCGTCAACAATGCCATCACAGAACTCGGCGGCCTAGATATTCTCATTCACAGTGCCAGCGGGTTTGACTCCGAGGGCGATGAAGCAGGCTGGGCACGCAGCTTTCAGGTCGATGTGATGGCGGGCGTGCGAGCAGTCGAAGCGGCAATACCGACGCTGAAGGAGAGCGATGCCGCGAGCATTGTGTTCACCGGCTCGATGGCCAGTAAGTATTACTTTCGTCGGCGCAATTCCTACGGGGCAGCCAAGGCGGCAATGCGGACTTACGCCAACGAACTCGCACAGAGCCTTGGTCGCGACGGCATTCGCTGCAATGTCGTCTCTCCTGGAGCAACCTACTTTCCCGGCGGCGAATGGGACATCGTCAAACAGTCCAAGCCGGAGTTCTATCGCAACGTTGAGAAGCTAATTCCTTTAGGTCGACTGGGTACTGGCGAAGAACTCGCGCAAATCATCGCCTTCGTTGCGAGCCCTGCGGGAATGTGGATTAACTCAACCCACGTTGTCGCTGACGGCGGGCAGGTTGCAGCCGTCGATTAAGTCTACGGCCAGCCGCCAAGCTCCTAGGGAAACACCACTTCTTCGGCGTACCAACCGGCACCAAGGACCTCCACCGAATCGTTAGCGGGCTGACGTTTAGGCCAAGCGTTGGGATCAGCTTGGTAGGCATCTAGAATGCGCTCGGCTTCATCCGCGTCCTCACCCGTGAACTCGTAGATGGTCAGATATTCCCCTGGCGCATCTCCAAGAAACCCCTTCACTGATTTGAAGCAACGCACCGCGGATATGTTCGGACAGTTAAACGTGTCCTCCACATGGTTGCCCAGATACCAATCTTTGAATGCCTGACGAGCATCTTCACTGTTTGGCTTGATTAACCCCATTAGTATTAGCTTTTTGCCCACGTCTACCCCCTTGTGTTGGCAAATGTCTTAACGTCATCCAGTTTATCAATACTTAGCGGACGCACCACGCTAGAACCCCAGATCAGGCATGGGTCCTTTCGGCTCCAGCGGCATTAGCGCCTGAACAAACGGCACGGGTTCTTTGATGGTAACGATGTAGGTGACTTTATCGGTCGCCTGCCCCTCTGCGTGCCACGCACCCTTGGGAATGTTGAGCCGGTCCCCTGCGCCGATCTCTACCCGCTGTTTATCTTCGTCTAACAGATAGGTTGAACCGCTGATTACGTATCCGATTAGGTCGTAACCGTGATGGTGTATTGGCAGCTCTGGGGATTCCCCAGCCACGTAAGTGGTCGGCCAATAGCCGGTCTTGGCGATATCGGCCATGACTTCTGCACGATCTTTAAAAAACTGCCGGTCGACTGTCATCTTGCTCATAGACACCTCTGCTGTTGATTAGCGTACCCAGCGAACGTCGGGATTGCCCTCGGTCCATAGGATTGTGATGGTTCGCTTGGCAAAACGCCAACCGTCGGCAGTTCGCACCAACTCATCGTCATAGCGCCCGCCCATCTCAAAATGTTCGCCGCCGGCCGTCTCTTTGCGGTACATGTGGACTCGCAGATAACAACCCGCCGTCGCCGTATCGCCGTCTATCTCAGCCCACGGATTGCCGTTAATGTGCTGGGCTATGGTCAGGGGTTCAAGGGCGCTCCGAATCGTCCCTTTGACATCGTCCAAGTTGTCGGCCGATCCGGCCGGCCCAAAGTCGTATAGCGCGTCCGGCAGGAACATTTGGTCGAGGTTGTCGTACTTACCCGAGTCAATGGCGTACGAATAGTTGTTCTGCAGTTCGCAGATGAGCTGTTTGTCGCTGAGCGACTCGGTGTCCATCTCTTCTCCTCGCCTCTTCATGGGCCGGGCGATGTTGTCTCCGCTCTTGCTACTGAGTCAGATGAGCGAACTCAAACGCTGCGTAGCGGCTCATCGCCAGACCAGCCAACTGATGCATCGCGTATGCGTTTGTAGAAACTCAACAAGCCATCCGACTTGGGATAGATCTCAATCATGTGCCCGAAAGTGTTGCGCGCATCGACAAAGGCAAAGTGAACGTCGTTGCCGGCAGCCAATCCACAACGCGTGACCACTGGCATGCCACTGCGCTCAAAGTATTCGAAGGCATCTTCCATGTCTTCAACCATGATGGCCGTGTGATGTAAGCCTTCTTGATCGGCGCTAAACATGTCTCTATAGGGAGAGTTGCTGGAATCATTTTCCTGCTGGAAGAACTCCACCATGAGTTCACCCCACTGGCC
>JBPCXR010000271.1:0-2840 GCA_051027215.1 Pseudomonadales bacterium | reverse complement strand
CTCCTCGCCGGTCTCAGTGTCAATCTTTGTAGTATCGGTCATGGCATTTGGTTTCTCGTGAGTCAAAAAGTATTTATCAGACTATATTGAGGCATAGTGAAGTCGAATTCAACAATGATATGCATTTTTACCGTATTTATTGTTCTAGCAACGGCGCTGTCCTTAGGTATCCGTCGATCGTAGTAGGAAAGTCCGAGCAGATAGGCATCGCGGGCGAGCCAGGAATACTTCGCTGAGGGTATGACGGACGACATGATCACGTATCTCTCGAAGATCCAAAGCCCTTTTCAGTGGGCGAGTACGTCTCGTCACGAAGAACGGCCCCGATGACTGGATAGGGTCAGACTCGGACCGAACCGGGGTCGCCGGCGTAGGTCTCAAGTTGGGGGTAGAGCCGACGAATTTTCTGCCGAAGCCGACATTTCTATTTGAATGTCGTTAGTTAGGGGTATAGCGGACCTATCCGGCTAGGCCCAAAAACTTCGGTTCATAGCTATTGTCGATCAGTGCGCCCCGACGGCGCAGAACACCAGTGGAGGAAGGTTCATCCACGGCGCGTGCTGGAGCTAGCGCGCGTCGTGCTCCAGATCAACGGCGCCTTCGGCGAGGCCTAGGACAGCGATGACTGCCCCAGTCGCATGGTCCGCCGGGCTTGTGCGGCGTTGTGGAACCCTTGGCACAGCCTGTTACCGCTACAATTCCGGCAGCAACGCACCCCTTGAGAACTATACGTCTTGTGAACTGTTTGGCAGTGCGGAGTGGCTTAGCGCTAGATGCCGGCTCGTCCACCATCTCGCCGCCTCCTATTCTCTGACACACCACCCCCTCAAACCCTTCGTGGGCTACCCATTCCTTGAGGCGCTAACTCTATTGGTTACCGGTAGGCTGCCCAATGGTAGACTCGCCGTCAGCCGCACGCCGACTGAACTCGTCCCATCGGATGTCGAACGCCTTCGACAGACCGTAGCCCAGTGCCGCGCCAATAAGAATCGCAGGGACAGCGAACAACGCCGCCTTCCCCAAAGCCGCCATCACTCCGGCTTTAGCGAGCGGCGCACCGCGCGCGGCGATCAAGGGGACCTGATAAGCTGCCGACATGATCACCTCCTCTCCCGCGAACGAGCGCGGGATCGACGAATGTACCATCAGTCGCCCGATAACCGACAGGCCGATCATCCGCCAATGAGCATCAGTAATCGGGAAATTCGCACCAATGCCGTAGGGCCACTACCGAGCGGGACTTCATTGCTGTAAAGTAGTTTCCAGGAAAGTTCCGTAAGTCTTGCACAAGCTGGCACGAAACAAGTGCCGGTAGGAACCAATGCCCAGCCTTAATCCGGCATAATTTCAACGACTCACGTACGTTGAGGGAGGACCTGTCATGGCGTTGGCAACCACACTTCAGAACTACCTCTCGGACCAGAAGATTGTCTATGAGGTAATCACCCACCGACCCACCACATCTTCTTCGTCAACCGCCGAGGCGAGCCACGTTTCAGGTGATTGCGTGGCGAAGGCCGTGATCGTGAAGGATGAGGATCGTTTCATGATGGCGGTAGTGCCGGCCTCGCATCACCTCCAGCTCGGTGAGCTATCACGTCTTTGCAACCGGCCAATGGGCCTGGCGACCGAAGATGAAGCCAGCGCGCTGTTCACCGATTGCGAACTTGGTGCCTTCCCAGCGCTTGGCGCGGCTTACGGCCTGGACATGATTGTCGATGACAGTCTCATTGATCTATCCGATGTCTATTTTGAAGGTGGCGACCACGCGAGCCTGGTGCACGTTTCGGCGGAGCAGTTCTACAGATTGACGGAAAACGCTGGGCACGGATCCTTCAGCGCGCACGACTGAGGGGCAGATCGCCGCACTAAGTCCGTTTCTGCCGATCGTCACGACACCCTGCTAGGCCGGTTCAGGGCCGGTCACAGGCGGGCACAGCGCGTTGAAGCGCTGGAAGGTCCCAAGTTCGCCCGTCTTTTTCCCGCGCCGCTGTGCCCGCCTCAATCCCGCCCAGGACAGTTCTTCGGGAAAAATGGCAGCTATAGCACGTCATTCAGGTCGTCATGAAACAGGAGCCGCAAACATGATCGAACAACGACCTCTCACCAGCGAGGATGCAGAACGCTTGTGCAATCGGGCGATCAAGAGCTTGGGCAGCGCGATGTCGATGGCCATGATCATTCAGTACGTCTTCCTAGGGCTCATCTTGTGGCGCGTCTGGTGGTAGCCCGAAGGGCCAGGCCCAGTGAGAATGCCCTTCCATCTTTCAACAGGAGACGCCCCGTCGCGCGGACAGCGGGGCTTTTCTTGTGAAAGCGACCTTGATCGCACCCCAATCCAGACCTACGTGTACTCCAAAGGGACGCCCGCTTCTTCCCCCGAAATTTCGCGGGCGATCCCTTCCCCTTATAGTCTGAACTTGCGCCCCATGGCGTAACCCTGTTTCCGTGGGGCGCTTTCCTGCGCCTGAACAACGATGCGGAAAGGGAGGAGGGAATGATCGAAAAATCGCCGATCGGATTGATTGACCTGAAGGGGATAACGAAAGATCCAGCGCACGACTGGCAGCACGATTTCCAACTCCTGAACAAACTCGCGGTTCTATTGGGGATGAAGCCATTCAATCTCCTACGGAAAATCTCTTGGAGTGTGGGCGAGAGCACAGACACGGCATTGTTTTTCATGGGGCAGCCGCTTTCTGCGAAAGTGCGAACCCGACTTCAATCCCTGATGAAGGAGCGTTTGCAGGTTGAGGATGAGATAATTGACAATTGCTGCCATGCCTCGTCACAGATAGTGCAATTGGTTCCGTATGTTATTGGTCTGGTAGTCATTTCAT
>JBPCXR010000270.1:0-19554 GCA_051027215.1 Pseudomonadales bacterium | reverse complement strand
CCCCGCGTTAGCGTGCGCACATGCAGGCCGGAGACATCACACAGGTCGGCCCGTGAGATCGGCTCGGCTAAGTTGGCCATGATCCATTCTTCCACCCGCTGTATGGCTGCCACGACCGGTGCATCGTCATGGGCGCCGAGCGCGGGAGTACGCTCTGCCTGTGCGGCAAGCAGGAAATCGGCGGCCAGTTCGAGCTCGACAGGACGCTGTCGCGTCGGTTCGTTTAGCTCATCGCTGTGTATTGCGCTCCACGCCAGGTTGGCGCGATGGGCGAACATTCTGCCCGGCTGGTAGCGCAGGTTCAGTACGCCGTCAAAATTTAGGGCTGTTGTGCTGCGGCCGCCGGTGAGTTTAACGGCGGCTTCCTCCAGCAATAGATCATCGAAACGCATTACCATCGTGGTAGTGGCTTCGCTTTTGAGCGTTAACGGCAGTTCGGTCAACGTCACATCCGCTGTGTGTGGCACCAAGCCCGCAGAGAACGTCCCCTGATCTGTGGTAATTTCACCGGCCAAAGGCATATTTACCGTTGTGTAGCCTGTTCCCGCTGGAACTTCTACATGGAGATTATTCGCCGCCACGGTCATCATGCCAAGCCTTGAGAAGGCGGCCATATTCACTCGTGCGTTGAATCTGCCCGTACGCAATCGATCGACATAAGGCGTTGCCATCACCTGCTGCACGGCTTCGCTCAGCTGATCTGGCTCTGTGGTCTCAACAACTGTCTCGGAAATCATAGCGCTCGTCTGCTCGGGCCTTATGGATTATTACTCTATGAATAATACGTACAGTATTTGAAGGAGCGCCAATATCCCATCTGGGACACTATCTACACTCGCGCAGTTCGACTTGCGGTTGTGCGTAAATCCCCTGGAGCAATGTCCCAAACCGGATAGTGCGGTAGCCTCGAGTGATTTAGGGGCGCCGCTGGCTACGAGGTTCTACCGATTCGATCTGGCCAGAGATGTGCTAAATTCTGGGCACTGAATAGCGTGGAAAGCTGGTGAGCCTCAATTTCGCAGTACTAGAAGCCACGGAGCCGGATCAGCTCACTGAGGGGATCCAGCAGATTTTTGGGCTCCAGGCGCACTTCGACAAAGCGCGCCGTGGCCGATTCGACGCTCGGATGGACATTGGCGTCGGATCGAACGTCAACATGTTGCTGGTGAAAGCGACCAACCTCGAGGCCTGTGTACCCGACGGTCAAGGCATAGATTTCACGACAGTAAGCCTGCCCTTGCGTGGGGAAGTCACAATGGGCCAGGGGACGTTTCGCGCGGAGCCGGTTCCAGTTTCGGCGGACATCACCCCACACTGTGATCCTCTGAGGGTCAAATGCGAAACCACTACTACGATGGTTTTACGTTTGGACAACCCCTTGCTGGAGGAGGCCACTGCTAAGCTCAGCGGCGGCCGCCGAGTAACAGATTCGGCGTTTGACAGCGTACTTCACCTGCGCGGCCAGGCGGGCCGTATGCTTACTCATCGTGCCAACTTGATGTGGAACGCCATCCATACCGGCGAATTGCAGGACCAGACGCAGATACGAGTCGTTGAACTGGAACTGGCGACCGACTTCCTGCTTGCCGCAGAAACAGACTGTCCTCCGGCGCTCGGCGCCCATGACGATGCGCCGTTTGCGGCAGCCATGCAGCGCGTTGAAGAGTGGATCTTCGCTAACTTCGCTGAGCCGATCTCACGCGCCGACCTGTGCGATATCTCTGGCTTGCATGTGCGCACGCTAACGCGGGGCATGCAGCTGGCCCACGGCGTGGGGCCCATGCAGTTCGTTCGCGAAGTACGTCTGGACGCCATACGCCAGGTGCTATTGTGCGGCCGTCCGGAGGAAACTTCGGTCACCCGGATTGCCGAAGATTTCGGCATGTCACATTTAGGTCGATTTTCCAAGGCCTACCAGCGGCGTTTCTGCGAACGCCCTGTCGACACCCTAAAACGCTATTAGCCTTTCCGCTGTGATCGCCGCGGGCCTTTGATGAGCGCGGCGGTATGGTTCGCTTACCGGCCTCCGGCTAATTCAAAAGCCGCTCCAAGCCATGTCACAAAGCGGATATCCAACAGGCGTGGAGAGTGCAAAAGTTTAATCCAGCAATGTTGTGCGGAGTAAGAGAGGGTGAATCAGCGAGAATCTGGGCGGCTCTCTCTAGCCGATATACTCACGCTCGCGGACGACCTGCGTCGAAGAATCTCGCAGACGACTGACGATGGGCGAGAGGTGCTCACTGGAGCGTTAGAGCAAATGAGTGAGCTGACCGCCGGGCAGGGCCCCGCGGTGGAAGATGCGTATCGGAGTGCCCGCAGAAGTCTGGAATCGGAGTGGGTTACCGCGGAGAGCGTGTTGGATGACACAGTCAATGAATGCACTCGAGCCATCCATTCGTTTGTAACCCAAGCGGATTTCATTATTCGCCGTTTTGAGAACACGCTACCGCGAGAAGATAAAAAGAGTGGGACCACTACCCAAGGTAGAAAGTCCTCACCTGGTGACTGATCTGAATCGAGTCCTGCGAGTGAGTAATAGCTCTAATGGCAAATTCTGAATCGCCGCAGCGGCCCCTGCTGCGTGAGGCAGGCCTCGTCGCGCTTTACTACGGTATAACCCTTGGCGGGCTCATGCTGCTCATGTTCACCTACCCACAAAGCGTGGACTACCTGCCAATTGGTGGTCTGGACGAGTTTGCCGGCAATTCGCAAACGCTTCCCGATGTTGAGCGTGTTACCCGCGACGTCGCACTTCCTGTTGTGGAACTACCCGGCCGGGCGATCGCGCTGCTGACCTCCTTGATCGGTACGCTAGTGTTTGTCATGCCGATAGCCTGGGTGTATGGCCGCACACGTGCAGGCAAGCGGGCCGGTGCGATGATCGAAACCCTGTTTCTGCTACCCATCGTGGTGGCTACCGTGGTCGTTATCGTGCAAAACAGTATTGCGCTTGCCTTCAGCCTGTTCGGCATTGTCGCTGCGGTTCAGTTTCGAAATAGCCTGAAGAATCCCGCTGACGCGGTATTCGTATTCGCTGCGCTTGCGGTGGGGCTGGCATCCGGTGTGTCCGAAGTTGGCGTCGCCGGCGTTGGATCGATGATCTTCTGTATCACTGTTCTGGGCCTGCGCACTCTCAACGTTGTCTCCTCCACTTCCAGCTGAAGCGCTGCTCAGGTGACTTCTACCTTCGACTTTCTCATGGTTCTGTACTCGATCATCATCGGCGTCAGTATCAGTCAGATACTGACGGGGATTGGACATGTCATTCAGGGAAACAAGCCGGTACGTCTGTATTGGGTGCACAGCGGCTGGGTAATCTTTATCTTTTTTCTGCACATATTCGTCTGGTTCAGCGCCTGGCATTACGCAACCATCGAAGTCTGGTCGATGGCGGGCTTTATGATGTTTCTGGCGATACCCGTGGTTCTGTTTGTTGCCAGCGTCATTACCCTGCCTGACGTAGATCCTGAAAGAAATTATGATATGCGGGACTACTACTACAAGAACTACCGCTGGTTGCATGCCATGCTGGTGGCTATCATCGTGCTCACTTCTGCGAACGAGTATTTGTTATTGGATCAGTACCCATTTACCCCAAGAAACCTCGCTCGAGGCACTGCCGCCTTCTTGCTGTGCGCAGGGCTGTTGTTCGGCAATGCTAAGTTGCATGGGTTTCTGATCACGATGATTTTTCTACTGATTGGCTTTTTCACGGCCAGCTATCGCGAATCCATCGGCGGTTGAATAGACGTGATTGAGCTATCAGACCTTAGGTTTCGCTACCCCGAGAGTAACTTCGAACTGCTCGTTAACGCACTGCAGATTGCGCGCGGCGAAACTGTGGCGCTTGTCGGCCCCAGTGGCAGTGGCAAAACCACGCTGTTGAACCTGATTGCCGGTGTATTTGTACCAAGCGCGGGGCGAGTAACCGTCGCTGGTAAAGAGCTTTCCGTCGCTAACGATGCGGCGCGCCGCGCCTACCGGTTGAGCCACGTCGGTATGGTTTTTCAGAATTTTGAACTGCTCGACTACCTTTCTGTTCTTGACAACATCCTCCTGCCGCTGCGCATAGGCAGCGGGCAGAGGGTTACCGATCGGCATCGTCAGCGGGCAATTGACGCTGCTCACCAGGTAGGAATAGCGGACAAATTGGGGCGACATCCCCAGCAGCTGTCCCAGGGCGAACGACAGCGAGTAGCGGTGAGCCGGGCGCTGTTGTTGGAGCCGGAGCTGGTGCTTGCCGATGAGCCCACCGGCAATCTGGATCCGACCAATAAACACATCGTGCTGCAGTTGTTGCTGGACTATGCGCTAAACAGTGGCGCGACCTTGGTGACCGTCACCCATGACCAAGCGCTGTTGGGTCACTTTCAGCGGGTTGTGGACATAGGTTCGATCAGCGTCGCGGGTGGCAAGTGCGCGGCGTAATCTATCTGGCCTGGCGTTACCTGGCCTGGCACCGAGTTAAGACCGGCGTGCTGGTGGCTACGATAACCCTCATCGTGTTCGTACCTTCGGGCCTGTCGATGATCATCGATCAGACGGCGCAGGACATGACGGCGCGCGCTGTGCAGACCCCGTTGCTGTTGGGCGCCCGTGGTAGCCCTCTGGAGCTTACGCTGAACTCTCTGTATTTTTCCGGGCAACGACCCGCGGCTATCGACTATCGTGAGCTGGCAGCGTTAACCAGCAACGACGGGGTGGGGCAGGTGCCGCTGTTCGTGCGCTACGAAAGCCGGGGCTTTCCCATCGTTGGGACCACGCTCGACTATTTCGATTTTCGTCGGCATCGGCTTGCTGCAGGTCGACCGCTAGTGAGTCTGGGTGAGGCCGTACTTGGCGCCGCCGTAGCTGCCGAACTCGATCTTGCGGTTGGTGATACGGTCGTATCCGCGCCAGAGACGCTATTCGATCTTGCCGGCGTCTACCCACTGAAGATGCCGATCGTTGGCGTATTGGCGCCGACGTCCAGCAGCGATGATCGAGCGATCTTTGTGGACCTCAAGACCAGCTGGGTGATCGCCGGACTCGGACACGGCCATCAGGCACTGGAAGATCCGGCTGCTGCCGGATCGGTGTTGCAAGTGGAAGACGACCGGATCGTAGCGAACGCGTCGCTGGTGCAATACAACGAGATCAACGAAGCGAACCAAGACAGTTTTCACTTTCACGGTGATCTGGGAGACTATCCCATCAGCGCTATTTTGACTGTACCAGAAAGTGACAAAGCCGGGACTTTGATACTTGGACGCTACCAGTCCCATGCAAGCCTGCAGATGATCTCGCCAAAAGCGGTGGTAGAAGAACTGCTGGAAACGGTGTTTGCGGTACAGCGCTACGTGCTGGTCGCGATGTTGATGGTTGGCTTGGCAACCATTGCCGTCGTAACACTCGTGTTTCTTCTGTCACTACGTTTACGTCAAGGAGAAATGCTAACCATGGCCCGCATAGGTGGCGCACCCGCGGCCATTCGCGGCTTGATGCTGGCAGAAATGGGGATTGTGTTGTTGCTCGCCGCGGTGTTTGCTGGGTTGCTCAGCGTCGTCAGTTTGATTTGGGGTGATGTGTTGTTCAACAGTCTTTTGTCGCAGGCCCAAGGATGAGCTGGGCGGCTGTGCACAGTCTATGCCTACCCTTCGGCCTCGTTTTGGTGCTGACGCTGGCTGCTTGCAGTGACGAGCAGCGATCGGTGAGCGTGGCAGTCGATGCCATGCCAAATATTTACGCGGTCAACTACCCCACGGCGTATTTCGCGCAAGTGCTGGCGGCTGACGATGCGGTGGTCTCATTGCCGGTCCCGGCTGATATCGATCCAGCCTACTGGCAACCCAGCGTGGAGACGACGTTGGCGTACCAACAAGCCGATCTCATTCTGCTCAATGGTGCCGGTTATGCACGGTGGGTGCGCCGGATCAGCCTGCCGCAACAACGCCTAGTCGATACTGGAGCGGCGTTTCGAGATGAGTTGATCGCGCTAGACGCTGGCCCTGCCCACAGCCATGGACCAGAGGGCGCACACGAGCACGGTGAGTTTGCGTTCACTACCTGGCTCGATCTCGAGCTGGCCCAGCAGCAGGTGACCGCAATCGCAAAGGCCCTACAACGATTGATGCCGGCTAGCAGTCAGGTGATCGCCGAGCGGGCAGCAGGGCTTGAACTGGAATTAGCAGAACTCCATGAGTCGCTGGATCGTGCGACGGCGATGTTGCGCGGCGTTCCGGTACTTTTCTCGCACCCGGTTTATCAATATCTGCAGCAGCGCTATGGGCTTAATGGCCGCAGCGTGCATTGGGAACCCGAAGAGATGCCGAACTCCGCGCAGTGGCAAGCGCTCGCGGACATTCTGATCGAACACCCCGCGCGATTTATGATTTGGGAGCAAGAACCCCTACCGCAAGTGCGCGAACGGCTTGGCGCTATGGGCATTGAGGTCATCGTTTATCGAACAGTGGGTAATCGGCCGGCGCAAGGTGACTTCGTGAGCGTGATGCGGGCCAACGTCGATGCCGTTTCACGAGGCCTGCAGGACGGGACGTAGCTCTTATGGGCAAGGTCTGGGCGATGTCTCAAAGCGGATATCCTGGGTCGGTAGGGCGAGGAAGAATGGTTGCATGGCCGGGCTCTGGAACCATCGCAGCCGCAACTATTGGACCTCGTTCAGGCAGGCAAGCCGTCGAGTCGGGCCCGTTTATGCACTGGCGATACTAGCGCTCATCCCGAGCACGCTTTTGGCTGATGCCATTGTCGTCAATCAAGCCATGCGGGCAGAAACCATCGCCCAGTATTACGTCGAGCAGGAAGGCGTGCGTCTGGATCTGGAAATGGGTCTGGCAGAGCTCCAATCGTTCAGGAATCTGCTGCCCGATGAAGTCTACCAGCAGATTACTGGTCAGACTCGACCCTTGGTCGAACGCCTCGAGCAGTTTTTCGCCCAGGACCTGGTGCTTGTTGCCGACGATGGCCGGCCAATGCCCGGTGAGGTCCTCGCCATGGAACCGCGCAGGCGGATTGAGCGAGACCGCATTAGCGGTGAGCCGCTCCCAGGCAACGACGAAGACGCAGAAACCGTCATTTTCGCCAGCATCTACTACCGTTTCGATGAACGGCCAGAGACGATTAGCTTTGGCAAACGAGAAGCCTCCGGCGTTGGTTTCGTGGTTTACCACGAAGGCATCGCGGTTAACGACTTTCGGTTCCTTGCGCCTTCACAAACACTGAAACTTGACTGGAGAGACCCCTGGTACTCCAGCTTCGACACCCGGTCATTGCGGCGAACATACTTCGCGCCGATGAGCGCGTTTCTCTATGTCGAGCCTTATGAGGTACGCAAAGAGATTATCGTACGACCGAAAGACCTGCAGGAGTGGGTCGATTTGGGGCTCGAAGGTCGTGCTACGATTCCGGTCGCGATCCAACCTGAGCTGAAGCGCCGGGTGGCTGAATTTCTGCGTGACCGCCAGCCGGTGGTAATAGATGGTGTGGTCGCTGAACCTGAACTCGCCCGGGTCAACTTCCTCGAACGCACCCTCACTGCCAGTCGCGTCATCGATCCGCCAACGGAACTCGACATCAATGCTGCGACCCTGGGCGTGATATTCGTCTATCAGACGGTTGAGCCATTGCCGCAGAAGGTTACGGCGGAGTGGGACCTTTTCAATGACAAAATTACCCAGGTGCCGGCTGCTACCGTCGATCAAGCGGGATCGCTACCAATCTATTTGGAACCAGATTTCGCGACCCTCAAGTGGGAAAATTTTCTGAAGTTCCCCAAGCTGCCCACGCTCAAGGCGGTGTTGCCCCCGCCCAACTTAATCGAAAACCTTATGTTTTACGGCCGCTGGGTGTTGCTGGGAATCACAGGACTGGTGGGTTGGCGTCTTTGGCGCCGCGGTTCATCTGGCAATTCATTAACCTCAGGTGTGTCGTTCAGCGCCCTGGCCTTGCTGGTTGTCACAGCTAGCGGTTTCTGGGTGGGTAATGGCGCGCGGCTATCAGATAGCGTCGCCACCGACGTAGTGGCAAACCTACTGCACAACGTCTACCGCGCTTTTGACTACCGCGTTGAAGGGGATATTTACGATGTGCTGGATAAAAGCGTCAGCGGCGAGTTGTTGACCGATGTCTATCTCGAAACTCGTCGTGGGTTGGAACTCGAAAATCAAGGCGGCGCACGCGCCAAGGTAAAGCAAATAGACCTGATGACTATGTCCACCAGACCAGCGCAGGACGGAGGCTTTCTGGCCGACGTCACCTGGGTAGTTGGTGGCTCGGTGGGCCACTGGGGACATCTGCACGAACGCCGCAATCAATATCAAGCCGAGCTGGACATCCGTCCGGTGGGTGGCGTGTGGAAACTGGTCGGCATGGACGTCATACAGGAAGTGCGGCTATGAGGGCTACAGAGCACAGTGGTTCTCATTCTCAAAACCGTGGCGTCGTTCGCACCATAAACTGTAAGGAAGACAAATCATGATCGCGAAACGTTTCACTGCGGCTTTTGCTGGGTTAGTCATGTTGACGCTGATGCTAGCGCCGAGCCTTGGTCACGCAGCTGGCGGGCAACAGAAAAGCCGCACCGCTGCAGCGCCCGATCGCTACGTGTACTACCCAGGCACCGAAGCGCTCGACAAGAAAGAGATAAGAGTGACGGCTTGTGGTACCGGCATGCCGGCGGCGCGTCATAGTCAGGCGGCGACATGTTTTCTGCTTGAATTCGGCAATGGTGAAAAGCTGCTGTTCGATATCGGCAGCGGTTCCATGGATAACATCGCCGCTTATATGATCCCCTATGAATTTCTCGACAAGATTTTCCTCACCCACCTGCATACCGACCATATGGGCGACTTAGATTCGATGTGGGCTGGCGGCTGGACTGCCGGGCGCCCGGGTGGCTTGAAGATATGGGGACCCGCCGGCTTACACCCGGAGCTGGGAACCAAGGCCGCCATGGAAGGCTTCGAAAAGTTTGTCGCCTGGGATAGAGAGACGCGCTCGTTTCAGATCACACCGAAGCCGGGCGAAATCGAAGTGGTGGAGTTCGACTACCGGGTGGAGAATCAGAAAATCTACGATGTAGATGGCGTGACTATCAGCTCATTCCCAGCCATTCACGCCGGCGACGGGCCAGTCAGCTACGTGGCGGAATACGAAGGCATGAAGGTGGTTATTGGTGGTGACACGGCGCCCAACAAATGGTTCATCAAATACGGCACCAACGCCGATCTGGTCATCCATGAGGCTTTCATGACACCCGGCGACTTCGTTGAGTGGTATAACCAGCCACCGCAATTGGCGTGGCGTGCCTGTTGTGCTTTTCATACTTCAGGCCAATCGTTCGGCAAAATCATGAGCACCATCAAACCAGTGCAAGCGGTCGCCTACCATTTTCTGAATGAGGAAGCGACGCGATACCACATCTACGATGCGATCCGGGAAACCTATGATGGCCCCCTTTCCCTGGCCGCAGACAACATGGTGTGGAACGTCACGCCTGACGGAGTGACCGAGCGCATGGCAGAAATTACTGAGTATGCATGGTCCGTGAGTGGGCCCACGCGGCAGTCGCCCCCAGAGCGGGGTCGCCGAGCGGTGTTCAGCGACTTTACCAACGCCGGGTATTGGATGCCTGGTTATAAAGCACAGGACAAGAGCCTCGATGCGCACATGAAGAAATACAATCTGAAGGATCAGGATTGGCGGCCGGGTCTCTACAAGATGATGAAGAAGAGCAAGAAAAACTGAGTAGACGGCGCTAATACGTTAGACGGTAACCCCGATGAAGGTAGCAGACTGCTCTCATCATCTGCGGGCCCAGGTCAAAAATGCCGCTGGCATTCTGCTGGTGGCTTTACTGGCGAGCGGCTGTGCCGGAACCTACAAGCCGGCGAACAATGCCATCGACCTGATAGACGAACAAAGCGGCTACCGTGCCATCAGCGAGGAGCGGCTGCGTTCCGTTGGCGAAAATGTTGTGGTGTTGGCGTTTTCCGGTGGCGGGACCCGCGCTGCAACATTGTCCTACGGTGTGATGCAAGAGCTGCGCGATACTTCGGTAGTCGTCAACGGCGAGCGTGTTCGGTTGTTGGACGAAGTCGACACCATCTCGTCAGTCTCGGGTGGAAGTTTTACCGCGGCTTACTACGGTGTATTCGGCGAACAGTTGTTTGAGACCTATGAGCAGGACTTCTTGCGTCAGAGCATACAAGGCATCCTGATGAAACGATTGCTGAGCCCTGCCCATTGGCTCAAAGCGCTCTTTTCCGGTTTCGACCGCACCGAGATGGCAATCGATGTATATGACCGGATGGTTTTCAAAGGAGCCACCTTCGCCGACATACCCCTGGATCAACGCCCCTATATTGAGATCAACGCCACCGATCTGGCCGCCGGCCGGCGATTTTCCTTCACCCAGGAACGCTTTGACCTTTTGTGCTCGGACCTGAACGAATTCTCCATTGCTCGGGCGGTGACCGCCTCATCCGCCGTTCCGGTTGCATTCTCCACGGTGGTACTGAAGAACCATGCCGACCGTTGTGATATCAGCCAGACGCGCGAATGGCGGCTCTTGAATTCGATGGGAACTAGTGACGCCCAACGGGAACAGGCAGAAGGTCTGAAGTCCTATCGAGACGCGGAGCAGCGGCCCTATATCCACCTGGTCGACGGCGGCATTTCGGACAACCTCGGGCTGCGAGCGGCGATTGAACGCATCGATACCATAGGCAGCGAGGTGTTCGAACCGGCTGCCGAACACCCACCGCGTAACGTTCTGGTGATCCTCGTGAACGCAGAGGTCAAGCCGGATCGGGTGATTGAAAAAACCGCCAAGAAACCCTCGGTAGGCGCCACCATCGGTGCTTTTTCCGGTGCGCAGATCTCCCGCTACACTGTAGAGACCCGCGACAATCTGCGACGCAAAGCGGTGGAACTGCAGCTGCTTGCGCAACAAAATGGCTGGCCGACGCAGGTCTATTTTTCCGAGGTTAGCTTTGCTGACGTTCCGCACAAGGAAGCGAGTCGCTTTCTGAATAATCTACCGACCAGCCTGGAGCTGGATAACACACAGGTCGACACGCTAATAGCCACGGCGCGAATACTATTGCGACGCGAGACGGAGTTTCAACGCTTTCTGGAACGTAATGAAGGGGAGTTGGCAGAGAGCGCTATCAGCGAAGCAGAGATCTGCAACTATTTCAAACATGAACGTTGCGAGTAGTGCGAGCTGGGTTAAGCAGATGTTGCCTAATTCAGCTCGCACATACTAAGCGTTGTTACCGAATCTATTTGCCCCGAAACTCATCAAGCCGAGCTCTCAACAGATTCGCCCACTTACTCAGCGCACGGCGCGCATCTGCTTTGTTGGTAACACGGTTCGTGTACGAGAGAAAGTGGCCATCTGTTCTTGCGGCCTTCCGATCTATGGCGCGCGCGAGAACGGCTCCTGTCACTGAGTCGTATAGCTCGATGTACAGGGTGGCAGCCCCAGACGAGGCCGTATAAGTTCGAGACCTGCCGGGCGACTGGGTGTCGGGTGCGCTGATGTCGAGATCAATGATGGCAGGACGCACCAACAAGACATCCTCACCTGCAGCGTGGGTGATTTCGTAGCCACCGTCAGCCTCGAGCTTTTCGGCGAAAACCTTGCTAAACAGGCCCGCAACCTCCGCCTTGATTTTTTCCATATCACTATGTGAAACGCGAAGATGGGAAGCTGTCTTTTTGTGGCGCTCCCAGTCCTTGATGAACGCCACGTAACAGTCGAGGATCATCACCTTGGTGTAGGCACTGAAGTCGGCTTGCGGATCGACGTAGGCAGCCCACACGGATCGATCGGATACGAGGGTTAGGCCATCGTGGGTCTCAGCTGCCGGTGCTTTGCTTGCGGCGAAGCCGACGGCTGGTGCTGCTAAGGCCACGGCTACAGACAAAACGCCCAATACAGTTCTAGTTCTATTCCTATGCTGCCGCTCGTGTTTCATGTTCTGCTCCTTTTCGACATGCTTTCGAGTTGATCGATAAGGCTGCACCATCATCGACGCGGCCCCAACGCGTGTCGGAAAAAGTGCCATACAAGGTCGAACGCTCATATCCAGTTTGGGACAGGGTTGCAGGCCCGATTCATTGCGAACCGAGCAGCTCCGTGGCTGTTGCAGCCAGCAGTTTAGATTGCAGCTAGGCGATGGTCGAAAATCATTGTGAACAGGCTGTGATTCATGGCTGTTCCGAAGCCGCTAAGAAACTGAGGTTCTGCTCTTAACCCGCACGAATGTTAACTAGGAGACCGCGGCTGTCGAAGGACAGCTTGCGGATGCGGCCGTTTTTCTCGTAGATCCAGACGAATCCTGCCCGCTCAGCGGGCTCACCGCATTTCTTCAGCACCTCATACATGGTAGGGCCGGTGCGACCGCCGGAGCTGACAATGTGTTGCCCGCAGCGCATGGAGTTAGCTTGTGCCGTCTCCGTCCACAAAGTCAGGACGGCGAGAATCATTAACGCATAGCTTGTTTTGCCCAACATCACCGGGACCCTCCTCGGACAGAGTAGCTGAGATCGCTCAGAATAAGCACTCCGTGGCTAATCGTTATCGACTCCTGACCGTGTAGATCGTTGGCCAGAAAGCGAAGTGGGGAACGTACTGTCATGGGGCTTTCACCAGATATCCCTTTGAATCTGCCGGTACCCTCGGTGAGTTTGAATCGGCCCGAACAGGCGCCCGGTTCGCCCGCGCACTGGTAAGTCGCATAAACGTTGTCTTCCCCCGACACCACAATGCCGCAGTTACCACTAATTGAGGTTTGCGACTTTTCCTTGAGGGTTTGCTTGGCAGTACATTCGATGAAAGCTTCGTTCAACGCGCCTGCGGCTGTTTCGACGTACATGATGCCTTTGAGCGTGCCAAGAAACTCTGTGGCGTTTGTACCAATCTGTGTGACACGCCCCGAACCCGTCCAACTAGCTACGGCTTTGAGAGATTGCGCCTTTTCCGCAATCACTGTACCACTGCAGGAGAGGCCAAGAAGCGCCACCAAAAATAAGCGGAAGGGAATTGCCATCACGTATCACCTTGCTGCGAATCGCCACCATTATAGTCGCCAGCTCTCTCAACCTCACTCGTTTTTTCGGAATTTTGGGGTCGGAGCAAAATGGGTAAAAACAGTCCGATCAGGACGAGGATGTGCATACCTTTTCTCCGGTTCCTATTACTTACGTCGGCATCCAAGTGCCAATGAAATGTTTCGGCGTTTGATATGGCAAAGACGGGCAAAGCGCCCGACAGAGTCGATAGCTTATGCAGATGGAGTGAAAAATTGGAGTTTCGCGCTGTGTACGTCCATTCTATGGCTGATGAACAGTACTACTTGAGGAGCTTTACCATGGCTGATCCAGCGCCAGTCTTTCGCATTACCCCCGTCGACAAAGGCATGCGCATTGAATTCGATGTCGCAGCTAATCGCGAGGAACGCCAACGCAAACGGGCTACGTTCGCTGAATTTGAGCTCTTCTGTGATGAAGGTGCGCAGATCGGCGGAGATAACACCGCGCCGCCGCCCTTGGCCTATTTCGCTGCTTCGATTGCATTTTGAATGATGACTCAGCTCGCTCGTGTTAGCGAGGCAAGAGACATCACACTAGATCGCGTCGACATGATCGTCACGCCTCGATTCGAACAAACCGGATCGATCCGCGGTGACGACGTGCAAAGCCGCCTGTTGGATGTAGATACCGATCTACAGCTTGAGTCCAGCGCGGATCAGCAGCAGATCGAAAGCCTGGTCACAACAGCGGAACGCATGTGCTTCTTGATGGACACGATACGTAACCCGCACAGTGTCACGGCGAAGGTTTCGTTGAACGGCGCAGCGCTGGATACCGAGTAGTCGCAACGTACTTCAGGTCACGGCTGCAAACTTCGACTAGATCTTTTCGATCAGACTTCGCAGCCTGTCACAGTGCCTAACTCGTTCTTCTAAGGTGTTACCGACGAAATTGGCATTCAGACAGGTCACGCCAGCTTCTTTGTAGACTTGCAGTTGATCGCGCACGAATCCCTCGGGCCCCACCAATGAGGTCGCATCCAAATAGCTTTTCGGGATGGCTGCTTCAGCCTGTGACTTCTGCCCGGACAGAAACAGCTCCTGGATCGTCTCAGCCTCTGCTTCGTATCCGTATTTTCTAAACACCTGGTTGTAGAAATTCTTTTCCTTAGCCCCCATGCCGCCCACATAGAGGGCCGCTTGCGGCCGTGCCATGTCCCGAAGGGACTCCAGACCTTCGCCGATGGCGACAGATCCACCGGTGTAGATTTCGAGTGGCGCCCGTGATGGATCCCGTTTCTTGCTGCCACGTTGCAACGCGCCGCCCCACACGTCCGAGGCTTTCTGCGGCATGAAGAATGTCGGCAGCCAAGCATCAGCGATTTCAGCCGTGACTTCGACGCTCTTCTCTCCGAGGGTTGCCAGCGCGATGGGAATTTCTTCGCGATAGGGGTGGTTGATGAGCTTGAGCGGCTTGCCGAGGCCTGTACCCTGTCCGCTTGGCAGTGGCACCTTGTACTTGTTGCCGTCGTAGGTCAGCTTCTCTTCGCGTTTCCAGACTTTTCGGCAGATATCGACGACTTCGCGCATGCGGGTCACCGGCGCATCGTAAGGAACGCTGTGAAAGCCCTCGACAACCTGGGGGCCAGAAGCTCCGAGGCCGAGCATAAAGCGCCCCTGAGACAATGCATCGATGCCTGCCGCCGTCTGTGCTAGGGCCGCGGGCGTACGGCTGTAGAAGTTCAGGATGCCAGAGGCCAGCGTCGCCTTTTCGGTGACGGCGGCCAGGTAGCCTAGCGCGCTGGGGGAGTCGAACGAGTACGATTCCGCTACCCAGATTACGTCCACACCGGCTTTCTCTAGCTCGCAGAGAGCCTCCGCCTGTTGACTGATGTCACCTCGCGAATAGTGCGCGCTTGTGCCAATTTTCATACTTTACTCCGATCTCATTACTTTACGCATTGCCCGAAGATTCTCCTGGAAATCTCCCGTGCTGACCGAAAGTACTAGCTCGGTAATCCCAGCGTCAGCGTACTCGGAAACTATCTCGGGCGTCACCTGAGTCATATCAAGCCGCATCTGGAACTCTGTCATTGGCGGTCGGCCAGCCTCAGCTGCCTGTTCCTGTATAACTGGCAAACGCTTGCGCACGCTGTCTGGCCGCAGGTTCAAGCCATGCCAGCCATCCGCCAAGCGTCCGGCGCGGCGCAATGCTGGCGGACGGTTACCTCCGGTTAGAATCGGCGGGTGCGGTCGCTGCAGCGGTTTCGGTGATGTGATCAGATCGTCGAATTGAAAGAATTCACCCTGAAACGACGCCCTGGGTTCAGTCCATAACAGCCGCAGCACCTCGATGAACTCGTTGCTGTAGCGTCCGCGGCTCTTGTATGGCACGCCGAGTATGTTGTTTTCTTCTGGCAAGCTACCGACACCCAGCCCGACCACTAAGCGCCCCCGAGTGAGTAGATCCAGAGTCGCGAGTTCTTTAGCGAGCACCATGGGATGCAAGTACGGCATAACCAAGACACTGGTTCCTAAGCGCACGCGTTCCGTTGCCGCGCCGATCCATGACAAGGTGACCAGCGCATCGTGATACGGCGCATCTTCTAGGCGTTCGCGCACGTAACCGACGTTGAGAACATGGTGATTAACCCATACGGAATCGAACCCCAGGTCTTCCGCCTGCCTAGCCAAATCAATGAGTTGCGCGGGGTCCGGCACGCCAAAGTTGTTGGGTACGACGAATCCAAATTTCAACGCTGGATCTCCTTGCGAGTCGCTGAAGCTTTATCTTATGGTTAGGTGCTAGATCTGCAAGCTGCTTTGATCGTCAGCGTTCCGAGCTGCTGTCTTATTGGTGAATCGTTGAGGAGGGAATCCAGATGAGTCTCGCACTGCCAACCGCCAGCGAATGGTCGAGCCGTTGTCATGACGATGGGGAGTTCATGCTGGCGGCCCGTCATTGGGATGGCGGGCTTCGTTTGAAGATCGACGATTCGGAACTGTTGCTATCGGTGTCCGAGGGTAATCCCGGGGTAGATGCGGCAAACGGCACTCAGGGGACGGTAGAGTTTTCAGGCGACAGCGCGGTGTGGCAAAAAGTGCTCGCCGCCATTCCGGAGCGGTTTAACAACGATCTAATGGCCAATCTCATGCAAGGTCAGGGGCTCGCGCGCAGCAGCGATCCGGTGGTATTTGCTCAGTACTTTCCAGCGATTGCTCGGGCGATCGAACTCCTGCGTCCGCCTACGGATGAAGGTGAGGCGATGGCCCACGACCTGCGAGAGGACGGTGTGTTCGATGCACCCATGGGGCGCTACGTGCATCTGACGTTGGGCGGCTACAAGCACCGCATCTACTTTGAAGAGGCGGGGCAGGGGATTCCGCTGTTGCTGCAACACACCGCCGGATGCCACGGCAGCCAATGGCGTCACCTGTTCGAAATGCCGGAGATCACAGAACGCTTTCGTTTGATCGCCTACGACTTGCCGTGCCATGGTAAATCGGTACCACCAGTAGAGCAGGCCTGGTGGGATCAGCAGTACCTGTTAAAGGGCGACTTTCTGCGCTCGGTGCCGGTGCAGCTCAGTCGTGCCCTGAAGTTGCATCAGCCGGTGTTCATGGGTTGTTCCGTGGGCGGATTGCTGGCGTTGGACCTTGCGCACAAACACGCTGAAGATTTTCGCGCCGTTATCTCGATAGAAGGTGCGCTCGAGGTGCCCGGATCTCTCGAGGAAAACAGCGAGTTGTGGCACCCGCAGGTGAGCAACGAATATAAGGCCCGACTGATGGACGCGCTGATGTCACCGGCATCGCCTAAGCGCTATCGCAAGGAAACCAGCTTTGTTTATGCCTCGGGATGGCCGCCAGTGTTTCTTGGCGATTTGTTTTACTACTTAGAAGAATTCGATCTGCGTGATTGCGCCGCTGAAGTGGACACCAATCGGGTCGGCGTACACATACTTTCGGGCGAATACGATTGCAGTGGCACGTCGGAGTTGGGGCAAGCGGCGCAACAGGCCATAAAAGGCGCCACCTGGCGAGAGATGAAAAACGTCGGTCACTTTCCCATGAGCGAAAACCCCGCGGCGTTTAAAGAGTATCTGTTGCCGATTCTGGAATCGATTGCCGGCTAGTCGGGAGAACGCCTTGAGCAAGAAGCATCTGGTCCTGATCCTTACCGAGCCCACCCCAGGCAACGAGGACGAGTTCAACGACTACTACGAGAACCTGCACCTAAAGGAAGTGTTGGACACTACGGAGTTGCAATCCGCGCAGCGATTCCGATTGACGGGTCAAGCCGGCGAAGCGTGCCCGTTGCCTTATCTTGCGTTGTACGAAACGGAGGCGGACTCCGCTGCAGATGTGATCGATAATCTAAACAGTACCCGCGCGCAGCGTCAGCAGAGTGCTGCGCTAAACAAGCGCACGGGCCGTGTTTGGGTGTTCGAAGAAATTGGACCCAAGCATGAAATTGTGGGGTCGGAGTAAACTAGCTGAGGTCTTCGTGAAAGAACTCACGCAGATCGTCAACCATGAGCTCCGGTGCCTCGATGGCGCCGAAGTGTCCGCCATGGGGCATTAGGCGGTAGCGTTGCAGATTACAGTGTTGCGCCAGTAGTTTTTTTGGAGTGTGTACCACGTCTTTGGGGAATACGGCGAAGGCTGTCGGCGCTTCGAGGACGGGCGAACGGTTGTGGGCAAGGGGCCAGGGACCGCTGAAATGCTCATGGTAGATTCGCAAAGAGCTGGTGATCGCTTCGGTACACCAGAACAGCGCTGCTGTGGTGCAAAGGTGCTCCCGAGTAAACGCGCGCTCAACGTCTCCTTCGCAGTCACTCCAGTTACGGCGCCGCTCCCAGATCCATGCCGCAGTGCCTATTGGAGAGTCAGCCAATGCAAAGGCTAGTGTCTGTGGGTCGAGCCGGTGTACCGCTAGATGACTGGTAATGGTGGGGAGTGATTCGTCTATCCGCGCCAGCATCCACTGTTCATCTTCGGCGAAGTCATCGGCGGCGATGTCCGCCCGATTCACGCCCGGGATCAAAGCCAGCCCAAGGTGCGCGCCGATGAGATGTTCCGCGTGGGCGTGGGCTAGCTGCGCGGTGATCAGTGCCCCCCAGTCGCCGCCGTGAGCAGCGAAGCGTCTGTGCCCCAGCACATCTGTCATGAGCTTTACCCAGAGCTCGGCGATTTCAACGACGCCGAGCCCAGCGCGGTCGAGAGGCGTTGAGAAACCGAACCCGGGTAAGGAAGGTACGTAAACGTTGAAGGCGTCTTGCGCTGAACCCCCATGTTTTGACGGCTGGCTCAACGGACCAATGACCTCTTTAAAGTCCCAGAACGACCAAGGCCAACCGTGAGTCAGAATCAAGGCTGGCGCGTCGTCCACTTCGGCCGGTGCGTGTAGGTAATGCACGATCACGCCGTCGATCTCGACTTGGTAGTTTCCCCACTGGTTCATCTGTTGCGCCACATCTTCCCAGCGCCACTCGTCTAACCAGTATTCAGACATGGACTGCAGCCACTGAACCGGTACGCCATATTGCCAATCGTCGTTGCCGATGATTGGCGGCCAAAGGGTTTGCCCCAGGCGCTCGCGCAAACTCGAAAGCCGCGCTTCCGGGAGCGTGACGGTAAAGGGTGTGGGTGCTGTGGTCATGGCTAGGTTCTCCAGGTCTCACGGTATTGCAATGATTGGCTAGGCATGCAGTGAACCAGCTCAACGAATCGCTACCTTGGATCCTATTCAGCTTAACACCACCGGGCTCGGTGCCTTCATTACGTGTGGTTAAGCGCACGATGGCCTGAAGCGGACCTTCTCCCTCAGCTTCAGGGCACATATACGGGCATTGCCGATGAGGTCGCGCTACTATCTGCTTGAACCACTGATGGAGCTTTTCGCATGAAGCAAACCGCACCGCTGGAATTCGGTCTTCCAGTAATCGACCTAGATAGGATGCTCGAGTTCTACACAACGGTGTTTGGCTGCGAGGAATTGCGTCGAGCTGACATCCCTGCGGCTTTGAGCGCGCCCATTGGTGTGGCAGCTGAAGGCTATATAAATGTGTGGCTGCGCTTTCCTGGAGGAGAGATCGTCAAGCTTGTGCGTCCACCCCAAGCTCCGACACTGGCGCAAGAGCCGGCCTACATGGCAGATCGCACGGGTATTGCCTATTTCACGCTTTATTGCGATGACATTGCGAGCGCGGTCGCTGGGGCCGAAGCCAGCGGTGCGAGTTTAGTTTCGGATCGCGCGCTAGCAGGTAGTAGCGAAGGCGTGAAGCTTGCTTTCTTGCGTGATCCGGAAGGCAATGCGTTCGAGTTCGTGCAAGCTTGAATGCTCTAGAAACCGACGTCGTTGTGATCGGGTCCGGCGCGACCGGGTTCGCTGCGGCGCTCACTGCGCGATCCCAAGGCCTCGATGTTCACATCTTCGAAAAGGCTGAAGTGTTCGGCGGCACAACTGCGCTTTCTGGCGGAGTGGCCTGGGTACCCGGCAATCACTTAATGGCGTCCA
>JBPCXR010000269.1:0-9413 GCA_051027215.1 Pseudomonadales bacterium | reverse complement strand
AATTGGTTGGCGACCCGCTGCCAACACCAGCCGCCGTGCCAGGCTCCATGCACTAAAACATAAGTCGCCATGTTGCCCCCAAATCCGTATCTGGTTGTCCCGGTGCGCCCTCGCTAGCTATGCAGTTCACGCCAGCCATGATGATACTGCATAACGTGGGGCAGAAGATTTCGATACCCAGCTGGCGCAATTCCTAGAAGAAAGTAGATACTGGCAGAAAATTCGAGTAACTCAACGGCAAAGTAGTGGGCTCGACATAACCGCTGCTGCCCAACGACAACATGAAAAACAGTCTGCGACGGTTCACTCACAAGCGCATTTGGGCAGCGGCCGCCGGGTGTCTGCTGACCCAGACGGTACCGGCTGCAGTTCTACCTGGCGGCGCCGGCTTTGCCGATGTCGGGGTACGAGATTACTGCTTAGTCTTGCCCGCCATGCTGCTCTTTAATCCAAGCGACAGCCACCTTCCACTTGCGTTTGACTGTCGCCGTAGACATGCCCAGGGTTTCCGCGGTTTCTTCGATGGTGAGTCCAGCGAACGCTCGAGCTTCGAACAGCTGAACATAAACCGGATCGATCGCCTCCAACCCCTTGAGCACTTCGTCGAGTTCCAAAATATCGCTGACCGGCAGATCATCACTGACGATGTCGTCGGCAAACTGAGTCTGCAGCGCCACGTCACGCTTTTTAGCCCGCATGCGGCGTGCCTGGTCCACCAGAATCTCGCGCATGATTTTGCCGGCCAAGCCAAAGAAGTGGGTGCGACCCGACAGATCAATTCGATTGATATTCACCAGACGCATGTACGCTTCGTTGACGAGCACGGTTGGTTGCAAATCGGCACTCGCACTTTCTCCATTCAAGTGCCGAGCGGCGTTACGGCGCAGTTCATCGTAGAGCGCGGCTACCACCTGACCACGACCATGCTCGCTCTCTTTGGACCAGTTGCGCAGTATCTGGGTAACGTCGCTCATGACTGGCAATGGGTTCTCTCAACTGGCGTAATATCGAGTGTCGCACGGGTGTTCGGCAAATGACAGACAACCAAGCAGACGCAGCCAACGCCAGGTTGTTGCTGAAGATCGTGGAACAGGCAATTGATCTAGAGCCAGTCGCGCGTTTGCAATGGCTCGAACAGCACTGCCCCAAACACTTGCGTGAGCAGGCCGAGCGAATGTTGGTTGGCACTGACGAAGTGGACGCCGAAGCCGAAACCGTCGCCGTAGTCGGGAGCGCCGCTGCCCCACTGATCAACGCCCCCTCCCACCAGGCAAATACTGGCAATGCGTTGGAGGAAGCCCTAGCACCCGGCCACGTGATCAAAGATCGATTCGTCATCGACTCCCTGGTAGGCCGCGGCGGCATGGGTATCGTGTACCGCGCACGCGACCTGCGCAAAGAGGAGACCCAGGACAGAGACCCCTGGGTGGCACTGAAAGTGTTAGGACCAACGCTGCGCAACAATCCACTGATGATCATGGCGCTGCAGCGCGAGGCACGCAAGGCACAGACCTTGGCGCATCCAAACATCGCAACCGTTTACGATTTTGATCGTGATGGTGAGTTGGTCTACCTGACCATGGAGCTTTTGCAGGGTGAGACCCTACAGGAGTTCATCAAACGTCATCCGTCAGGTATTCCCAGAGAAGACGCTCGTCCGCTCATTCGGGGATTGTGTCTGGGGTTGGCCTACGCTCACAACAACGGCATCGTCCATTCAGATTTCAAACCCGGCAACGTCTTTATCTCAGAAGGCGGCAATACGAGAATTCTTGATTTCGGCATCGCCCGAGCCGCACCGGTGGCACAGATTGACGAGCACACAGAGCAAACGCAGTTCGATGCCGGCACTCTAGGCGCACTAACGCCAACCTACGCCTCTCCAGAGATGTTCGATCGCTCCACCCCACACCCAGCAGACGACGTATACGCGCTAGCGATCGTCGCCTACCAACTGCTGACAGGCAAACACCCCTTCGATTATCAATCAGCCCGGGAAGCCAAGGCAGCGAAGCTCCGGCCATCGCACATCTCTGGTGCCAAGCGCCGGGAATGGCGAGCCATTGCCCATGGTCTGGCGCTGAGTCGCGATGCCCGCACTCAACACGCGGCGGAGTTTTTGCGTGAGTATGACGGCATGCCTCGAGTGCGGCTTGCTGCACGGGTGTTGGCTTTCGCTCTCGCTGCGAGCCTCGGTTACGCCGGGTATCAGCAAGCTAGTCAAATGCGTGAAGATCGGCCGGCTGTCGCCTTTGAATCACTCACGCCAGACACTCAGGCCGCATTCCGGCGCTATCTGAGCGACGGCGCTCGCTTCGAGTCTTTCGGCGATTTCTCTGCCGCATTGGACTATTACCACCGTGCGTATCAGGTTCATCCACGCAACCCGGAAGCCGTGGCAGCCATTGAAGCGCTATTTGAGCGACTCTATACGCTCAGCGGAAAGGTTGACCAAGCGCAGCAGTGGCGTGATCTCGGCAGTAACCTCGACACAATTCGTCAAACAGATGAGTTTCTTCGCAACAACTCCGTACTCGCTAGACTCGCGGGGCTTGTGGCTGGGCATAGGTAGTACAGTTAGACAAGACGCGCGGCTCAATCTGCTTGGGTGACAAAGAAAAAGTCACCGACTTCATGCCCCGCAGACTTTATGGTGCGCAACTCCGGTTGCTGCTCGAAACCGAAGGTCTCAGCGTTGTGTTTGATTCGCTCACGGATGTTCAGATATAGCTGTGGGCTGGTGAGTAGGCCTTCGTTATTTTCCAGCTCCGACAAAAACGCATTGGCAAACACGGAATGGCCATCCGCGCCCTGGTCCAGTACTGGGCGATCGCCGCCGGAAGACAACAGCAGTCGAGCGCGCTTGGAGAGCTTGAACTCCAAAAACTCAGGATTACTGTATTGCGGCGCATCAACCCCCATCAAGGCCAGGCTAGGCTCACCGGCGAGTAGGCCCGCGTAGCAGGAATCGGCGACTACAAGAACCCGTTTTGCCGGCAAGCGAGCGAGATGCCCAGACACGAACTCATTCGATACCCAGTAGGTATTGCGCGGTGGACGCTCAGCGTTTTTCGGTAACCAGTAACCAGCCTCACTCTCACCGTTTTGCAGGCGCGTGCCATGGCCCGCAAAAAATAGCAGCAGATTGTCATTTTCTGTGAGCACGTCCGCAAGGTTGTTAATGGCCTGCATCATTTCTATGCTGTTGCCATTATCTAAGGTAAACACCGTAAAGCCGTATTTGTCTTGCAACAGATCACGTGCGCGGGCCACATCATTAATCGGAGTCTGTAGATCTTCCATCTGTTCGTATTCAGCGTTGCCGATCAGCAGCGCGTAATAGCGCCCAAGAGACAAATCTCGATAGTTAATCGAACGAGCATTCGGCACACCTTGCACCGCGCTGCCAGCGTCCTGATCCCCAACTACGATGCTCGGTTCCCGCAATCGTAAATCTTTGCGGGCTCTGTCAGCGGTAACGGGACGTTCGGTCGCAACTTGCGCAAGCAAAGCGCTCAGCTTGGTCCGTTGCGTGGCACTTTGCTGTTCAAGATCGGCAACAATGCTCTGCAACGTGATCAGTCGCGCCTGGGCCTGTTCGCCAGCATCGCCCGCCTCCGTTAGATCTTCGCGTAATTCCAACAGCTGTGTTCGCAGTGCTTCGATTTGCTGGTCCTTTTCGGCAATCTGGGACTGCAGGTGCTCGGCTTCGGCCTCGCGCTGACGCCTGGCAGCCGAAGAAAACATTACGCTATCCTGGTCGATGCCCCACGCCTGGCGATACCAGTTCAGGGCTTGCAGCTGACTCTTAGGTACACCCAAACCCTGCTCGTACAACGTCCCAAGGGCGAATTGCGCTCGAGTATTGCCTTGCTGAGCCGCTCGTTCGTACCATAATCGTGCGGCTTCGTAATTGGGATCGCCGCCAAGGCCACGCTCGAATATTTCACCCACGTGGGTCTGCGCCTCGGCGTCGCCCTGTTCCGCGGACGGCATCCAGACATTAAGCGCGGACCGATAATCGGCCCGGTCGTAGTCCGTATATTCACCGCCTTTCAGTCGACAGTCAGATGCCGTGGCTTTAACGGGTCGACGGGGTGACAAGTAGGTGCTATTGCCCAGACGTCGCACCTTGCCGGGTAGAAGGCAATCCACCACGAACAGATCGGCCGTGCGCGTCATGCCTTCGACCGCTCGATCAGCGAGCAGTTGTTTACGATATTTATTGATGGCGCGTTTGTTCGCGGCATCGGCCAGCGGTGCGACGAGCAGAAAAGTCAGCCCGAGCGCGATCGCCGATGTGGTCATGCGAGCTCTGTCTCGAGGATCTGGGACAATCCTGAGTAAAGCACTGTTCGCTCGTTTCAAATCGTCGCTCCGATCAGTTTGATGCCAGCGGCGCTCCAGGGATCTGACTATTTATCGCAACTTCCGGGGGTGCTTCGCCGCCAGCAACAATACCATCTTGCTTAACGAAATCTGTACCTAAAACACCACATCCTAGCCAACTACTTATCGTAGTTTTCGCTTGTTTTTCAATTGGATAGATCAGGATTCTCGAGACATTGGTTTGGTCCCGCCGAGCAGATTAGCGTGCTTGCATCCGTTCTGACAAAAGCAAACTGCCGGCAGCTCTGTGGAAGCCGGACCTACCAATCCATCCACACAGCAGTAACGAACCTGATCGCTTTTACAGGTGGCTCGCCCGCGGCGTTCACATTGGTGGTCACCGTGTGGGTTAGCATTGGTGCCATGCCAATGAGCTACACGATTGATCGAGACGCTCGTTTGATTCGCATGTCCGGCAACGGATTGCTGACAGACGACGAGATGTTGCAATGCGTGACTGCGCTGCGTGCTGATCCAGCGCTGGAACCAGATCTGCAAACGCTTTCCGATATGCGCGATATCGAAGTGGGCTTCACCGCTGCGGGCGTCATGCGCATGGTCGAAGTGCTGAGGAAGACCGATACCCGGCGAGAAGCCGTTAAAGTCGCGATTGTGACAAGCTCGGATGCGGCCTTTGGCATGGGCAGGGTGTTCGAAGGCTGGTCAGATACGCAGGTTGAATCCCAGTTTCGAGTCTTTCGTGACATGGACGAAGCCAACCAGTGGCTGGCAAGCGGCAACGACTAACTCACTCGATAATAGTGACGTCCGAGTTCTCCTCGTTAGAGCGTGCTTTTAGCTGGTTTAGCCGTAGCAAATAGCGGTATTGCGCCATGCGGTGAAAGTGCAGGCCGACCTTTGGTAAATCCGCGGTTGCGCGGTCAATCACCAGCCGCCCGCGGTAGTCGAAATAGCATGGCGTGCCAATGAATGCACGCTCACCTAAACCCCAAACCGCAATGGCATCTGCGCCATGGACGAAGCGAAAGTAGTCTAGGTCGCTGCGACCACGCACGTGCTCTGCAAAAGAAGGGCCGCCAATCTTTGGTTGGCCGAACGTGTAAATACTATGGTCGGCGTCGTTCGCCAGTGGTACGCCTAGGGCACATAACAGAGCCAACGCACCACCCATGCTGTGCCCGGTGAACACTACAGGTCCGGTGTGCAAGCTCTGCAGCTCAGCTTGCAGCGCTGGAAGCAGCGCCTGGCTAGTACGGTGATAGCCGCGATGCACCGAACCCATCGAGGTCTTCGCACGCCAAATGGCCAGGTTGGTAAGCCAGTCCAAGGGCTCGTCGGACCCGCGAAAAGCGACAAAGTGACGGTCCGCATCAGACACTATGATGGCGTAGTCGCGGCCACCACGACTGTCGATGGCAGTGAAGCGGGTATAGCCAGAGCGTGCAGCGACGCGAGCACCCTGTTCCGGATCGCGATACGCTAGCTGGGATAGCTCAACGCACTGGGCCGCCACCTGCAAATCCAGGTTCGACTCAGCGAGCCCCGCCGGCGTGATCGGTTCGTCAGCGCTCATGAGCTAATCGCCTCGAAACGTATTTCTACCCCACCAATGCGCAGCGCGCCAACATTGGCGAGTGCCACTTCTTCGTCATGGACGATGTGTTCATCGTGAGCGACCAGTAATCGCGTGCCATTGCTACTCATGTCTCGATAGGTAAAGGCACCGTCACACACCCGAAAGCAGCCATGCAAGCGCGAGGCGTAGGTAGATTCGATCTGCAGCTGGCAGCTCTCACCACGACCGATTGTGAACAGGCCACCGTAATCCGGCGGTATCCGATGTTCACGCTCTTCGCAGCGGATCAGGAGGGATTGCGGCAACATACTGGTAGCCGGCTCTGCAGTCGTGTTGGCTGCGGTGATATAAGCACTATCCAGCAGTTGCAGCGTACCCAATGCCACCCGTAGCGGCTGATGCTCGGGTGAAAGGCGCGAAAGATCCAACAACCGCTCTTGGCAACACAGCGGCAATTGCCTACTCAGCTGCGCCAGAGGCTCGAGCATCAGGGTAAGCACTTCACCGGTAGGGTGCTCAAAGCGCTGGGTGATCAGCTCAGCTTGGCTCGTTGCAGTTTCGCGATCGAGAACCAACAGATGCACCGCGGCAACAGGCAGCGGCATAGCGCCCTGCAGCCAGGACGTTTCAATCGGCAAGCCGAGTCGCTGCACCAACGCCAGCGCTCTATTGGCCTGCTCAGCCGCAGACTGAGCCAGTGTCTCGGCCATATGCACAGCGATTGCGGGTGGCGTCTGGTTCAACAGGTTTACTCTTACACTTCGCAGGTTGCGACTATGCCAGCTGCGTTTCTTCCTCTAAGTTGTGTACGCTTATGTGTATATCAGGACCGCCCTCGAATAGCACGACGGTATTTTCACCAATCAGTTCTACTGCGCCACTGACTTGCTCGCCGTTCAGCAAGGTTCCATTGCGACTGCCTAGATCCTTAATGAACCAGCGCCCACCACTATAGTTCACCTGAGCATGTTGGCGGCTGATCTTGTTCTCTTTGATTTGCACCTTGGCGTCGGCGCCACGCCCAATGGAGAAGTCATTATCAAAGTCCGCCACCTTAGACGCACCATCTGAATCCCAGCGAACACGTACACGCGGATCGCCAGCCCAACGGGTGGTTGCGGTCGCCGTGGGCGAATCTGTAGATACTGGGTTAAGTGATCCACTACCAGGATCTCTGACGACACCGTCCGGAGTGATTTCGAAAGCCCAAGCCATGATCAAGGCGAGCGGCAAACCCAACGCCGCAGTCAGTACAAAGGCGCGCACCCCCCAGTCCGGAATACCGAATGCTGGGAACAGCTCAGCCGCCCCCAAAGACGCACCCCAAGCCGTAATCATGTAGATGCTTCCCACATGGAACACCTTGCGGCGCTTGAGCTCCGCAATGAATCGCTTGAATCGCTGAAAGACAGACATGGTACTCAGTCTAACTCGGCTGCGCCGATTGTTTTCGATTGCGTTGCGCGCCGTTGCGGAAGTCCTTAGAGCTAATGTTGTGCTTCTTCAATAGGGTTTGTACGTGGGCCCGGTTCATATCGAGTTGCTTCGCCAGCGCGGTAACGTTGCCGGAGGTTTGCCGCAACCCTGCTTCCAATACCTGGCGCTCGGCGAAGTCGCTGGCAAGGCGCTTAGCGTCAGCCAAAGACAGATCATCCAGTGCTTCGAGGCCCATTAGGGCAGAAGCTGGATCGGCCACAGGATCGGCTGTTTGCTTTGCCGCACCATCTTGTACAGGGGCAGCAACTGCATCGACCTGCATGTCCTGATTCGCCGCGGGCTTACTGCTCGACACCGCAACTGGCTGATCCAGATCGAGGTGGCGAACAGAATCCGGCAGGTGTTCGAGATCGGCTCGACCATCCGCCAGGCACGCCAGCCTGAAGATAATGTTACGCAGCTCCCGAATATTCCCGGGGAAATTGTACTTGTAGAGAAAACGGCGCAGCTCAGGAGAAAATTGCAGCGTGGGTTTGGCCAAGCGCTCGCTGGCCTCTTGGCTCAGAAAATCAATGAGCAATGAGATTTCGTCTTTGCGTTCTCTTAACGGTGGAATGGTGATTTGAATGATGCTCAGGCGATAGTACAAGTCTTCACGAAAGGTGCCTTCCCGACACATCTGCATCAAGTCACGGTTCGTCGCAGCGACAATGCGCGCATCTACTGTTACCGTTTGGTCGGAGCCGACCCGTTGAATCTCGTTGGATTGCAACACTCGCAACAACTTAACCTGGCCATTGAGCGGCAGCTCGCCGATCTCATCTAAGAAAATGGTCCCTCCATTGGCGCTTTCAAATTTGCCAGCGCGGTCTGAGCTGGCACCAGTAAAGGCTCCACGCTTGTGCCCAAATAGCTCAGATTCCAGCAAATTGTCCGGTATCGCGCCACAGTTGACCGTAATCAGCTGCTGGTCCGCACGGTTGCCGTTGGCATGTATGACTTTCGCCATGAGCTCCTTGCCCGTGCCACTCTCGCCGTCGATGAGCACCGGAAGATCTGTGGGCGCTGCCTTCTCAGCAATTTCCAGTGATTCGATCAGCCGTGGAGAGTCGCCAAAGACGCCGTCGAATTGAAAGTCACGATTCAGCAGTGCTTCGCGCCGCTGACGCACCGTCAGATTACCTTGCTCGCCGGCGCTGGCTTTAGCGCGTACCAGCCGATCGGTGCGCGACAGCTTGAGCACTTCATCTCGTAGGCCGCTGGTTTGACTCAGCAGTTTCTCGATCTGTGGACGCGCCAAACTCTGTGGCCAGCGCAAACTTGAGCGCATGATCTCTATCTTCTCGAGCAACGCGCCAAAGGACGATGGGGCTTGCGTTTCTATAGTCTTCATATGGTTCTCACAAAGCTACTCATTCGCCATCTGCCGCTTCACTAGCTGGTAGTACATGCCTTGACGCTCTACCAGCTCATCGTGCTTGCCTTCCTCGACGATGGCGCCTTCATAAAGCACGACAATTTTGTCCGAATTCATGATGGTACTGAGCCGGTGGGCGATGACGATGCCGGTGCGACCCTTGAGGATCTCCTGCATGTTGCTCATGATGTTGCTCTCGGACTGGGTGTCCAGCGCCGATGTCGCTTCATCGAATATTAGAATGCGCGGATCGTGGTACAACGCTCTGGCGATACAAAGCCGCTGCATCTGACCGCCAGAAAGACCCATACCACGCTCGCCGACGATCTGCTCGTAGCCCAGCGGCAATGCTTGAATGAAGTTGTGGGCATCGGCCAGCTTGGCTACCTCCATAATGCGGTTGCGATCTGGATTCTCATCACCCGAGGCGATGTTCTCGGCAATGGACCCGGAGAACAGCAAGTTGCTCTGCATCACGTAACCGATATGGGACCGGTAATACTCCTTATCCACGACATCGAGGTCGTAGCCGTCAATGGTGATGCGGCCTTCGGTCGGGGCATAGAAGCCCGCTAAGAGTTTCGCCAACGTCGTCTTGCCTGAGCCAGATTGGCCAACGATAGAGACCAGCTC
>JBPCXR010000268.1:0-70750 GCA_051027215.1 Pseudomonadales bacterium | reverse complement strand
AGGCTATCGTCCCGCAGGTAAGTCAAAAGCGGCTGGCCTTGATCGCTTGCGGTGCTGTCTAAAGAATCAACCCGTTCATTCAAGTCCAGCATATTCCGAACTGCGTCCACGGGCTTGTCGATCAAGTCAGCGATTTCCTCGGCGCTAGGTTCGTGATCCAGTTTCTGCGCTAGTTCCCGAGCAGCGCGAAGATAAACGTTCATCTCCTTCACCACGTGAATCGGCAAACGGATCATTCGAGTCTGATTCATCAGAGCGCGCTCGACGTTCTGCCGAATCCACCAAGTCGCATAGGTAGAGAAGCGAAAGCCAAGCTCACCGTCGAACTTCTCCACCGCGCGGATCAGCCCAAGATTGCCTTCTTCGATGAGATCCAGCAGCGGTAGACCTCGATTGAGGTAGCGGCGGGAAATCTTCACTACCAAACGCAGGTTGCTTTCGATCATCCGCGCCCGCGCCTGCTCGTCACCGCAGCGAATTTGCCTGGCGAGTTGCTTCTCCTCCTCCGCCGTCAACAGCGCGGAAAAGCCGATCTCCTTTAGGTACAGTGCCGTGGCATCGGCACTGGTTGCCCTGCTAACTGACGATTCAGCTTTTTCTGGTCGATCTGCTTCAGACATGCGCTCCGTCCCTGGTTGCGCAGGCAACAGACCGAGAAGCTAGCGAATCACGCGCCTTGGATCGATGGGCGAGCCTTTGCGCCGCAGTTCGAAATACAGCAGTGAGCCTCGAGTGCCTGCTGTAGATATATCGGCCAGGTTACGACCAACTTTAACCCGCTGCCCCTCTACCACCAGGCTACGACCGTCAAAACTATAGGCACTGAGCAGCGTGCCAGCATGGCGCAGGATGATCAGTTGGGCGTAGCCACCCAGACCATTTCCTGCGTAAACCACCTCACCACTGGCGGCAGCGAGTGCCTGTCGCGGCACGGCTAGCCTGAAGGTCATTCCAGGTTGTTCCGAAGTGAACTGCTGTTGCACCAAGGTCATCGGTGCGGCGCCGTCAACTGGCCAGCGCCAGTTACTTGCCGCCAATGGTGCAGGTGCAGGCGCTCGCGGCGCTGGCCTGCTGTCACGCTCAGGGCGCATAGCAGGTGCTTGTGGAGCCGCCTGAGTGAGGCGCAAGCGCTGACCTACCGCCAGCAGATATGGCGGAGCCAGACCATTCCACCCAGCGAGTTGCGTGGTATCCAAACCATAACGCCAGGCAATCGAGTAAAGCGTATCGCCAGAGCGTACTTCGTAACTTCCCGGACGAGCGCCGAACACTGGCGAGCGGTCCGCAACTGGCGGCAATCCTGGGGTAGCACATGCACACAGGATCGTTCCCAGCAACAGCGCCAGTGCAGCGGAACGCAAAGTCGCTACGGCTTTTGCCGTGCCAACAACCACAGCAACACCGATCCCAAAACCGCGGCAATGACCACCCACCATTCGTAGGCAGGCAACGCGGAGAGCGCCACGTAGGCATCTGGCAGGAGCCGTTCTGAATCCACCTGCCACGGCCACAGCCGCGGCAACGCACCGGCCATGAAACCTGTTAACAAGCAAAGTAACGGAGCGCGGATGTGTGTCATGGCCCAACGTAGGGCTTTGGCGAACAGCAACAGTCCAAGCACACAACCGCAAGCCAAGGCAGCCAAGACGGACCAGTTGAATTCAGTAACAGCGTGAATCACTGTTTCGTACAAGCCCAGTACCAACAACATGAAACTGCCAGAAACCGCTGGTAAGAGCCAGGCGCTGACCGCCACCGATCCACCGAACACCACCCAGAGCAGGTTCGATTCCGTGGCTCCCACCGGGAGATTCGCCGCAGCAAAGCCAAGCACTGCGCCAAGCGGTGCCGCCCAGGCTAGAGTCGTCAACGGCTGCAGGCGTCCAATCAAGACCACAGACAGCAGAATCACACCAAAGAAGAAACCCCAAACCACTGGCTCATAGTGCAATAGTGCCCAGCTCATAAGACGTGCGAACAGCAAAATGCCAAGAACCATGCCCAGCGCTAAAGTAAGCAGGAAGGTACCGTTCACATAACGCCAGAGCCCGGCAAAGCCTTCCCGATGCAATATCACGAAGCAACGTTGGTCGAGCCTCGACAAGGACTCTATGAATTCGTCGTAAATACCGGTAACGAAGGCAATAGTGCCACCAGAGACGCCCGGCACCACTTCTGCCAGACCCATGGCGACGCCACGCAAAAACAGCCAGAACCTCACTGGGAGCTCAACCCCTGGAGCAGCGGTACGAAGCGAACATACTCGATTGTGTCTACCGAGAGCGTGCCATCAGCGGCGCGATCGTAGACTCGCAATTCCTGCACGCCATTGCCCCCTTCCGGCACAACCAAGCGACCTCCGGGACTCAACTGCTCGAGTAGCGCTTGGGGCACTTCCTCCGGAGCCGCGGTAACTAACATACCATCAAACGGACCTTGTTCCGGCCAGCCTTGGTAGCCATCACCGTGGTGCAGCCGAACATTGCGGATCTTCAGCGTGCGTAACTGCTCGTTGGCACGCTGAAACAGGGCTTCAATTCGCTCGATGCTATAAACCCGATCCACCAGCGAGGCAAGCACCGCGGTCTGATAGCCACAGCCTGTGCCCACTTCCAACACCTTAGCGCGGGGCTGATTGAGCAGAGTCTGGGTCATTAGCGCAACCACGAATGGCTGGGAGATAGTCTGGCCGTGGCCGATTGGCAATGCAGTGTCTTCGTAGGCGCGATGGGCCAGCGCTTCGTCGACAAACAGATGCCGCGGAACCGCGCTCATCTGCGCCAGTACTGGCCCACTGTGAATTCCCTGCTCAGTCAGCCGCGCGACCAGTCGGTCGCGGGTTCGACGGCTGGTCATGCCGATCCCCTGTAGCCCAGAAGGTAGCCCAGAAGCCGCCATCAAGCCGCGACCTCAATCAAGGCCGTTGAAGCATCCTGCAAATCGAACAGTTCAGCCAGCACCACCGTGGCGTAGGCGCCCTTTGGCAAGGCAAATGACAGCCGTGCAGTGCGCCCGTCGATGCTCACAAACTTCGTTTGCTGTGGATGCAGCAGCAGTGGCCGCCGCATTTGTGAAGCGCCCGCGTACTCCAAGCCGGCGAGCAAGTCGGCGTGCGGCGCTAACGCACTGGCCTCAAGCTGCGCCGCGAGACCTCTGGTGGCACTGCGGCCTCTTCCCCACAAAGGCCCGCTGGGAATGCCGTTTTCAAGGACATCGCCATCTAAGGTCAGCAATCGAGCACCGCCACTGTGCTTGACCCGGGCCGCCACAACTTCGTTAAAGAGGAATGCCCGCAAGGTGGACAGATGCCAGCCACGCTCTCGGCGTAAGCGGGATCGAGCGCGCGCGCGGTGGCGCCGAGCCTGGGGTGATGCTTGATGCTCCTGCAACCAACCCACTGCCTGCGGCAAATTGTCGCGACCGAAACGCTGAGCACCAAAGTAGTTGGGGATCCCGTGTTCGCGGAATCGCTCCAGCGCCTGTGCAATCGCCAGCTCAGGCAACGCTTGGGTTTCGAGGGTTAGGGTTAGCTCAAAGTCATTGCCCAGCAGCTCACCGATGCGCAATTTACGGGGTTGCCAGGCTTGATTCAGCACCCGCAGACTCGCATCAGCATCGAACCTAGGGGCAGCAAAGCGGACGAATTGGTCGGCCACATCATTCAGCGCAAGCGCCGCAATCGCGCTAGCGGGTACCGAAAACCACTGCCGGGTGAGCGCCCAGCGATCTTTGCGCCCGGCATAGCCAATTTCTGCAAGCGGCACTCCGGCCCAGGCAGACAGCGATTGGGCCACGGCGACACTATTGAGCCCACGCTTTTCGATCTCGAACAATCGATGGGGCAGACTCGAATCAGTAAGACTGCGCGCCTGCACAGCAGCCGGTAGTGGCCTTTCGGTGACGCAAAAATGTTCGGGCTGTGCCTTGCACGATGCCAGGCATACAGGGGCAAACAGGCTTGGCCAACTAGGCGGCTCAAGCCACACATCCCTCACCGGCACTAGGGTTCGACTCCGTCAGGGACAAAGTAAAACACCTCGCCTTGTTTGATCATGCCCAGATCGCGACGAGCGCGGGCTTCCAAGGCGTTAGGGTCCTGCTTTAACGCCATAGCTTCAGCCATAAGCTCTGCATTTTGCCCAGCCAGGGCGTCGTAGCGCTGCTCCTGTGCGCTCAACTCACGCTGCAGCTGCCGCTCTGCAAAAACACCGACGTCGCTGAACCAAAGTTTGTACTGCAATGCGAGAATGAGTACTACCAGCAACGTGACCCACCCTTTCATGCGCGCTCAAACTCCGCACGACCGCGATAAGGTGCCTGGCCTTGCGTTACCTGCTCGATACGCAACAGCTGATTGTATTTCGCGACGCGATCAGAGCGGCATAACGAACCGGTCTTGATCTGCCCGGCGCCCGTGCCGACGGCGAGATCAGCAATGGTAGTGTCCTCGGTTTCACCGGAACGATGGGAAATCACCGCGGTATAACCCGCATCATGTGCCATGCGCACTGCATCAAGGGTTTCTGTCAACGTGCCGATTTGATTCAGCTTGATCAAAATTGAGTTGGCCACCCCATTACGAATACCGTCGGCGAGAATGCTGGTGTTGGTAACGAACAGATCATCACCCACCAGTTGCACGCGGTCCCCGAGTCGCTCGGTGAGCTGCTTCCAACCCTCCCAATCGTTCTCATCCATGCCATCTTCAATCGAAGCAATGGGGTGGGCATCACTCAGTTCAGCCAGGTAATTGGTAAATCCGGCGCTATCGTAATTCCGCCCTTCTCCGCGCAGCTGGTATTGACCATCGCTATAGAACTCGCTAGCTGCACAATCCAAGGCCAGCAACACATCAGTGCCGAGCTTGTAGCCAGCGATAGCCACCGCCTCACTGATCACGGTCAACGCCTCCGCGTTGGAAGCCAGGTTCGGCGCGAACCCGCCTTCGTCTCCAACTGCGGTGGTCAGTCCACGTTTGCTGAGCACGCCCTTCAGCGCATGGAACACTTCCGCCCCACAGCGCAGCGCTTCAGCAAAGCTATCCATAGACACCGGTTGAATCATGAATTCCTGAATATCGACGTTGTTGTCCGCGTGCTCACCGCCGTTGATGATGTTCATCATGGGCACCGGCATGCGCATACGCACCCCACCCATTAGCGCGTTGATGTGCTGGAACAGGGGTATGCCGGCGCTGTTTGCCGCTGCCTTTGCTGCCGCTAGAGATACTGCCAGCGCCGCGTTCGCCCCGTAGGTAGACTTGTTTTCTGAGCCATCAACATCGATCAGGGTCTGATCAATCGCTGCTTGATCTGCAGCAGTCAAACCCACTACAGCATCTTTCAGCGGGCCGTTGACTGCTGCAACGGCGGTTTCTACGCCCTTGCCAAGATAGCGTTTGGGGTCTCCGTCACGCAGTTCCAGGGCTTCACGCGAACCGGTAGATGCACCCGACGGTGCCGCCGCGCGCCCCATTGCCCCATCCGCGGTAAACACCTCGGCCTCAACGGTCGGGTTTCCCCGTGAATCCAGCACTTGACGACCGACAACATCAACAAGTTTCGTCATGCTTATCGAGATTCCTTACTTATCTATCTGAAATTTGGGTGATTATAACCTAACAAGCAAACTCAGCCTGGTCATTTGCCCGGGGTTCCGCCCTGAGCCATCAGCGCTGTTTCGGCATAGGGAGCCGATTTGGCGGCCGCATCTAGAGCCTGCAAAAGTTGCAACAACTCTGCCATACGCGGCAGCGGCCAGGCGTTGGGGCCATCGGATTTCGCCTGGGCCGGATCCGGGTGAGTCTCCATAAATAAGCCGGACACGCCAGCGCCTACAGCGGCACGAGCCAGCACCGGGACCATCTCACGCTGTCCGCCGGAACTTGAACCGAGCCCACCAGGCATCTGCACCGAATGAGTGGCATCGAATACCACCGGGGCGCCCGTCTGCCGCATGATTGCCAAGCCGCGCATATCGGAAACCAGGTTGTTATAGCCGAAACTAAATCCGCGCTCGCAGACCAGGATGCCTGGATTGCCGGTGGCACGAGCTTTCGCTACCACCTGGATCATGTCTGTGGGCGCTAAAAACTGGCCCTTTTTTATATTTACGGGAATCCCCTGCTGGCAAACACTCTGAATGAAATTGGTTTGCCGGCAGAGAAACGCCGGAGTTTGCAGTACCGAGACGACGCTGGCGACTTCATCCAGTGGCGTATCCTCATGGACGTCGGTGAGCACCGGTATTTCCAGCTCGGTTTTGACGCGCTCCAAAATGCGCAGGCCAGCCTCAATCCCAGGGCCACGAAAGCTTTCGTGAGAGGAACGATTGGCTTTGTCGAACGAGCTTTTGTAGATAAAAGGAATGTTCAACCCGGCACAAATCGTCTTCAGATCCGCAGCGGTAGACAGCGCTAACGCTTCACTTTCTATGACACAGGGCCCAGCGATCAAGAAGAACGGCTGCTCTGGCCCTACATCGAAATCGAGGAGACGCATCATCGCTCTGAACTGGCATTGTGGGCCGTGTGGTTTGCCGCTTCCTTCGCGGCCACACGTTCACTGCGGGAACCAGCAGCAGCACGGGCGTTCGCGGCTTCGACGAAGCCTGAAAACAGCGGATGGCCCTGGCGCGGTGAACTGGTAAATTCCGGATGAAATTGACAGGCCACGAACCAGGGATGGTCATCTAGCTCGATCATTTCTACCAGCGATCCGTCTTCTGATCTGCCCGCAACCCGCATGCCGCCATCGACCAGACGCTGGACATAGCGCTCGTTAACCTCGTATCGATGCCGGTGCCGCTCGGCAACGGTATTGGCCCCGTATATCTCGGCAGCTCGGCTTTCTGGATCGAGCACGCAAACTTGCTCACCCAAGCGCATGGTGCCGCCCTTGTCTTCGGCGCCGCTGCGCACTTCGACCCGGCCATCCGCCTCGGTCCATTCAGAAATCAGCGCAATCACTGGGTGCCGGCTGCTCTGATCCACCTCGGTAGAGTGCGCACCTTCCAAGTGCACAACGTTGCGGGCATATTCTATGATCGCCGCGTGTAGCCCGTAACAGATCCCAAGGTACGGAACGTTCTGGGTGCGAGCGTAGTTGGCAGCGAGGATCTTGCCTTCGAGGCCCCGCTCACCGAACCCTCCTGGCACCAGCACTGCATCAGCCCCATCGAGCAAAGAAATGCCTTGGCGCTCTAGATCCTGAGCATCGATGTAGTCGATCTTGACCTTGGTCCGGGTCTGAATTCCCGCGTGATTGATGGCCTCGGTCAGCGACTTGTACGCATCAAGCAATTCTAAGTACTTGCCAACCATGGCAATGGTAATTTCACGTTCGGGATTGAGCTCAGCGTGCACCACCTTGCGCCAAGCCGACAGGTCAGCAGGCTCACAAGTCATGCCGAGCTTCTCGACAACGTACTCGTCCAAGCCTTCCTGATGCAGCAGCTCGGGGACTTGATAAATGGTTTCGGCGTCCATGAGCGGCACCACCGCCCGCTCTTCGACGTTGGTGAACAAAGCGATCTTGCTGCGTGCTGATCGCGGCAACATATGCTCTGAGCGACACACTAGAATGTCTGGCTGCAAACCAATGGAGCGCAGCTCCTTAACCGAGCGCTGGGTGGGTTTGGTTTTAATCTCACCTGCGGTCTTGATGAACGGCACCAAGGTAAGATGAATGAACAGCGCCCTTGAACTGCCGACTTCCAAGCGCATCTGACGTATGGCTTCGAGAAACGGCTGAGACTCGATATCGCCCACGGTGCCGCCGATTTCTACGATCAGCACCTCGTAGCCTTCACCTACGGCTTTGATGCGCCGCTTGATCTCATCGGTGACATGTGGGATCACCTGCACCGTACCGCCTAGGTAGTCGCCTCGACGTTCCCGGCGAATGACCTCAGCGTAGATGCTGCCGGTGGTGAAGTTGTTGCGCTTGGTCATGGGAACGCCGCTGAAGCGTTCGTAGTTGCCCAGATCCAGGTCCGTCTCAGCACCGTCGGCAGTAACAAAGACTTCACCGTGCTGGAATGGGCTCATCGTGCCGGGATCGACGTTGATGTAGGGGTCGAGCTTCATCACGTTTACCCGGAGATTTCGGGCCTGCAGCACTGCTGCCAGCGATGAGGTCAGAATCCCCTTACCCAAAGAAGAAACGACACCACCGGTCACGAAAATATATCTAGTCATCACACCCACAACCGGATTGCCGAACATCAGGGCTAATACCGCTGGTCGGCGTGCAGAATCGGAGGAACCTGTCGGAAATAGCAGTCACCTGGACAAGACCAATAACGGACCTGACCGAGGACTACAGGATGGGCAGACACGGTAGCAAATGCGCTGCCTGGTCTCAATCAAAAGCCATCAGAAGAGCGGCTCAATCGCGCCGCTCATAGCACACCTGATCCCCTCGCCGCAGCAGTCTTCCAGCTTCGAGTTGCAGCACTGGTGTGCGCTCCGACGGAACCGCCAGCTGCCTGGCAAATTCCCCCAGGGCGCGGTCCGTGACCTCATATTCGCCGTTTCTGCCGAGCCAAGCGCGCAACACCGCAACGCCTCCTGGACCCTGACACCATGGCACTGGAAGAGCCTGCCGATCGGCGAGCAGTCCCGCCAACGCAGCTTGGTTTTGTCCGACACTGTCGGCGACCCTCAGCAGCTGCTGGCCAGCACCAGGCCAGCGGCGCAGCAAAGTAGGCCACACCACATGCCGCAAGTAGTTTCGATCCAGCGCCAAGCTCTGATTGCTGGGATCCTCGCTCCAATTCAAGCCATGCTCTTGGGCATACTGCGCGACAACCGCACGCGGCAAGGGCAATAGCGGTCGGTACAGCTGCCCTGTTGGCAATAGCCGCTTGCCAGGCATGGGTAACATTCCTCGCCCTTGCAGCAATCGCAGTAGTACGGTTTCTGCCTGATCATCGTTGTGGTGGGCAAGCAGCAGTGCATCTGTCGGATGGCTCAAGTGACGTTCGAAGAAGCGGTATCGCACCGCCCGAGCCGCAGCCTCCAACCCTGGCTGCTCGGCACTCAATGCCTCGGCAGGCAAGCGCTCGCTGATCAGCGTTAACCCTAAGCCTTCGCAGAATCGTTGACACTGCGCGCGCCACTGTTCGGACTGGGGATCCAGGGCATGGTCGAGGTGCAGCGGGCGCACTTCGAATCCGCGCTCGGCTTCTTGCTGCAGCTGTTGCAAAGCGTGCAGCAACACCGTCGAATCCATGCCACCGCTGAAACCGACGTAGCAAATCTGCTGGTCCGGGGCGACGCTGCTACCCCGCCACTCGTCCAGCCACTGCTGCAGTGCCTGACTCACGGTCATGACGACCGGTGCCACAGCTAAGCCCGTTCGCGGCTGCGGGAACCCGATGCGGCCGCAGCCACAGGAATGCGTTCATAGCGTAGCCCCACTTGCTCAGCACCAAACTCTCCGCGCAGCTCGCTCAGCAGCTCGTCGCTTGGGCTTACCTGCCACTGCGGACCAAGCAGGATCTGCGCTTGTGCCTCGGTAGCTCGGTAGACAATGGCAACCGGGCAGCCGGCTTCCGCACGCCGGTGGGGTGTCAGGCAACGGCGCAAACGTGGCACCAGCTCTGCAGTTTCGCAGGCAGGTGAGTCAATCAACAGGCTCTGGGCAAATCGGCGCCGCGCTTCTTCAATGGTATACAAGCGCTCGATCTTCAGCTTTACGGAGCCGGTGAAGTCATCTTGCTGGGCCTCGGCCTCAGCGATGACGATGGCGTCTTTACAAATTTTGCTTTGGTGCTCGGCATAAACCTTGGAAAACAGCGAACCTTCGACTCGGCCACTACGATCGTCCAGAACCACAAACCCCATGGCATCACCGCGCTTGTTGCGCATGGTTCGCACCGACACCACCAAACCTGCCACAATTTGTGTGCCCTTTTGCGCTCGCAAGTTCGCCAGTCGAGTGGCGGTAATCTGGCCAATCTCCTCAAGGTACTCATCGATTGGATGGCCACTCAAGTACAAGCCCAGCGCCTCTTTTTCTCCTTCAAGGCGATCTCGCTTGGGTAGCGGTGCAGCAAATTTGGTCACCGCCGGCGTCAGCGATTCGCTGGGGTCTGCGCCAAATAGATCGCTGATCCCAAGCTCGGAATTGCGCGCTGACTGCTCGGCCCCCTGCATGGCGGCTGGCAGATCAGCAAGCAGCTGCGCGCGCGCCTGGTCCATGCTTGGCTCGCCAGGCACCAACGCATCCAAGGCACCCGCTCGGATCAACGCCTCAAGCACTCGCTTGTTTGCACGCTTGCTGTCGACCCTGGCACAGAAGTCTGCCAACGATTCGAATGCTCCGCCTTCGTTGCGCGCCTCGATGATGCTGCTAACCGGCCCTTCACCGACACCTTTGATCGCGCCGAGGCCATACAGCACCACCCCTGGCTCCGGGCAGGCTGTTGCACTCAGCTGCGCCGGCGCTGGAACGTCCCCCGACGCGGCGAAGCGGTACAAACTTCTGTTCACACAGGGTGGCTGCAGCTCCACCCCCATGCGCCGGGATTCATCCACCAGAGTGACTATCTTGTCAGTGTTCTGCATGTCTGCTGACAGCGTCGCCGCCATGAACTGAGCAGGATAGTGAGTCTTTAACCAGGCGGTCTGAAACGACACCAACGCGTACGTGGCGCTGTGGGATTTGTTGAATGCGTATCCAGCAAACTTCTCCATGGTGTCGAAAATTTCACCGGTGAGGGTAGCGTCAACCTCACGCTCAGTGGCGCCGCTAACGAACTGCTCACGCACCTTGGCCATCTCTTCGGGCTTTTTCTTGCCCATGGCCCGGCGTAATAGGTCTGCTTGACCCAGCGTGAATCCAGCCAGCACCTGGGCAATTTGCATCACTTGTTCCTGATACAAAATGACGCCGTAAGTGCCGCTTAGCACTTCGCTAATACTGGGATGGGGTACGGTTACAGACGCCCGACCATGCTTGCGATCAATGAAGTCGTCCACGGCCCCGGACTGCAGTGGTCCTGGCCGAAACAACGCGACCAACGCAATGATGTCTTCGATGGTGTCTGGCAAGAGCCTGCGGATCAGGTCTTTCATGCCTCGAGATTCAAGCTGAAACACGCCAGTGGTTTCAGCTTTGCGCAGCAATTCGAAGGTCGCGGGATCGTCCAACGGCAGCCGATCAATGTCCAGTGGCTGTGCTCCCTGTGGCAGCGCTGCGTTAACTGCCTGTACCGCCCAATCGATAATAGTCAGGGTTTTCAGGCCGAGAAAATCGAACTTCACCAGTCCAGCCTGTTCTACATCGTCTTTGTCGAACTGCGAGACCAAGCCGACGCCCTGATCTTCACGGTATAGCGGTACGAAATCTGTGAGCGCCGATGGCGCGATCACTACCCCACCAGCATGGCGTCCTACATTGCGGACAACGCCTTCAAGTTTGTAAGCCATCTCCATGATTTCATTAACTTCTTCGCTGTCATCAATGAACTGCCGCAGCTCTTCTGTGGTTTCTACAGCTTTGGCCAGGGTCATGCCCACCTCGAACGGAATCAGCTTCGAGAGCTTATCTGCCAAACCGTAGGGCTTGCCCTGCACTCTGGCCACATCCCGTACCACTGCTTTGGCCGCCATGGTTCCAAAAGTGATGATCTGACTAACGGCATTCTGACCGTAGCGTTCGGCCACGTGGGCGATCACTTTGTCACGACCTTCCATGCAGAAATCCACGTCAAAGTCCGGCATGGAGACCCGCTCTGGATTCAGGAACCGCTCAAACAGCAGGTCATAATCCAGCGGGTCTAGATCAGTAATGCCTAGGGCGAACGCCACCAGCGATCCGGCACCACTGCCACGACCCGGACCAACCGGAATGCCGTTGGCCTTAGCCCATTGAATAAATTCCATAACGATTAAAAAGTAGCCGGGAAAGCCCATCTGATTAATCACGTTCAGCTCAAAATCGAGCCGGTTCGCGTAGTCCTCGGGGCTAAAACGCAGAGCCTCGCTTCGCGCGGCTAAGCGTTGCTGCAAACCGTCGCTCGCGCACTGTTGCAGAAACTCTGCCAGCGTGACGCCTTCGGGTACCGGATAATTGGGCAAGTAGTATTGGCCTAGAGATAGCTGCACATTGCAGCGCTGGGCAATCTCTACGCTGTTAGCGAGCGCCGCCGGTAGATCGTGAAATCTACGGGCCATCTCTTCCTCGCTGCACAGGTATTGCTGCGCTGAATAGCGCCGTTCCCGCCGTGGATCATCCAACACTCGACCTTCGTGAATGCAGACTCGGGTTTCATGGGCCTCGAAGTCGTCCTCGTTCAAAAAACAAACATCGTTGGTGGCCACCACCGGCAGATCCAGCGCCGCAGCCAGCGCCACAGCTTGCCGCACGTAGCCCTCCTCGGCGCTACGGCCGCTGCGGGTAAGCTCCAGGTAGCAGCGGTTGTCGAAGCTGGCAGCCCAGTCCAGGGCTAAGGTCCGCGCGCTAACTAAGTCATCCTTAATCAGTGCCTGGCCAATGTCGCCATACAGCCCACCGCTGAGCAGCAGCAAACCCGCGTTATGCTCCTTAATTTGTTCTCGAGTAACACGGCCATAGTCATCCGAATCGACGTAACCTGCGGAAACCAGACGAATGAGGTTTTGATAGCCCACTTCATTTTGCGCCAACACAGTCACTCGAGCTTGGGCGCCATCTTCTAGCGGAAAACTCAGATCGGCACCGACAATGGGCTTTACCCCGGCGCCGATACAAGCCTGATAGAACTTCACCAAGCCGAACAAGTTGCCGAGATCGGTCAACGCTACGGCTGCCATACCTGCTGCAGCTACCTGTTTCGCCAGCGGTTTGACCCGAACAATGCCATCGGCCAACGAGTACTCGCTATGCACTCGCAAGTGGACGAACCCCGGACCCTGGGAGGCCTCGTTCACTGCGCACACTCCGCTTGTTGGTGCGCCAGCGCGGCACGGACTGGGGCAAAACTACGTCGATGCAGCGGGCACGGTCCCAACGCGAGCAACGCTTGCTGGTGGGCACGGGTTCCATAACCCTTATGCTGAGCAAAGCCGTAGCCCGGGTAGGTTTGATCCATTCGTTCCATGTACTCGTCTCGTGCCACCTTTGCCAGGATTGATGCGGCGCCAATCTCAGCAATCAAGCCATCGCCCTTGATCACCGCATGTGCACCTTCGCACAAATCTTCCAGCGGCGGCAGCCGGTTACCGTCCACTAGAACCTGGCTACAGCGCTGGTTCATCGATTGCAACGCACGCCGCATCGCAAGATAGGTGGCCTGCAGGATGTTCTGTGCATCGATCTCCTCGACGCTGGCCCAACCGACACCGAAAGCTAATGCCTGATCCTCAATCACCACAGCCGCATTTGCACGCGCAGTCGCACTGAGCACTTTTGAATCTCGCCCTAGCTCCGGCGCAAAGCCTTGGGGTAGTTGGACGGCAGCGGCGCATACCGGACCAGCAAGCGGACCTCGCCCGGCTTCGTCCACCCCAGCGAGCCCGGTGCGCCGCCAATGGCGCATCTGCAGCGCCGCAGCAGGTGTGGTCGGGTCAAACAGACTCATGCAACTTGCCCCTGGGGACGCAAAAAACTTAACAGTGCTGTGGCAGCGCGCAGATTCGCATCGCAACGCAAACTTTCGTGCAGCAAGCGGCTACTGTTCTGGTACTCATCCCCTGCCGCCACCCGATCCAACTGCTCCAGTAAGCAGGTTGCGAGGCGGTCAGGGGTCGCCTCGTTCTGTAGCACCTCGGGAACCAGAGCCCGCTGCGCCAGAATGTTGGGCAGTGCAATATAGGGCGTGCGTAACAAGCGTCGGACCACCTGATAGCTGAAGCCACCAAGCCGATAGCTGACGACCATAGGACAGCGCAGCAGCAGGGCTTCCAATGTTGATGTACCTGACTTCACCAATGCCGCTTCTGCTGCGGTTAGGGCCCGCCGCGCCGGTTCCGGATCCACTACGACACTGAGCTGCGGATATTGCAGCAACGCTTGCTGGATCTGCTCACGCAGCATGCTCCGAGGACTCGGCAAGACGAAGGTCACCGGCTGCAGAGCTGTATTTAGTCGACTCGCAGCGTCCAAAAACAGCGGCAGCATTTGCCTCAGTTCACCGCCACGACTGCCAGGCAATAGTGCGATGCAGCGATGCCCGTCGGGAATCTGTAGTGCTTGGCGCGCCAGTTGACGATTCGCAGCAGAACCAGCATCCAGCTCAATACTGTCGGCCAGGGGATGTCCAACGTAAGCGACCTGCACGTCGGTTTCAGCATAGAGCGCTTGTTCGAAGGGATACAACGCCAGCAACAGATCAGTCGAACGTGCTATTCGCTTCACCCGACCCCGACGCCAGGCGTACACCGATGGACTGACATAGTGGGCTGTGGGAATACCACGACGCTTTAACCCGCGTTCAAGAAGAAAATTAAAGACATTGAAATCCACACCGAGGAACCCATCGACGCCGCGCTCAACAAACTCCCGGCGCAACATTCTAAGTAGCTTCACTAGCGAAGGTAGCCTAGCCAGCGGTTCTGCAAAGCCATTCACCGCCAACTGGTCCATGTCTGCAAGCGGCTCCAAACCCTCTGCCAACATCGCCGGCCCGCCGATACCTACCGCCTTGACCTGCGCCCCTAGCTGCTTAAGCCCTTTGAGCACTCCCGCGCCAAGTAAATCTCCGGACGCTTCTCCGGCAACCATGCCAAGCACCAGTGGCCGGCTTTCGGCAGACACCTCAGTCAGACCGAGGACGAATGATGCCGGCTTTGGACGTGCGAATAGACTCTGTAAAGCGAGCCACTGCTTCATCGCTAGCAGACAGCTCGGTCAGCGCCTGCAATGCGTCCTTGGTAGTACGCCCTTCCCTATAGACAATCTTGTGGGCTTGCTTCAGCGCATCGATGCGGGCTTGGTCGTAACCACGCCGCTTCATGCCTTCTAGATTCAAGCCAATGGCACTGGCTGGGTTGCCGCTTACGGTCATGTAAGCCGGCACGTCCTTCAGCACCAGACTCATGCCGCCGATATGAGTATAGGCTCCGATTCCACGATACTGAGGCACCGCTGCAAAGCCCCCAAAATTCGCATAGTCGCCAACGCTCACGTGGCCAGCAAGTCCAGCATTGTTCGCCATGATCACATGGTCACCCACAATACAGTCATGCCCAACGTGTACATAAGCCATGAATAGGCAGTGATTCCCAATCACGGTTTCGCCGTTATCCTGCACAGTTCCACGATGTATCGTTACACCTTCGCGCACCACATTATGGTCGCCCATGATCAACCGGGTCGGTTCACCCTGATAGGCAAAGGCCGGCGTGTCTTCGCCCACAGACGAGAACTGATAAATCTTGTTGTGTGCACCAATGCTGGCAGGCCCTTTGATGACTACATGTGGCCCGACCCAACAGCCGTCACCCAGCTCGACGTCGGGACCAATCACGGTCCAAGGGCCGATGCTGACGTCTTTACCTAATTTTGCACTAGGATCAACGATCGCCCGGGCGTCGATTTCTGGCGGTACCGCAGCAACCACTATAACGATCGCTCCATGCAAGTGATTTCTGTAGAGCAGGCAACGGCATCGTCGACCCTCGCTTCACAGATGAACTTCATGACTCCGCGTTTATCCGCCTTCAGTTCGCTGCGCATCAGCAGCTGATCACCAGGAACGACCGGGCGTTTGAAACGCGTGCGATCGGTACCCGCGAGATAGTAGATGAACCCATCCGCAGGTCGTCGCTGCTTGGTTTCGAACGCCAATACGCCAGACAGCTGCGCCATGGCTTCGACGATCAGCACACCCGGCATGATCGGATGACCGGGAAAATGCCCATTAAAAAACTGCTCATTGATCGTGACGTTCTTGTACCCCGCCACCCACTCGCCCGGATGCAACGCTGTGACCCGATCGACCAACAAGAACGGATACCGGTGCGGCAGATACTCAAACAGTTCATTAACGTCTTTGACGGTGTTTTCCATGGAAGATCTGCCCTAGTCCGTGTCCGCAACGAAGTTCAGCAGCTATTGTCTCAGAGATCGCCCTGTATCGCAGCGCGGGATGCTCATTCGGCGGGCTCGTTGCGCTCGAGCCGACGCAAGCGCCGATGCATCTGATCCAAATGCCGGTAGCGTAAGGCATTGCGCTTCCATTCCCTGTTCGGCGCGTGCAGCACAGCGCCGGAGTAAACGCCAGGTTCCGATATGGATTGGGAAATCAGCGTCATGGCGGTCACTACCACTTGATCACACAGGCTCACAGGCTGGTCACCGCCAATACCGCTACCGCCTGCCAGGACACAGTGGCGACCAATGGTGGTACTACCAACAATGCCAACGCAGCCGCAGATTAGGGTGTGATCGCCAATCTTGCAGTTGTGGCCGACCTGGCACTGATTATCAATCTTTACCCCAACGCCAATCACCGTATCGTCCAGTGCGCCTCGATCGATAGTGGTGTTGGCGCCGATGCTGACATCATCGCCAATGCGTACACCTCCCAATTGCGCAATAGCTTGCCACTGGCCCTGCTCATCTGGGGTGAATCCGAATCCCTCCGCACCGATGACTGCACCGCTGTGAACGATGCCTCGAGCGCCAATGCTGACTCGATCGTCCAGAGTTGAATTCGCCATTAACTCAGTGTCCTGACCAACGACGCAATCCGCGCCCACCACCGCACCCGCGCGGACCCGCACCCCAGCGGCAACTCGAGAACGCGGCCCGATTCTTACGTGAGCTTGTATCTCAGCACTGGGATCAATCTGCGCGCTGGGATCTACCTCAGCACTTTGGTGGATGCCCGCTGTCAGCGGCTCAACAACCCGAAACAGTTGGCTGGCGCGTGCATAGGTAAGGTATGGATTCGCCGCCAGCAGCGCCGAGCGCGGCCACAAATCGCGATCTTCGGAACGCAGGATCACCGCTCCAGCGCTGCTGCGCTGTAGATCATCGCGGTAGGTACTGCTCGAGTAGTGGCTCAGTTGCTCGACATCAGCCTCGGCGAGGCTGCCGATACCGGTGATGACGAGTTCACCATCACCAACCCAGGTCACGCCGAGCTCCTGCGCCAGCTCACTCAGGGTAAAGCTTGGCAAGGCAGTCACGCTCGGCGTCACTCCGCTGATCCGCTAGCGCTTAGCGTTGAGCTTCTCTGTGACTTTGCGGGTAATGTCATGTTTGGTATTGGCATAGCGTAGGCTGCCTCGCTCCAATATCATGTCGTAGCCTTCGGTGGCGATGAGGTCCTTCAATACAGCGTCTACTTTAGGCACCATCTGTTGCAAAAGCTCATTGCGACGATCATTCACCTCTTTCTGTAACTTGTTCACCAGAAATTGGTAGTCGATCTGCTTGTCTTCAATTTCCTTTTGCGCCTTGCGTTTCTCCGCCGCGCTCATTACCTCACCGTCCTTGCCGAGCTTTTCGTTCAGCGCACGAATTGACTCGCCTAGCGACTGGACTTCGTCCTGTTCAGCTTTGAGCTCACTGTTGATCTTTTCGATCAGGGCCTTGGCTTCCTCGCTTTCCGCCAGCGCTCGCTGAGTGTCGAGCACTACGATCTTAAGCTCAGCAACCGCTGTGCCGGCCACCAGCGCAAGTGAAAAAAGTGACCATTTGATGAATTTTGAAACCAACTTACATCTCCTGTAATGAGAATCCCGCAATGGGAATCTGTGAACTTATTTGGTGTTGCGCGATTTGGCCGCGCATTCTAATCAGAAGGTTCGACCCAACTCAAACTGGAAGTTTTCCTCTTCGTCGAATTCCTGGGTATTAAAAGTTTTCGAATAGCCGAAAGTCATGGGTCCAAGGCCAGTCAACCAGGTCACACCGACGCCCACGGAATATCTGAACTCATCGATATCCAGGTCGAAACAGCGGGTCGAAACGGACGGACAGTTGGTGTTGAACACATTACCGGCGTCGAAAAATATCACTGGGCGAAACTGTCGACTATCTTCCACAAACGGCAAGGGGAATATGATCTCGGCGCTGGCCTCAATCAGCAAATTGCCGCCAAACGGATCACCTTCTTCGTCGCCAAAAAAGTTGGGAGGAATGGGGTTACCATCTCGGTCGACCGTGGGATCCGTGGTCCGAGGGCCTAAGGTACTGCTTTCGAATCCGCGGATCGAGCCGAAACCGCCGGCAAAGAAGTGCTCATAGAACGGCAGGTCTTCAGTGCTGCCGTAACCTTCGCCGTAACCGATTTCGGTTCGCAGACGCAGGGTCCAGTTTCCTATAATGGGAAAATACTGCTGCGCATTGTAGGTCAGCTTATAGAACTGTAGATCACTACCGGGCAAAGCCACTTCCATGGCAACCGATTGGGAGCGGCCGCGAGTCGGGAAGAGGCCGCGGTTCAAGGTGGAGGCATCCCAGGAAATGTTGGCCTTAAAGTTCAGTGCATCGTTGCCATTCTCTTGAATGAACTCAACGATCTCCTGGGCTGGAAATTGCCCTGGTGTGATGTCTGTGTACTCGGTGACCAAGCCAAAGTTCACCCGGCGGGTCTCACCAATAGGAAAGCCGAAATTTACCCCGGCGCCAACCGAATCTGTAACGTAACGAGCAATGTTGCGCTCGTCATAGTCCAGTTTGCGGTAGAACACGTTAAAGCCGCGGCTGATGCCATCCATGGTGTAGTACGGATCGAAGTAACTAAAGTTTGCCGATTCTTGGTATTTAGAAAACGATACGCCAACGCCCAGGCTGTTGCCGGTGCCTAGTACATTGTTCTGCTGATAGTTTCCGCCAAGGATCAAGCCGGTGCCCTGGGCATAGCCAAAGGTTGCTGATATGGAGCCAGATGGCTGCTCTTCGACGGAGAAGTTCACGTCAATTTGATCATCTGTACCCGCGACCTCCGGCGTCTCAACATTGACGCCCTTGAAGTAGCCTAAGCGTTCCAGCCGCACTTTAGACAGGTCAATGAGTGCAGTGGACGCCCAACCACCTTCCATTTGCCGCATCTCACGGCGCATGACTTCGTCCTGAGTCAGCGCATTGCCAGAAAAGCTTACGCGGCGCACATAGGCCCGCTTTCCGGCGTCGACAAAAAACTCAACGTCCACAGTGCCATCATCGTTTTCTTTCGGCACGCCGGACGCGGTGGCAAATGTGTAGCCAGCATTGCCCAGGGCTTGAGTCATCCGCTCTTCCGATGCCGTGACCCGCGCCTGAGAGAACACCTGGCCTTCGCCGACTACCAGCAGCGAGCGCAAATCCTCTGGCCTAATCTCGTTCAGCTCACCAATGAGATTCACATCGCGGACGTTGTACTTGCTACCTTCACTAATGTTCATGGTCAGGTATACCTGACGCCGATCCGGGGTGATGCTGACCTGGGTGGAAACCACTCGAAACTTAACGTAACCCCGATCCCGATAGAACGATTCGATCTTCTCGATATCGCCCTGCAGCTTCTCGCGAGAGTACTTATCATCGTTGCGATAGAACGAAAACAAGCTCGGGTGCTTAAGCTCTAGCTCATCGAGCAAGGCCTCTTGGGTGAATTCCTCAGCACCAACAATGTTGATGTGGCGAATACCAGAGTTCTTGCCTTCGACGACGTCAATGCTGATATCTACGCGGTTTCGTGGCAACTCGGTTACGTTGGTATCAATCGTAGCGCCGTATCTACCCTGCGATACGTATTGCCGCTCCAGTTCCAAGCCCACTCGCTCGAGCGTCGCCTGCTTGAAAATTTCGCCTTCGCGCAAGCCCTGCTGGCTTAGCCCATCCAGCAACGCCTCAGATTTGATCGCCTTGTTGCCTTCAATTTTGATGCTTTCAATGGCTGGTCGTTCTGCCAGAGATATGATGAGCACGCCTTCATCGCGCGCCATGCGAACGTCTTTGAAGTAGCCTGATAGAAATAACTGCCGGATCAACTGCCGTACAGCAATCTCGTCGACTGTATCGCCCACCTTGAGCGGCAGAATATTGAATACTGTACCCGCCGAAACCCGTTGCAAGCCTTGCAAACGGATGTCGGTGACAGTGAACGTATCGGCCTGCGCGTGTGGCGCGGCGCAGAGCGTCAACGCCACCGCGACCAATAGCAAGCGCCAGGCCCGACGCCATTGAATCATCGCTTTGCTCACAAGCCCCCTCATTGCAATAGGCGCGAAAAATCGTTGAACAAAGCTAGAATCATCAACCCACCGACTAAAAAAACGCCCACCTGCAGGCCCATCATTTGCACTCGTTCCGGGACCGGGCGACCGCTGGCAAGCTCAGCCAGCGCATAGAGAATGTGGCCCCCATCTAAGATGGGGATCGGCAACAAGTTCAACACGCCGAGAGAGATGCTGAGCAAAGCCAACACACCCAAAAAATACGCCAGGCCCATGCGCGCAGAATCGCCTGCCACTTCTGCAATGGTGATTGGACCGCTGAGGTTCTTCACAGAGACCTGCCCGAAAATCATTTTCTTGAGCAGCGACAGGGTCAGCAGAGTCTTATCTCGGGTTTCCCGCAGGCTCTGGACTACCGCTTCAGCGGGCCCGTAGCGCACCTCCCGCAGACTCATGCTCACACCCAAATAGCCTGTTGCTGGTTCTCCTGCAGTTGCCGGCTGCACCTCATCCGGAACCACGGTTAGCGTTAGCGGCTGATTGGCACGCAGCAGTTCAACGTCTAAAGCAACACCTGGGGCTTGTTGAATAACCTCTACCCACTCGAGCCAACTCTCAATTGGTTCGCCGCTCACGGCTTGCACCCAGTCGTTTGCTTCAAGCCCGGCTCGCTGCGCCGCCGAGTCTGGCAGTATCTCTCCCATAATGGCTGGGTGGTTCGGATCGATGCCTAGCGACCCAAGCAGATCGGGTTGATCTTCGCCGACCTGCCAATCCCTGATGGGCAAACGATGTGTGTTCTCTGTAGTGCGGCTTGGAGACGAGGTTCGCAGCTCAATGTAGCCGGTCTCGCCCAAGCGATTAGCCAATGCTTCGGTAATCTGCTGCCAAGTCTGGGTCGGAATACCATCCACGGCAACAATCTCGGTGCCAGCTTTCATCCCAGCCAGCGCTGCCGGAGACTCGTCATGCGGAGCGCTGACCAACGGCGCAACGCTCGTGGTGCCGGCAACAAACAAACACCAGTAAACGAATATCGCCAACAAAAAATTGGCCAACGGTCCACCGAAGGCAATCGCCATCTTCCACAGCGGAGTGAGTTGGTTGTGCGCCACCGAACCAGCCGGAAGCGATTCTCCTGCCGCCAACTCGCGCTCGTCTAGCATTCGCACATAGCCGCCCAGAGGGATGACTGCCAAGGCAAACTCTGTACCGTGTTTGTCGGTACGCGACCAGATCGGACGCCCGAACCCGACCGAAAAGCGCAGTACCCGCACACCCGACCAGCGCGCCACGATAAAGTGACCAAACTCGTGAATTGTTACCAGAATGCCCAGGGTAACTATCAGGGCTAACGGGTATTGCAAAAACGCCAAAGCTTCAAGCTCCAGTGAGGGTCAGGCCGCCGTCAAATCGGGGCCGAATGATATACGAACTGACCACTTAGAGCCTCAATTGCCCATTTTGTTCAGATCTGGGCATCAGGCCCGGGCCACGGCGCCGACCAGCAGCGCCATATAGGGTAATACGGCCAATTGCGCGTCGATTCGGTCCAACATGCCCCCGTGCCCTGGCAACAGGGTGCCCGAATCCTTGACCTGCGCACGACGCTTCAAGGTGCTTTCAAAGAGATCCCCCAAAACCGACAACAGCACCAATAGCGGCAGCGCCACCAGCCAGACCAATATCGATTGCTGCCAAAGCAACAAGGCCCCACCGATGACCACAATGGTAGCCAGCATGCCCCCATAGACGCCTTCCCAGGTCTTGCCAGGGCTCACGGGTGGTAGCAGCTTACGCCGGCCAAATTGGCGACCGGCAAAGTAAGCGCCGATGTCTGCAAGCCACACCAGTAGCAGCGACAACATGACCCAATGCGCGCCTGAGCTACTAGCTCGCAGCTCTAACAAAGCGGCGAACGAGCCACCGATGACGACCAAGCCAAGAGCAGCATCGACAAAATTGACGCCACTCAAGCGCTCGGAACCTGTGAAGCGCAGTACGCGCGCCAACGCCAGCAACCAAAAAGCCGCAGCGGCCCATAACAACACCGGGCGCAGCGGCAAATACCAGTAGATCGACAGGGCCAGCAATGCAAAGCTAAGGGTGTAGGCCCACCGCAGAAGCAGCCGATCCATGCCCACCAGCGCCGCCCACTCGTAAGCCGCAGCGGCTGTCACCAACGCAAACACTAATGCGTAAAACCACAGTGGCGCTAGGTAGATGGTCGCCACAATGAGCGGAGCGAGGATTATCGCGGTCAGAATCCGAGTCTTCAGCATTGCTCAAGCACTCTCAACCAAGGTGCTAAGCAGTGTTGTTCGTTGGGCTGAATTCGCTTCAAGGGCGCCGACCGAAGCGCCGCTGTCGTTCAATATATTCCTTCAATGCCTCAAGCAAAGCCTCAGGGTCAAAGTCGGGCCAAAAGCTTTCGGTAAACAGCAGCTCCGTATAAGCAAAATCCCAAAGTAGAAAATTGCTAATACGGCAATCTCCACCGGTACGAATGCAAAGGTCGGGCGGCGGCACATCAGCTAGCGACAAGTATTGGGCGAAGCGTTCCTCATCAAGTTCATTAAGATCCAGTTCACCGTCGCGAAACTCTCTAGCGATTCGCTTAGTGGCGGCGAGGATGTCCCAACGGCCGCCATAATTGGCAGCGATGTTCAACGTCATGCGAGCATTTTCTCGCGTCAAGGCTTCGGCTTGGTTCATCTGCAACTGCAAGTCCGGGGCGAAGCGGGTGCGATCACCGATGACCCGCAAACGAACTTCTCGGGCATGCAGCTCATCTAGATCGTTTTTCAAGACGCTGCGCATCAGATCCATCAGCAGCGAAACTTCGCGTCGCGGGCGTTGCCAGTTTTCCGTTGAGAACGCAAATAAGGTTAGACAGGCAACGCCCTGATCGGCGCAGGCTTCAGCGATACGACGAACGTTTTTCGCACCCGCCCGATGCCCGGCAGCACCCGGCAAGGTTCGCGCTTTCGCCCAACGATGATTGCCATCCATGATGATGGCCACATGCGCGGGCGCGCCATCGTCTACTGATGCAGCCACACTTTTGGCTGTATCGCGGTCTTGCAAAGAAGCGGGCAGTTCGGCCATCTGCTTCAGATTTCCAGCAGATCTGCTTCTTTTGTGGCCAAAACCTTCTCGACTTCGCCCACGTGGCGGTCCGTCATCTTTTGGATGCCTTCTTCGGCTTTACGGGCTTCATCCTCAGCGACCATCTTTTCCTTGGCCAACTCGCGGATGTCTGAGATCGCATCTCGACGAATGTTACGTATAGCAATCTTGCCATTCTCGGCTTCTTGACGGGCAACCTTAACCAAATCACGGCGATTTTCTTCGGTCAGCGGCGGCATCGGAACGCGGATCAGGTTGCCACTGGTGGAAGGGGTAATCCCGAGATCGCTCTTCAACAAGGCTTTTTCAATAACTGGTACAAGTTGCTTTTCCCAGGGTGAGATGGCGAGGGTGCGAGCATCTTCCACATTGACAGAAGCCACCTGATTCAGCGGGGTATCAGTGCCGTAGTAATCCACAGAAATGCTGTTGAGAAGCGACGGACTTGCGCGACCCGTGCGTATCTTCGCAAACGCTGCCTGCATGGACTCTACGGACTTGCTCATGCGCTCGTCAGCGTCGGTCCTGATCTCATCAATCATGGAGGTGTTCCAACTCGAGTTCGTTCATCGCCGCCCACTGCCAATTCTCCCAAGCCACGCGCATTGCCTGCATGTACAAGCCTAGGCGTGAATCCGTGTCCCTACGGCCTGACCCTCAATGATACCCCGGAGCGCGCCTCGATGGGCCATGTCAAACACCACCAACGGCATCTCGTGTTCTTGGCACAGGCAAATAGCGGTGAGGTCCATAACCGCCAAGTTTAGCTCCAAGACTTCAGCATAGGTCAGGGATTCAAAGCGAGTGGCGCTCGGGTCTAGTTGCGGATCGGCACTGTAAACCCCATCAACTTTGGTGGCTTTCAGCACCAGGTCAGCCTGTACCTCGATGGCCCGCAAGCATGCGGCGGTGTCTGTGGTGAACAGGGGATTGCCCGTGCCTCCGGTAAACACGCAGACCTTGCCCGCTTGCAATGCGGCCATCGCCGCCTCACTGCTGTAGCCAGGGGCTATTCCGGCAATCGGCGTGGCTGCAAACAAAGCGGTTTCGACACCCTGCTTGCGTAGCATGCTGCTCAGTGCGATGCCGTTCATAATCGTTGCCAGCATGCCCATGTGGTCGGCACTCACACGCTCAACGCCTGCGCTGGCGAGCGTCGCGCCACGCAGCAGATTGCCACCGCCAATAACAATGCCGAGTTCGCCTCCCGCCTGCACAAAGGCCGCCAACTCTACGCATAAATCTGTGACTGTCGCTGGTTCAATGCCGGTACCATCGGCAGCACTACCCAAGGCTTCGCCTGAGAGTTTCAGCAGCAGACGCAGCGGCCGCTCAGACCCCATAGCCTACTTGGACGCCTCGATTTGCGCTGCAACCTCACTGGCGAAATCCGTTTTCTCAACTTCAATACCGTCACCAACCGAATAGCGCACAAACGCTGTACAGTCAGCGCCCGCGGCTTTCAGCAAACCACTGATCTTCTGGTTCGGGTCCTTAACGAAGGGCTGGTCTAGCAGACTGACTTCGGCTAGAAACTTCCGCACTCGACCTTCGACCATCTTCGCTACGATTTCAGCGGGCTTGCCGCTGTCCGCTGCTTGAGCCTCAAATACCGCACGTTCTTTGGCAACAGTTTCTTCAGGCACGTCGCTGCCGCGAATCACCATGGGTGCGGGATCGATACCCGTTATGTGCATGGCGATGTCCCGGCCCAACTCAGCGTTGCCACCGCTTACCGTCACCAGCGCACCCTTGCGCCGATCGCTGTGAAGATAACCAGAGATTTCTCCTGCCGCGCCACGCAAGCTGCTCACTCGGCGCACGGTGATGTTTTCGCCGATCTCTTGCACCAGAGTTTGCCGGACATCACCCAGCGGACCGGCCAGCAGCGCTTCGACATCATCGTTTGCGGCAGCAGATGCCGCCTCGAGCACTTCGCCAACAAACGCGATGAATTTTTCGTTCTTTGCCGCAAAGTCGGTTTCGATGTTGACTTCGACTAGCGTGCCCTGGCTACCATCGTCGACGATCTTCATCCCAAGCAATCCTTCGGCCGCGGTCCTACCAGCCTTCTTGGCGGCTTTGAGGGCGCTGCTCTTACGCAGGTCTTCGATGGCCTGCTCCATATCGCCACCGGCTTCGGTGAGCGCCTTTTTGCAGTCCATCATGCCTAGCCCAGTGCGCTCGCGAAGCTCTTTGACCATTGCTGCAGTGATCGCCACGACTATTCTCCCTCAGTTGCAGACGGTGTTTCTGGCGCCGTTGGCGCGGCTTCAGGTGCGGCTTCAGGCGCTGCTGGCGCAACGGCCGCGGCCGGTTCGGCCGCTGGCGCCACATCGGCTTCCGCATCAATTTCCACAAACTCGTTCAAACTGACTTCACCGGCGGCCTTCGATGCACCCTCAGCGACCGCATCCGCAGCTGCGGTGATGTACAACCGAATCGCTCGAATAGCATCGTCGTTGCCTGGAATGACGTGGTCGATCCCAGTCGGATCGCTGTTTGTATCAACCACGCCGAACACTTTGATGCCGAGCTTGTTCGCCTCAGCGACGGCAATGTGTTCGTGCTGCACGTCAACCACGAACAGCGCATCGGGCAACCCTCCCATGCCTTTAATGCCACCAAGGCTGCGTTCGAGCTTTTCTAGCAAACGCTGACGCTGCAGGGCTTCACGTTTGGTCAACAATTCAAAAGTGCCGTCCCCTGCTTGGATTTCCAGCTGCTCCAGGCGCTTGATGGACTGACGGATGGTTTTGTAGTTAGTCAGCATGCCACCCAGCCAGCGTTGATCAACGTAGGGCATGCCGACTCGATCTGCCTGCTCGCGAATGGTCTTTTGCGCCGCGCGCTTGGTGCCTACAAAGAGAATCTTGTGGCCCTTGGAGGCGATGTTGCGCAGCTCGGTCAGCGCATCGGCAAAGGCCGGCGCCGTCTGCTCGAGGTTGATGATATGAATCTTGTTGCGAGCGCCGAAAATGTACGGCGCCATTTTCGGGTTCCAGAAGCGAGTTTGATGGCCAAAGTGCACGCCAGCGGCCAGCATGTCGCGCATGCTGATATCCATAGAATTGTCTCCGGGTTAAACCTTACGCCGCTCCCAGACCGCAACCGACAGGCTCAAGTGAGTCACTGCCGGCACCCAGTGATCTGTGCCGAACGACATGCGGATTTGCGCCAGTTGCCACACACGCAGCAAGAAAAGCGCTATAAGTTATTGAATTTAAATGCAATATTAGGCTGGAAACTACTGCATGCAGCTACCCGCCCGCTTGTTGCCACGACGCTGCGTTCCGAACCGAACGGCACCAGCCGATTGGCATGAAACATTGCTCGCAAGCGGCGCGCTTTATACCATAGTTGGTTAACGCTCGAAACACGCCGTTCCCTACCCCTGGATACCCATGGTCGCCAAAGTCAGCAGCGAAGACGAGATCCAAAAGATGCGAACCGCAGGCCGCCTGGCGGCCAGCGTGCTAGAGATGATCGAACCGCATGTGGTCCCTGGGGTAACCACCGATGAGCTCGATCAACTCTGCCATCAGTTTATCGTCGACGAGCTGGCTTGCACGCCTGCGCCGTTGAACTATGGCGGCGGACCTGGCGTCCCGCCGTTTCCTAAGTCGATCTGTACTTCGGTCAATCATGTCGTCTGTCACGGCATTCCGACGCCCAAGAAGAAGCTAAAGAGCAGCGATTTAGTGAACATCGACATCACCGTTATCAAAGATGGTTATCACGGCGATACCAGCAAGATGTTCCCAGTCGGCCAGCCATCGGTATTGGCCGAGCGTCTGATGAAGGTGACTCAGGAGTGCTTGTATCGCGGCATCGAAGTCGTACGCCCCGGAGCAACCCTCGGCGACATCGGCCATGCGATTCAAAGCCATGCTGAGAAGCAACATTTTTCTGTGGTCCGAGAGTTTTGCGGGCATGGCATCGGCAAGGTTTTCCACGATGAGCCGCAGGTGGTGCACTACGGACGTCCCGGCACCGGTAGAGCCATCGAAGCAGGCATGACTTTCACCATCGAACCCATGATCAACGCCGGTAAGCGCCATGTGAAAATTCTACCTGATGGCTGGACCGTGGTCACCAAAGACCACAAGCTCTCCGCCCAATGGGAGCACACGATTTTGGTCACAGCCAGTGGTGCCGAAGTACTGACTCGCCGTGGCGAAGAAAGCGAACTGTGAAGGAGCCCATCGCCCGCTCACCCAACTTTAACGAGCCTTCTGCGCTTACCCCCAAAGAAAGGCTCGCGGCCAAAGATCAGGAACTGGCAGAGCGCTATTGGAATCACGACCAAGTATTGGATTTGATTGCAGAGCGCACCGAGTTCGTTGACGCGCTGCTGCTCGAGCTATGGCATCAGCATGTATCAACCCCAGAGCTGGCACTGTACGCCGTAGGTGGCTACGGCCGCCAGGAGTTGCTACCTCAATCGGATCTCGATTTGTTGATCGTCGGTCCAAAACCGGACCAGCACGCCACCCAGATAGAAGGCTTTCTGCACGACGTGTACGACCTGCATATCGAAGTTGGGCATAGTGTACGCGGCCTCAAACAAATCAAAGCTACTGCTCGAGATGATCTGACCATCGCCACTGCTATGTTCGAGCGGCGGGCACTGAGCACTACAGAGAAGATCGACGACAAGCTGCAGAGCGTGCTTGCACACAAGCGGTTATGGCCAGCCACCGCTTTTTACCACGCAAAACTCGATGAGCAGCGCAAGCGGCACAGCGACTATGCGGATTCCGAGCATGAACTCGAGCCCAACGTCAAAGAGTCACCAGGAGGACTGCGAGACCTGCATACCGCAATGTGGGTATTTGCTCGTGAGTTTGGCACCGCAGATCCAGAGGTATTGCAGGCCCAGGGCGTACTCACCAGCCAAGAAAGCGCCTGGTTCGCCGGCGGCAGACGCTATCTGCTTTGGGTGCGTTTCGGGCTTCACCTACTAGCCGGGCGCAAGGAGGAACGCCTGCAGTTTGAGTATCAGCGAGCGCTTGCCGAGCGCCTGGGATACGTGGACACCGAGGCGCGCTTGGGCGTGGAGCGCTACATGCAGCAGTACTACACCCACGTACTAACGTTGCGCGAAGTCAATGACATCATGCTTCAGCACTTCGACGAGACCATCGTGCGCCGCAAAGAGCGATTGCAATCTACACCGATTAACGAGCGATTTGCTCTACGGGGCAATTACATCGAAGCCGTGGACCCTGAGCTCTTCGCGCAACAGCCCAGTGCAATGCTAGAGATATTCGTAGTGATGGCAAACAGGCGCGATATTTCCGGCGTTCGCGCGGCAACCATTCGTCAAATTCGCGACAATCTCGAGCTGATCAACGACGACTTTCGGAGCGACCCACGCAACACCAAGCTGTTTCTTGAGCTATTGAAAGCCCCATACACCTTGGTATCCCAACTCACACGCATGCGCCGCTATGGCGTGCTTGGCCGCTATATACCGGAGTTCGGCGCCGTGGTCGGACAAATGCAGCACGACTTGTTTCATGTCTACACCGTCGATGCCCACACCATGCAGGTGATTAAGAACATGCGCTTGTTTCGCTACCGCAGTGCGAAAAAGGACTTCCCGGTGGCTTCCCACTGCGTACGCAATATTGCCAAGATTGAGCTGCTGTATTTGGCTGGTCTGTACCACGACATAGGCAAAGGACGGGGCGGCGACCATTCCACCCTAGGCGCCGAAGATGCCCGTACCTTCTGCGCGCGCCACGGTCTGTCGGCCAGCGATACCGACTTGGTGGATTGGCTAGTTCGCTCACACCTGTTGATGTCGAGCACTGCCCAGCGCAAGGACATCTACGATCCCGATGTGATCCATGAGTTTGCCGGCGAAGTGCAATCTGAGCGCCGCTTAAACTATCTGTATGCCCTCACCGTTGCAGACATCAATGCAACCAATCCAACCCTGTGGAACAGCTGGCGCGCCACTTTGCTCAGACAGCTGTACAGCGAGACCAGACGGGCCCTAAGACGTGGCCTGGAGTCGCCATTGGATCGGCAACAAGCCATTGATGAATGCCGGGCCTGGGCCCGAGAGCGCCTTACCGCAAAAGGCTTGAGCGATGCCGATATCGAGCGCGTGTGGCGCATCTTGGAAGACGAGTTTTTCCTTCGGCACAGTCCCAGGGGAGTTGCTGAGTTGAGTTTACGGGTGCACCAGCATGTCCTGGCCGAAGGGCCGCTGGTGCTGATCCGCGATCTCACCCAGCAGCTTGCCGAGGGCGGAGCAACACAGATATACACTTACAGCCAGGATCAGCCAGAACTGTTTGCAGCGACCATGGTGACCCTCGACCGGTTCAACTTGTCTGTATTCGAAGCCAACATTTTCACCGGTCCAGATGGCGAGTGCTTCAACCGCTTTGTGGTATTGGACGCGGACGGCAATCAGATTGGCGACGACAAAGTCCTCTGGGCACGCATCAAGAGCAAACTCGAAGAAGCCATGCGCGATCCGGCTAGAATCAACAGTACCCGCTCACGTAGGCTCGACCGCCGGGTCAGGCAATTGACTCGGCCCACCGAGGTGGAACTGGTAACCCCGCCGAGCGCAGACCACAGTGTTCTCACCATCGTCGCTTCCGATAGGCCAGGGATCCTGGCACGCATTGGCTTGCTCTTTATCAAGCTGGGAGTGTCGGTGACCGATGCCCGCATCAACACCTTAGGCGATCGTGTCGAAGACAGCTTTCATATCGTCGATGCGAACAATCAGCCGATTCGCAATCAGCAAACCATCTACGAGCTCGAAAACCACGTGCGCCAGGAACTCGATCGGCAAGCGCTAAATGACTAATCCCGCCTTAGCGCGCTTGCACGCCTATCCGTTCGAACGGCTTGCACAAATGAAAGGCACGCTGACGGCACCGGCAGATAAACCTCACATTGCGCTCTCCCTTGGCGAACCCAAACATCCAGCTCCCGATTTCGTTGTTAAAGCGTTGTCGGAACCAAGCGCTTTGCGAGCTTCGTTGGGCGCCTACCCCACTACGCGGGGCAGCGACGCGCTGCGCGAAGCTATGGCCCAGTGGCTCAGTCGCCGTTATGGGATTCGCGTCGATCCAGCGCGCCAGGTGTTACCTGTGGCAGGCACGCGCGAAGCCCTGTTTTCCGTTGCTCAAGCCCTGTTGTCGAGACGCTCCTCGGCAATCGTCGGATTGCCGAACCCTTTCTACCAGATCTACGAAGGCGCGGCGCTCATGGGCAACGCCCAACCGCTGTACTTGCCGTGCACCGGCGAGCGCAACTATCAGCCGGATTGGGAGCGGATCAGCCCAAGCACATGGCGCAATCTAGAACTGCTGTATCTGTGCTCACCTGGCAACCCAACCGGCGCAGTAGCCAGCGAAACAGACCTACGCAAGCTGCTGGCACTGGCCCACGAATACGATTTTGTCATCGCCTCCGACGAGTGCTACTCGGAGATTTACCCCGATGAAGCCCAACCGCCCGTTGGCTTGTTGCAGGCAGCTGCAGCGGCAGGCGATCCTGAGTTTCATCGCTGCTTGGTGTTTAACAGCCTTTCCAAGCGTTCCAACCTGCCCGGCCTACGCAGCGGTCTGGTGGCCGGAAACGCCGAACTGCTGGCACAGTACTTGAAGTATCGAACCTATCAGGGCTGCGCCCTACCGGCGCACACTCAAGCAGTAAGCGCCTTGGCTTGGGCAGATGAAGCCCACGTGGCCGCCAACAGGTTGGCCTACCGCGAAAAGTTCAATGCGGTACTGCCGGTGCTGGCCCCACGTTTTTCCGTAAACAGCCCTGAAGGCGGCTTTTTTTATTGGCTACCTGTGCCTGGGGACGACGTAAGCTTCGCCAGCGCACTGTTCGAATCGGAACACATCACTGTGCTGCCTGGATCTTTCCTGGGACGTGGCGATCCGAATCCAGGAAGTGGCCATGTCCGTATTGCCTGGGTCGCCCCCCTTACGGAGTGTCGGGAGGCCGCAGCGCGTCTCGCTCGATTTGCCGATCACAGCTGCCAGCAATGACCGCTCGCTTGCGCTACACACACAACGGCAAACAGTGTCCTTAAAAAGCGGGTGTGATAGGTTACCGCGCCCGCAAATAGACATGGATCGCGAACCATGGACAGCTCTCAGTCTCTCAACGCCTTCGGATTAGGCCTGGCAAGTTACGCTGGCAGCGGCCAGATGCTGGATTGTTTCTTTCCCGCGCCTCGAGTTCAGGCTAGCGGCGCCGAGCAGGATTGGCTCAAGGCCCAGAAAGGTGCCACGGAAGTCTCCGCAGAGGCCGCCGCGACCCTTGCCGACATCACTGCAGATGCCCAACTCCAGCGTGCTGCGCGGCTCTTGGCCGAAGCAGATCGGCCCTTAGTTCTGTGCAATTTGCCTCAAGACCAAGCGATCGACAGCACAGCATCAGCGTATCTGAAGCTACACCTGTTATCACATCGCTTAGCTTTGCCGAACAGCCTTAACCTTTCGGACATTTTCGCCCAACTGCCAAATGTGGTGTGGACCAATAGAGGCCCTGTGGCAGTGGACGAAATCAGCGAAGCGCAAATTCACGCGCGCCTACAGGGCGCGCCACTGGACGTGACCGCGATCGACAAATTTCCGAAGATGACGAACTACGTGAACCCAACTGGGGTACGCATTGCCGACAGCTCTCGCGTTCGTCTCGGTGCTTACTTGGGCGATGGCAGCACGGTGATGCACGAGGGTTTCGTTAACTTCAACGCCGGTACCATTGGCCCGAGCATGATTGAAGGGCGCATCTCTCAGGGTGTTATGGTCGGCGCTCACTCCGACCTTGGGGGTAGCTCTAGCACCCAGGGAACACTTTCTGGCGGTGGTGAGATTCGCATTACCGTTGGCGAGCACTGCCTAATCGGCGCGAATGCCGGAACCGGTATTCCACTAGGCGATCGCTCTACCATCGAAGCCGGTCTGTACATAACCGCTGGCACGCCGGTACAAGTTCTGGATGAAGCCGGCAACGAAGCGAAAATGGTGAAGGCTCGAGAACTGGCCGGCGTGACGGACCTGCTATTCATTCGCAACGCCCGCAACGGCCGGGTCGAATGCCGCACCAATCGCAAAGCTATCGCCTTAAACGATGCCCTCCACGCGCACAACTGAACCGCTGGCCGATGCAGTACTAGCGTTGACCCAAACGCTGGTGCAATGTCCCAGCGTAACGCCAGACGATGGCGGCTGTCAGCGCTTAATCGCCGAGCGCTTAGCGCCACTAGGATTCGAGATCGAGCACCTGCGCTACGGCGCAGTGGACAATCTCTGGGCCACTTGGGGCGACGCTGGGCCATGGGTGATATTCGCCGGGCATACGGACGTAGTACCCACCGGTCCGCGCTCACAATGGTCGGTAGACCCCTTCGCCGCTCAAATCAAAGACGGCTTTCTTTATGGGCGCGGCGCTGCGGACATGAAAGCGAGCCTCGCAGCCATGGTCGTCGCCTGCGAACAATTGCTCAGTAGCAGCACTCCGCGTTTGCAAATTGGCTTTCTGATCACCAGTGACGAGGAAGGCCCTGCGGTGGACGGCACAGTGCGAGTAGTCGAGTTGCTGCGCGAGCGCGGCCAGTGCCCAGACTACTGTATCGTCGGCGAGCCTTCTTCTTCGCAGCACCTGGGTGATGTAGTGCGCAACGGCCGCCGCGGCTCGCTCAATGCGCATCTAACTGCCATCGGCAAACAGGGGCATGTTGCTTACCCAGAACTGGCCAGCAATCCGATCCACGCGCTAGCACCAGCACTGGCAGAACTGGCAAACACCGTGTGGGATGAAGGCAATGACTACTATCCCGCTACCAGCCTGCAAATCTCTAACATCAATGGTGGGACCGGGGCCAGCAATGTGGTGCCAGGGCAGGTAGAAGCTTGGTTTAATTTTCGCTTTTGCACTGAACAAACGGCGGAAGGCTTAAAGCAACGAGTGGCTGAGTTGCTCGCGCACTTTGATCTGCACTATGAGCTCGAGTGGACGTTATCCGGTGAGCCATTCCTAACACCGCGAGGGACGCTGACTGCCGCGGTGTCTGCGGCTATTGCTCAGGTTACCGGCGCCCCACCGGCTCTATCGACCTCGGGTGGTACCTCTGACGGTCGCTTCATTGCACCGTTGGGTGTCCAGGTAGTGGAGCTCGGGCCATGCAACGCTACCATCCACAAGATTGATGAATGTGTACGCGTGAGTGATTTAGCACCGCTGGCACAGATCTACCAAGAAATTTTAATCCAGCTAGAGTCAGCGACATGATTCGCTATGTGCTGGTCGGTATCGTCGTCATTATCGCGCTACTGATCTACATGGCTCCAGCAACCTTGCTGAAGCAGCCGCTGGCGACTGTGCCCGACATCGATGTGCAACAGTTGCGCGGTACGCTGTGGCAAGGTCAAGGGCTACTGGCGGTCGCACAGACACCGTTGGGCGATCTGCATTGGCGCGCTCAACCAACGGCACTGCTCAGCGGGCGTATGGCCGCAAGCTACCAGCTGGCGGGTTCCAACCTGGCACTGACCGGTGAGGTGGCTGTCGCTACCAAAAGCGTCAATGCGAGCACCAATGGCGAAGTGCAGGCCGCGCTGATCAATCAGCTGCTGGCTGACTATGAGCTGTCGATGTCAGGCGCGCTGGAGCCCGAGGCCGTCAGCGTCGAACTGGTTGAACAGCGCGTTACCGCACTAAATGGGCAGATCCACTGGGCTGGCGGCATTGTGAGCTATGCTTTAGAAGGACGCCAAGCGACCCAGCAGCTGCCGCCAATGCGGGCCGATTTGAGCTTGGATGAGGCCGATCTACCACTGGCGACGATTTATTCAGACGGCGTTAATTTTCCGGTGCTTACTCTTCGTCTGATGGATTCAGGATTCGTCAAAGTTTCACTGACCCGGCGCTTTACACAAATTGTGGGTATGCCATGGCCAGGCAGTGAACCGGATCACGCGGTGGTTCTGGAGGTCGAGCAGCAGGTCTTCTAAGATCTTCTAGGGGACAAAGGACGAACATGACCGCAGTATTGAATCAATGGCTACCCAGGGCCGCCGAACTGGCGCGCTGGCTCATCGTCGTGGGAATTGCCTACACCCTGGCAACAGGCGTGCTGTACTTTGTTGCCGATCCAGCCAGCACCTCCGCTATGGCCTCCGCCAAGACTAGCCCTGTGCCCACACCTAATAGTGGCGCCCTGCGTCAACCATTTAATGTCAACACAGTTGCCAACAAGCACCTTTTTGGCGAGTTCGTGCAAGAAGCAGTGGCCCAGGCAGACCAAACCGATGTTGAAGTTACCCGTCTGCCGTTGGAGCTGCACGGGGTATTCGTGGCAGAGGTACCTGAAGATTCTGCGGCAATCGTCGCCCAGAAGAACAAGGCGGGCAAGCTGTATGCAGTGGGTGAAGACGTTCCAGGTAATGCCACCTTGGTGGAAGTGTATGGCACCCACATTATTCTGCGCCGCGGTGGTATCAATGAGAAATTGGAGTTCACCACCCTTAGTAGTGGTTTCGTCGCCGATCCCCATGAAGAGGATGCAACAGTCCCCGGCAACGAGGCCACGGAGAGCGACGGAGGCGACGCTTCTTATGGGGAGTCCGTCGCAGAACGACAGCCTCGTACCCCCCGGGAATTTTTGGAAGCGTATCGTGACAAGCTCACAGAGGATCCCGAGGGACTGCTCAACGAGCTCGGCGTGAAGCCGGTCTCAGGAGCGCAAGGCGGGGGCTACCAGCTAGGAAATCTGGCCAGCTCCCCCTATTTAAGCCGAACCGGGCTGAAATCCGGCGACGTGATTTTATCTGTGAACGGTCAGCCCGTTGGCAATGTCCAGCAGGATCAATTACAAATGAACAGCTTACTTGCACAAGGATCTGCACGACTCGAGGTACAGCGCGGCTCACGCCGCTTTTACGTCACCGCATCGTTGAAGTAACTATGACCCAATTTATCGCCATGGCCTTGAACTTCACCCGCTTGCAACGGGCCACAGTTGTCTTTATCAGCGCGCTTCTGCTGAGCGTCCCAACGTTGGCTCAGGAGCAAACCTGGAAGATCAATATCAAGAACGCCGACATCCACGAGTTCGTTTCTCAGGTAGCTGAGATCACCGGCAAGACCTTCATCATCGATCCCCGGCTCAAGGGCAATGTCACCGTCATGTCCAACACCAGCATGGATCGCGATGCGGTCTATGCATTGTTTCTTTCAGTGTTGCGCGTGCACAATTTCACCGCCACCCAGTCCGGCGAAGTCGTACGCATTCAACAGAACGCCATGGGCAAACAAACGCCGGGCGCGCGTGGTGATCTAGGCGCGGTATCTCCTGAGGAGTTGGTTACTAGAGTCGTCGCCGCGCAGAACGTTGATTCCGCTGAACTAATGAAGATTTTGCGCCCGCTCATTCCCCAGTACGGGCATATCGCCGCGGTGGCCCAGCCAAACATCGTTATCATCAGTGATCACGCCGACAATATCATTCGGTTGATGCGCATTATCCGCCAAATCGATGTCGCGGACGAAGATGAGATGATCGTGGTACCCATGAAGGATGCGTGGGTGGGCACTGTGGTTGCGCTGCTCGAGCGTGTCGCGCCAGATCAGATCGGCCGCGGCGCTAAAGGTCCTCAGAAGATTACCCTGATTGCCAACGAGCGCAACAACACCCTGATTGTGAAAGGCAAATCTCGACCCGTCGCAGAAGTACTGAAACTGGTCGACAAATTGGATCAACCGACCACAGCGTCCGGCTCCACCCAAGTCATACCCCTGCGCCATGCAGAGGCGACGGCAGTGGCTGAAATTCTAAACGGTTTATCGAGTACGCCCGGTGGCGGTGAAGAGGATGGCGCTCAACAAACCAACATTCAGGCCGACGAGTCGCTGAACGCCATCGTAGTTAAGGCAGACCCGGGGAAGATCGCGGAGATAAAGGAGCTGGTCAAAGCTTTGGACATTCGGCGTTCACAGGTGTTGATCGAAGCCGCCATTGTTGAGATATCTATTAGTGACACTTCGACCTATGGCGTTGAGATGGCTATAGCAGACGAATCAGGTCAGACAGTGCCATTAGCAAGCACCACGTTAAACGGCACTGTCGGCTCCTTGCTTAGCGGCATTGTCAATGAAGACGGCGACGGCATCGACGTTATTTCGGGCATTGGGAGCATCTCCAGCCCAACGATCGCAGCAGCGAAAATCGATGCGGGCGGTGTATCTTTTGGCGCGGTCATACAAGCGCTCGCGACCAACACCGATGCCAACCTACTCTCAACCCCGAGCATACTAACCCTCGACAATCAGGAAGCGAAGATTGTGGTCGGTAACGAAGTTCCGTTCCGAACCGGTTCGTTTACCACGGCCGCAGACGGCGTCAACAACCCCTTCACCACGATTCAGCGTGAGGACGTCGGACTGCAGCTAACTGTAACCCCACATGTGCATGACGGGGATGCGGTGCGCCTAGAAGTCGCCCAGGAAGTCACCAACGTGGTCGACTCCGGCATCCCCATCGGCGCTGACGGGTTCTCCGACGTGGTCACCTCCAAACGCACCATCGACACAACCATTCTGGCTAACGACAAGCAGACCATTGTGCTTGGCGGCTTGATGCAGGATGACATCTCCGACTCCACCCGCAAGGTGCCGCTGCTGGGCGATATTCCCGTCCTCGGCCACCTGTTCAGGTCTAAGAACAAGTCCCACACCAAGCGAAACTTATTGGTATTCTTGCGGCCCAGTGTGATTCGCAACAAAAAAGATGCCAACGAAGTCACCAACCGCAAATACAGCAACATCTGGGAAGTGGAAATCCGGACGCGGGGAGCCGGCTACGAAGACTTGGATGACGTGGTCGAGGGCAAGCGCCTGCCGCTCAATAACGATCGCTAAAGCCCTCAGTAACGACGAGGGCTACCGGCCGTCATCTGCCGCCAGCTCCCGGGTTGAATCTTTCGCCGTGAATTCATAGCGCTTGTGAGCGTCGCTGGCAATCACGCGCGCTCATTGCGCTACCGTCTCTCGCGCGCGGTGATCGAGCGCATCGCTCGGCCGAAACTCGGTAGCAAACCACCCCTATCAGATTCCGAGCAGCAGATCTACGTGCTCGGCAATCGTTCCCTGTCTGACATCATCGTGTTGGACCTCATGTGTGCGGAACAGGGTATCGCCGGGCCGCTATCCGCGATAACACTGGGGGAACACACAGAAGCCCGCCGCTTTTTCTTTCTCAATCGACCAGGCAAGGGCCTATTGCGGCGCAACACCATGACCCGCCACTCGCAACGTATGACCCGCATCCTCGACACCGCGGGCACACTTGCGGCACGCAGTCGCAATGACCAGCCAGCCGCGCTGGTACCCGTCATGGTCCAATGGGGACGCGCTCCGAATCGCGAGGGATCATTATGGCGATTGATGCTTTCGGAGAACTGGGCAGTAACTTCGCGGCTACGCCGTTTTCTAAACCTGCTGTTTAATCGCCGCGACATCGTCGTCAGCTTCGGTCGAGCACTGCCGTTGTCAGAGCTCGCTGACGCTGAGCTCGACCCACCACGCCTATTGCGTCGCACCGCTAGATTGCTAAGAGTGCAGTTGCGAGACCTAAGGCTATCGGCAATGGGGCCGGATTTTTCCCACCGTCGCACGCTCTCCAGCCAAGTCGTCGATAGCCGCCGAGTTCGTGAGACCATCGCCCGCCTGACCCAGGACAGTGCCAACGCCGACAGCAAAGACAGCGAGCGCCGACGCACACGTACGGGCAAAGGTCTGAACCGGGCAGCCCAGAAGCACACGCGCAGCATCTTCTCGAACATGTCCTATGCCACCGTGCGGGTCCTAGAGCGTCTGCTGCGCTGGTTTTGGAACCGCATCTACGACGGCGTAGAAATTCAGGGCTTAGACGGGCTCTCGCAGAATATCGAGGGCCACACGATAATCTACGTGCCTTCTCATCGTAGCCACGTAGATTATCTATTGCTGTCCTATCTGTTGTTTCAACACGGTCGAATGATTCCGCACATTGCTGCAGGCGACAATCTAGACATCCCAGTGATCGGTAATATCTTGCGCCGCGGTGGCGCATTTTTTATGCGCCGCAGCTTTCGCGACGACGCGCTTTATACCGCGGTGTTCTCCGAATATTTGTACCAGGTTTATCGCCGGGGACACTGTGTGGAGTTCTTCCCCGAAGGTGGCCGCAGCCGCACAGGTCGGTTGTTGCCCGCGAGGACGGGGCTGTTACGGATGACACTGGATCACTACCGTCGTGGCATTCCACGGCCGGTGTCTTTCGTTCCAGTCTATTTCAGCTACGAAAAGCTCATTGAAGCCAATGCCTACCACGAGCAGCTTCGGGGCGGCCGTAAACATAAGGAAAACTTCACCGACGTACTCCGCAACGTGCGCCTGATACGGCAGAATTTTGGCAAAGTCATCGTCAATGTCGGGACGCCAATTAGCTTGGAGCAGTGGCTCGAAACGAACCCAGGAAGCGACGCCGAGCGGCACACCAGACTGGGCGAATCGCTCATGGCCGCCATCAACGAGGCCGCAGTGCTAAATCCGGTGAACATGGTCGCTTTAGTCACCCTGGCGACACCCCGGCTTGCCATCGAATGCGAGCTGCTGACCAGTCAGATCGACCTGTACCAACAGCTGCTACGTATGGATGGCCAGCACCACAACTACTTACTACCGGAGTTTGACGGCGCTCAGGCCATTGACGAAGTGGTGCGTCTGGGATTTGCCCAAAAAGAAGCCACTGAGTTTGGTGAGCTTGTCAGCCACGACCCTTACACGGCTGTATTAATGACCTGGTATCGCAACAATGTAACCCACACTTTGGCGCTACCGGCGCTGATCGCGTGCCTAGTCGTCAAACGTCGGCGACCCATAGAGCGCCAGCGACTGCGAGCAATGCTGGCTACGCTTTTTCCATTCCTAGCCCTAGAGCTGAGCACGCTGGTGGATGAGGGTGCTTATGATCGTTGGATTGATCACTTAGTTGCCGTCGGTTTGCTCAAGGCAGACAGCGAGCAACTACGCCCTCCCGAGGTCACCGACCCGAACGCTCAGCGTCTAGCGCTGCTGGGCCAGGTGGTATCACAAATTCTCGAGCGAATGTACATCGTCATCGCCCAGCTCACTCGAGCTCAGCCAGGGGAGCTTGACTCCGAAAACTTGCGTCTTCGCAGTCAGCGGGTAGCCAAGAAATTGTCGCGCCTGTTGGGATTGAATTCACCGGAATTTTTCGATGAGAGATTGTTCGACGGTTTCATCGCAGCACTCATCGAGCGCGGCCTGGTTCGAGAAAGCGACGACGGCGGGCTGTGTCCCACTCAGACCGTACTAGACGTTATGCGAGCCTCTGGCTCGGTTATCGATGTGAGCTTCCAGCAGTCAGTGCTGCGAGCATGAAATAGCTCACGAGCCGCCCTTCGATCATGCTGTAACTACGGCTGGGTGGGCCTGTAGACGTCGTAGCGGATGCTGCGACCCTGTATTTGCCAGCTAGGTGCTTGAGCCAACGGCGGGTCATTGCGACGGCGCTTCAATACCACGCGTGCGCGCGCATGGCGGCGGCAAAGTGCCAGCCATTCGTCTAGGGTCGAGGCCATGGGCAGGGGCGCTGCAGCTACCAGCGCAGCCAAGTATTGCAGCCGCTTATTTGGAGCCGCCGTCTTGTTGCGCGCTGGAAACATGGGATCCAGGTATATCACGTCAAACCTTCCCGGCTCTTGCTGCACCAACCACTGACTCAGCTCAGCATGATGCAGGGTGACCGGCAACGCAGCTTGAGTTTGCAACAGATCATTGGCCAGCGCCCAAACCACAGCAGAGTGCTCGAGCATAGTGACCTCAGCGCCCAGCTGAGCAAGCGTTAGCGCATCGACCCCCCAGCCACAGGTGCCGTCAAGTAGTGAACAGACTCTGTCTCTTAAACCGTTGCGACCACCAGCTAGACCACAAGCGCGAGCCAGCTCAGAGCTACGAACCGCGCGCCGTCGAACCTCTGCAGGATCAACGCATACGCCCTTCGCATCCGCGCCACGACACAGGCGCAAGCGCTGCTCGCGGTACTGCAGCCACCAGTTCGTTTCCTTACCAGCCAGATCTGGCCACTGGGCGCGAGACACGGCGCGCAGGGTGAAGTGCTCGGCATATGCCTCGACAGCGGCGGAATCGTCCGGTTCACAATACAGCTCGACGTTCGTCAAATCTGCAAATCGACGCGCTGCCCGGCTCTGGGAGATGTGCCGGATTGTGTTACATCATAGAGCCACAACGCGCTTCTCGCTGGGCTCGAGTGCGCGGATAAACGTCGCAAAGTTGCACCCGCGGTCGCTCCGAGATAATCCACAGGCGATGCCGCAGTTGCCTCGCCAGGCAGTGCTCGTAGCTCCTGAGCTGCACCTTTGGGCAGCAGCCCAGGCGCCGAACCACGGGAAGGCGCGGCTGGTGCAGCTGGAACAGAGATGCCAGTGATTAGACTCATGCAAATTGGAGTATAGCGCGCACCTCAAGAATCGCTCTGCTGGCGCTGCCAAGGTGAATCTTCCGGCAAATATATCGGCAACGCGGCTGCGGGGGCTACGTAACTGCCAGCGGCTAAGCCGAGCAGAGCTACCTGCATGGTGTTGTGGGCACTGGGAACAACCGCGGTAGCGCTTAAATCAGCGCACTGGGCACCAGCTAACCACGGGGGGCGTTCTCCACAGAAGCGCTGCTCGCCTGCGAACTCGTCAGCCAACGACTCAGTCCAAGCTCGAAATTCCTGCAGGTTTGTGCACAGTGCCATGGGTGAGCGTTCTAGCTCCGCGGACGCAGTGCTCTGCGCAAACGTGTAGCCGGCAACATAGTATGCTTGGCCCCGAGAGCGCCGTGCACAAAGCACGACAGCGTTCTGCCAGTTTGCTTGAGGCACGCTCCGCTGGGCAGCCGTTGCCAGCACATCCAATGAATTCACCATGAGCACCGGGCACTGGGCAACCAAGGCCAACGCTTGCACGGCGGCGACGCCGATGCGCACACCAGTGAAGGATCCGGGACCAGCGCCACAAGCGATGGCCTCTAGCTGGCGTACCTCAATCTGTGCCTGCTGACATAGCCGATTAATCATAGGCAGCAGCATTTCCTTATGCGAACGCTCCGCCTCTACATCTTCACAATACAGCTCACCCGCAGCTCGCAACGCGACGCAACATCTGGAGGATGAGGTTTCCACAGCCAAAACAGCGGCATCAGTCCAGTTCACTGGCAATTTCGGGTTTATGATATTCGTCTGAACACAGCGAGACTGACCGTTGAGTATACCGCGCCTAGATCTAGAACAAGCCGTTTCCGAGATTCGTACAGCAATCGACGCTGTGGCAAAGACCGAAACCGTGAAAACCGAAGACGCCTGGAACCGCGTGCTGGCGTGCTCGGTAACTGCCCCGCTGAGCTTGCCACCATTCGCCAGTTCAGCCATGGACGGCTATGCCTACAACAGCGCGCTTTACGACCAAGCCTTACCGCTGCAATTGGTTGGTACCGCACTGGCGGGGCATCCGTTTTCTGGCGCTGTTGGTTCACAACAGTGCGTCAGAATCACCACCGGCGCAATGGTCCCAGAAGACACGGACACGGTGGTCATCCAAGAGCAGACAATGCTCGACGACGATCGATTGACAATAGCCCAAGCACCCAACCCCGGTGACAACATTCGCGCCATTGGCCACGACGTCGGCTCTGGTCAGCCTCTGATTGAGGCCGGTGTGCGCCTCAACCCATTCATGCTCAGTTGGCTTGCTGCTTGCGGCATCGACCAGGTTCAGGTCCGCCGAAAGCCAACAGTGGCAATCTTCTCGAGCGGCGATGAGCTGATTCAACCAGGCTCGCCACTTGGCCCGGGACAGATTTACGATTCCAACCGGCTGTTGTTGCGTGCACTTATTCGCGCCCTACCAGTGACGGTACTGGACGGTGGTCGGCTAGCTGATGACCCGCAAGTCATTCGTCGAGCGCTGGCGGACGCCAGCAGTGCTGATCTCATTATCACCAGCGGCGGCGTGTCCGTCGGCGATGCAGACCATCTCACCGAGATCGTTCGCAACGACGGTGCTTTGAACTTTTGGCAATTGAACGTCAAACCAGGCAAACCACTTGCATTCGGTCGCTTAGGCGATGCCTGGTATCTTGGATTACCCGGGAATCCGGTTTCCACCGCCGTCACTTTTCTCCTGCTGGCCCAGCCCGCCATATTGGCGCTTGCTGGTGCGCAAGAGGAGCCTGTAGTTACCACGACGGCGACACTGACTAAAGATATTCAACACAAATCCGGTCGCGAAGAATTCCAAAGAGGTTACTTGTCATCCGCGGCGGGCATCACCACAGTCACCCCCACCGGCGACCAGAGTTCAAACCGACTAGCTTCTTTTAGGGAAGCGAATTGCTTAATAAGGTTGCAAAAGAGCTGGGGAAACGCAGAAAGCGGGAGAATCGTCGAAGTATTGCCCTTTCAAGGCTTACTTTGACGCGAGTTGGGTCGTTGTGCCTTTGCAAAGCGGGCGTTTTTCTACGATTAAACAAGGATCAGACACAAAAAAGCGCCCCGAAGGGCGCTTTCTTCACCGTCGCAAGGCGACAGTGAGACGCAAAGCGTCTTAGTTAACGACGCTTACGCGCAGTTTTCCGCTTCGCGGTTTTACGCTTAGCAGTCTTCCGCTTAGCGGTTTTACGCTTAGCGGTCTTCTTCTTCGTCTTACGCTTAGCGGTCTTGCGCTTCGCGGTTTTACGCTTAGCAGACTTCTTCTTCGTCTTACGCTTAGCGGTCTTGCGCTTCGCGGTTTTACGCTTAGCGGACTTCTTCTTCGTCTTACGCTTAGCGGTCTTGCGCTTCGCGGTTTTACGCTTAGCGGCCTTCTTCTTCGTCTTACGCTTAGCGGTCTTACGCTTCGCGGTTTTACGCTTTGCAGTCTTCCTCTTAGCCGTCTTGCGCTTAGCGGTCTTGCGCTTGGCGGCCTTGCGTTTTACTGCTTTTTTGGCGGTTTTACGCTTTGCAACTTTACGCTTGGTTGTCTTTTTCTTGGCAACTTTGCGTTTAGTTACGGCCTTGCGTTTGCTCGCCTTCTTCTTCCGTTTGGCCGCAGCCTTCTTCTTTGTCGGCATGCAGGTCTCCTTTAGTAGTCCTACTGTTAGCGATGATGATTCCTAAGCCCACCACCTGAGTCCCGGACCCTGCAGGCACAGGCCCTGCTGGATCACCGTCAATGTCACCCTGATCAAGCTGTCTACTGCGCCATCTCTGACTGAGCACTACGCAAATCCCGTCGGTGTTTGCGCCGCCTGATTAGAAGTCACTTCGGTCAAGTGCCCCGGTTTCGGAGCTCTTAACTTCGGTCTCTGCTTTGCGTTCGGATCGAGTTGACTCGGTCTTTGGCGAAGCAGCTGCATTGACATGAAGAATCAAGTATGCAACTTAAAAATCGTTGCGAATAATAGAGAATAAAAGAAAAAATATCACTACTAGTTTCGCAGCTTTTTAAAGATGTCATTTTGAACGCTTTCGACTTCACCTAGCCCATCAACAGAGACGTAGCGCACATTTACACCGTCGTCATTAGCACGCGACTGATAAAACTCCACTAACGGATGCGTTTGTTCGTGATAAACCGCTAAACGGTCGCGCACAGTGTCTTCTGCGTCATCATCACGCTGAATTAGCGCTTCTCCCGTCGCATCATCGATATTTTCCACCTTCGGCGGGTTAAAGATGACGTGATAGGTGCGTCCAGACGCCATATGCACCCGTCTGCCGCTCATTCGTCGCACAATCTCTTCGTCCGGGACCTTAATTTCAACGACGCAATCGATCTCTACTGCGGCTTCTACGAGCGCTTGTGCTTGCGGAATCGTCCGCGGAAACCCATCAAATAGGAACCCATTTGCACAATCGGGCTGTGCAATGCGTTCTTTAACCAAAGCGATGATGATTTCGTCCGATACCAAAGCACCTGAGTCCATCACTGCCTTTACTTGCAAACCCAATGGCGTTTCGTCCGCCACTGCAGCACGTAGCATGTCTCCCGTAGAAATTTGCGGAATGCTAAAGGCTTCGCAAATATAGCGAGCCTGCGTGCCTTTTCCGGCTCCAGGCGGTCCCAGCAAGATAATTCGCATGGACTTGTCTCCTTTTAATACCAGCGAGGCGCATTTACGCCTCGGTTGAAATACTCTGCTGCACCGCAGCGTGGCACAGTCGCGACAAAAACGTAAAAACTATGTCAGAACCCGGCGAACGTCTGTGACGCCGGGAACTTGCAACAGCAGGACCAGAATGCGCAGCAGTTCGGGGAAGGTCAGCGTTTCAATCTTCAATAGCATACGAGCCGCGCTGCCACTTTCGTCGCCCGTTGCCAAGGTCGAAAGCAGAGCTACCTGCTGCTCACTGAGCAAAAGTGCTACGTCTCGTAACAATCCGTCACGATTTTCCCCATTTATTGCCAGCTGGGTACGCACAGAGGACTGTTCGGCACTGCTAATCAGCGCGAGTTGGCCGCCAAAACCTTGTCGCTCAAGCGCAACCATGACATCGAACAGTGGGAGATCTCCTGTACCTAAAGCATAGAACAATGCTTCATCACTAAATTCACCCAAAGGCGCACAGGCTTGCTGCAACTGTGCTGGTGTCGGCATCGGCCAGCCAAGTTGCTCCAGTAAACGGGCAAAGCGGGCACGGCTCACCGCCGCAGTCTGAGTGTGAGGCGCGTTACGCCAGAAATCTTCGATCTTTTCTCGTGCTCGAGCGGTTCTGGCAAATCCAAGGGAGTAGTCCAGCCAATCCATGGACGGTTGCGCCATCGAGGATCTCAGAATCTCCACACGCTCGCCGTTTCGCAGAGGTCTTTGCAAAGGTACAGGCCGTCCATCGATCAATGCCCCAATGCAGCTGTGACCCACTTGTGTATGCACGCGATAGGCAAAGTCGATGGCGGTAGAGCCCTGCAACAAGTCGATCACATGGCCCGCCGGGGTGTAAACGAACACCCGCTGCTCTGCTTGGCCAGAGTCCAGTAGATCCGCCAGGCCTTCAGACCAGGCTAAAGTGTCTTGCCACTCCAACGTCTGTCGGAGCCAATCCAGTTTGTCCGAATAAGGATCAGCAGAATGTGCCGTCGACTCATCGCCTGCGCTATCATCCCCCTTGTAAGCCCAATGCGCGCAAACGCCGAGCTCTGCCTCCCGATGCATCTCGTGAGTTCGAATCTGCACTTCCAGGGTTTTTTCTTGATCATCGCGTACTGCGGTATGAATTGAGCGATAGCCATTGTCCTTCGGCACCGCAATATAATCATCGAACTCACTGGGAACGTGCGACCAGCGCGTGTGGATCAAACCCAGTGCCGCGTAACATTGGGCAATGTTTGGTAACAGCACACGCACCGCCCGCACATCGTAAACCTCATTGAAGCTGAGTTGCTTGTCCTGCATTTTTTTCCAGATGCTATAGATATGCTTCGCCCGAGCGTGCACTTCGACCTCGATTCCGGCCTCGCTTAGCATCAGCCGCACCTCTTCAGCCACTTGGGCCACTCTCTGCTCGCGGTCTGCCCGGCGGCCGTCTAACTGGCCTGCTATGCTGCGGTAGGCCTCGGGGTCGAGATAGCGCAGCGCCAGATCTTCCAGTTCCCACTTTAAGTGCCAGATTCCAAGCCGGCCTGCCAGCGGCGCAAACACTCGCTGGCTTTCTTGGGCAATACGAATCTGGCGCTGTCTTGGGCTGGTTTTTGCGCAACGCAATGCCACCACGCGCTCCGCCAGCTTGATCAACGCCACACGCACGTCGTCGATTAGCGCCGTCACCATGGCTCGAATATTGCTAACTTGGTCACCTGCTTCGCTGGTCTGCAGGCGCGTGTTACTGAGCCTCAACAGGCGCACAGATGCCATGCGCAAGACGGCGCTGAGCAAAGATCCAGCAGCCGCGGGTAAAGCGTTCATCGCCTCGTCCAAAGACAGCTGCTCAACCCGAACCGCTCGGTAGTACAGTGCCGCCAACACCGAATCCGCATCAAGATTCATGTCCAGCACTAGATTCGCCATCTGCAGACCCTGCTCAATCTCATCGGGCTGGGCAGTTTGACTTAGTAGCGCGGCAGCGGTGCGCAGCTGCTCATGGTCCAATTGCGGGTGACTTTCTGGAAGTGCCAGCAGCCATTCGTTCAGACTGGCAGTGCCATCTGCCAAGCGCGGCAGGCTGTTGCGCTGACTGACCATCAGCGGCGAAACAAGCCCAGCGTCTCCACATGGCTGGTTTGCGGGAACATATCGTAAATGCCCACGCGCTCCAACACGAAGCCGGCATCGGCCATTACCTGGGCATCGCTAGCAAATGTTGTTGGGTTACAAGAAACGTAGATCACAGAGCGCACCTCAGGACCGAGCCAATGACCAAGATTCGGACCGGCGCCGCTACGTGGCGGGTCCAGCAGCAATAGCTCAGCAGCAGGCACTTTGAGTGATGCTGCGCCTGGATCATACAGATCCGCAGCAATAAATTCACAACGGTTCGACAGCGAGTTCCGCTGTGCGTTTGCCGTTGCTCGTGCGACTGCATCTTCGCCCAACTCGACCCCATGCACCTGCAAACCCAAGCGCGCAAGCGGCAGGGAAAAATTGCCTATGCCGCAGAACAAGTCCAACGCCCGACGCGCGCCAAGCTGCCGCACCAACGCGCCGATATCACTGGCCAGCCTGGCATTGATCCAAGGATTGACTTGGGTGAATTGAGCAGCCGCAAACTGCAATGAAAGACCGTACTGCGGTAGTCCGTACTCGAGCAACGGCACAGGTGCTGCGGTCAATGTACAAACCGTGCTCGGTCCACCAGCTTGGAGGAGCAGTCGCAAGTCATGCTGCTGTTCAAATTCACCGAGTAGGGTCATATCCTGCGCCGACATCGGCGCTAGATGGCGCACAATCACCTGACGCTCATGGTCTCCAGCGGCAACCTCCAGCTGCGGCACCTGGGCTGCGCAAGACAGCTGGCTGATCAGACCTGCGTAATGAACCAATTCTTGCCCAAAAGGATCAGCTAGCGTTTCGCAGGCTTGCAGGCGACCAACTCTGGCACTGAAGCTCTCGCGAAATCCCACCAGCAGCTCATTGCTCAGCTGCTTTACCCCAAGCCGCGCTTTGCGCCGATAGCGCAAGCGCGGCCCGCTGGCCGGCTCACTGACCTGCAACGGCGCAATGCCTTGACTGCTTAGGGCATCAAGCAGTTGCTGCTGCTTAAAGCGCAGCTGTGCTGAGTAATCTAAGTGTTGCAGTACGCAGCCACCACAACGCGGGTAGTGGTTGCATGGTGCTCGCCGGCGATCGCCATGGGAGCTGGAAACCTCCTTTGCTTCCGCTAACAATTCGCCTTTACGCTTACGGAGGATTCGCGCGGTAACAGCCTCACCTGGAAGCGCCGCCTTCACCCGCACCACTTTGTTCTGGTAGGCGGAAACGCCGAAGCCGTCCAGGTCCATACGCTCCACGTCCAATAATACGTCGGTGGGGCCCTGTCTATTTGCTGGCTTCACTCTGCCTGCTCCTTAAACCCCGACAACAGCTCTCGGCTCTTCAGCGGTCGATCACCCAACAGCGGTGCCAGAGCGCGCCGAAACAATCGTTTGGCCGCGGCATTCACTGCGCCCAGTTCGAATCGCTCATCGGCGATGTTTTGCAGCAGACGCCCGCTGAACAGCAGTTGCTCACCGCTGTAGGCAAATCCTCGAGTTACCTCCTGAGGAGTAAGAGCCGGGTTGGCTGCGCAGACGAATCCGTGAGCATCGACCATGCGGTACCAATGGTCGGCTTCGATTGCTGCCCCACCATGGAGCTCCGATGCGTAGTTCAAGCCATAGCCAAGCGACTCCAGCAGCAGCTTTTCAAAACTGCGCAGCACGGGTCGTAGATCGCTGCCCTGAGCAAATTCAGATAGCCCCCAGCAGGTGATCGCAAACAGCTCAGGCAGTGGCTCCCGTTCGCGCACCAGGCGGATAATCAGCTCATTCATATACAGCCCGGCGCTGGTCGCTTCGCCTTGCAGCCACTGGCTACGGACGTCGTTAGGGGTGGCCAGCGTTACCAGTTCGCGACCACCGTACCAGGTCGCATGAAAAGTGGAGAACACCGGCAGCCGGTTACGCCCGCCCTTCAGCAGGCAAGCAACTCGACCGTGGTGAGGTGTCAGCAGGTCTACCAACACGCTGCTCTCTCGATAAGGCCGGGTGTGCAGTACCAGGGCGGGCTCGTCTTCAATCCGGGCCATAACCAAACTGCCGTAGGGTTCGTTCATCGCTGGACCAACCGCCTTTGACTTTGACCCACAACCGCAACATGACTTTCGAATCCAACAAACGCTCGATATCGGCCCGAGCATCACTGCCAATCGACTTGAGCTTTTCGCCCTTGCTGCCAATCACGATCTGTTTTTGACCCGCTTTCTCGACATAGATGTTGGCTGCGATGTCGATTACGGCATCGCTACTTTTAAAGTGCTCTATGCCAACATTGAGCTCGTAAGGCAGCTCATCACCCAGACGCCGGGTGAGCTTCTCGCGAATGATCTCGGCTACGAGGAAACGCTCCGACTGATCAGTGAGCTGATCTGGCGGGAACAGATGTTCGCGCTCCGGCAGGTGCTCGTGCACTGCTTGACGCAATACTTCAACCCCCTCTCCCGTGGTGGCGCTAATTGGCAGAAAAGCGGCAAACTCATAGCGTTCAGAAAGCGTGGCGATGGCAGGCAAAAGCGCGGACTTCTCACGCAGTCGATCGATCTTGTTTAGCGCTACCAACGTCGGTTGCTCGGCAGCCTGAATGTGCTCTAGGACACGTTCATCCTCTGCAGTGAACAACTCTCGCTCCACCAGCCAAACGATCAGGTCTACGTCTTTCAGCGCCGACAGCGCACTCTTTACCATATAGCGGTTCATGCCACGCTGTTGCGGATCGTGAATGCCTGGTGTATCCACATACAACGCTTGGTTCACACCCCGAGTATCTACCCCAAGCAGATTGTGCCGGGTGGTTTGGGGTTTGCGCGAGGTGATGCTGAGCTTCATGCCCAACAAATGGTTTAGCAGCGTCGATTTGCCAACGTTCGGGCGGCCCACTAGAGCTACATAGCCGCAGCGCTGGGTGCTGGCATTAGTCATGTGCACCCAGCTCCGTCAGCAGCTGTGCGGCAGCAGCTTTTTCTGCCTCTCGACGGCTATGGCCGACCCCAAGACTGTTACGCTCCAAAGTAGCCAGTCGGCATTCGACGGTAAAAGTCTGCTCATGTAGCGCGCCTTCGGTGCGTACGATCTGGTAACTCGGTAGCGGTAAGCCCTGACCTTGCATGAGCTCCTGTAGTCGAGTTTTCGCATCTTTGGTCGCAATCTCATCCAAAGCCCGAAAACGCCAACCCATGACTTTGTCGACAAATTCCTGTGCGCCGGCGAAACCTCCGTCTAGATAGATCGCACCGACCAGGGCTTCTAGGGCATCGCTGAGAATGGAATCGTTGTCGGCAATTCCGCTACGTTTCTCTCCTGCACCCAGTCGCAGAACTGCACTTAGCTTCAGGGCTCGGGCAAGCTCAGCCAGGGTTTCGCGCCGCACCAGGGTAGCGCGCTTGAGGGTCATCTCCGATTCTTTGGCCGAGGGTAGCGACCGGTACAAGTGGGCGGCTACGATCTGGCCTAATATTGCGTCTCCTAGAAACTCCAGACGCTCGTTATGCGCTAACTTCCCAGCGGCTGCCTCGCGCACAGCACTACGATGAGTCAGTGCCTGCTCAAGGAGCGACGAGTTCTGAAACTGATAGCCGATCCTGGCCTGCAGCGACTCGAGTGAGGCGATGCTATTGGAACTGGAATTCGTCATGGAATTTGAGCACGACGTCGGCATTGGCGACGACATGCTCACGAACCTCATAATCGAGGATCAACTTGGTGCGCTCTTTCGTGCGGTCGATCTCAACCATCTTCTTGGGGTCTAGGTCGTACAGGCCGTTAATCTGAAAGCGTTTAGCCAGTTTCTCGCGAATGTCGCGCTTGTCGGCCTGATGCACGCTTTCGCTGGAGAGGCTGTCTACGATGTTCTGCACCGTACGGTGAGTCAGGTAATGGGGGCCCAACCGCAATATCAAGGTTGCCGCAGCGGCAACCCCTAAGAGAATCCAAAGGTACCCCCACAACGACAGGCCGCTTTGCCGCTTGGCGTTGGGGATGAAATTTCTGACTTGCATTGCTTGGTATTCCATTAAAGACCTACTCTTTCACGACCTGGCTGGTCAATTGGGTCGCCGCCTGGCGAGTTGCGGGGTTGATCGCGACCTCCGCAGTTGGCGCTTGGGTCAACCACCGATTACGAGCAAACGTGGGTAAATGCCAACCGGGCTCTTTGTGCATCCAAACGGCGACAGCCTTGCCCACAATGTTCGATTCCTCTGCAAATCCCCAGGCTCGGCTATCTTCGCTACGGCCACGATTATCGCCCATCATAAAATAAGCGTTCTCGGGCACCAGCCACTCTTTTCGCGCACCATCATTACGCCTGGGGTAGCGATAAATCGTGTGGCCGCGACCATCTAGGGATTCAGTATAAGCGCGCACCCGCAGCCGCCCTCCTGGTAGCTGCAGCATAAACTCTTCTTCGAATTCGTATCCCACCCGTTCGTCATTGATATAGAGGGCCTTATTCTCGTAACGCACCTTGTCACCCGGCAGACCGATCACCCGCTTAATGAAGGAACGGCGGTCGTGAGGCGGAATAAATACCATGATATCGCCTCTTGCAGGCGCACCAACGTCAACTATCTTGGTTTTGAGTACTGGCAAACGCAACCCGTAGGCATATTTATTGACTAGAACGAAATCGCCCACGGCTAAGGTGGGAACCATGGACTCAGACGGGATCTGATATGGCTCGGCCAGAAAGCTGCGTAACAGCAATACCAGCAACAGGACGGGAAAGAATGAGCGCGCGTACTCCACCAGCAGCGGCTCGCGCAACGAACGATCGATGTCGGCCTCGGTGTGATCACCCTGACGGATCGAATCTGCCAACGCCATGCGTCGGGGACGGAGAAACAGCACATCAAGCAACCAAACAGCGCCACAGACAAGCACCGTCCAACTGAGTACCAACGGAAAATCGATGTCCATGCCTAACGATCGACCTTCAACGCCGCCAGAAAAGCTTCCTGAGGAATTTCGACCCGGCCAACCTGTTTCATTCGTTTCTTACCCGCCTTCTGCTTTTCCAGCAGCTTTTTCTTACGGGTGACATCGCCGCCGTAACACTTGGCAGTAACGTTTTTGCGCAATGCTTTGACAGTCTGCCGCGCGATGATTTGGCCGCCGATGGCTGCTTGAATGGCCACATCAAACATCTGCCGGGGAATCAATTCTTTCATCTTTTCTGCCAACTGCCGGCCGCGCACCTGAGCGTTGTCCCGGTGGACAATGCTAGCCAGCGCATCCACCTTGTCGCCGTTAATGAGGATGTCCAATTTTACTAGATTGGCTGGCTCAAAGCGCAAAAAGCTATAGTCCAATGATGCAAATCCCTTACTGACGGACTTCAGTCGATCGAAGAAATCCATCACCACTTCGTTCAGCGGCATCTCCCAGCTCATTGACACCTGGCCACTGGAAAACTGCATGTTTTTTTGTACACCCCGGCGTTCAACGCATAGCGTCATGACGCTTCCTACATACTCCTGGGGCGTCAGTATGCTCACGTCGGCGATAGGCTCACGCATGGTTTTGTAGTTGCTGGGTAGGCTCGATGGATTGTCGACCGATTCGATGCTGCCATCCAGCATCTCAACTTCATAGACCACCGTGGGGGCCGAAGTGATCAGATCAAGATCATATTCCCGCTCTAGACGCTCCTGCACAATCTCCATGTGCAACATCCCTAGAAAGCCGCAGCGAAAGCCAAAGCCCAACGCATCCGATGATTCTGGCTCATAGAACAGGGATGCGTCATTGAGAGTCAGCTTTGCCAGTGCCTCGCGAAAGTCTTCAAAATCCTCAGAACTCACTGGGAACAAACCGGCATAGACCTGGGGCTTAACCCGGCTAAAGCCCGGCAGTTGCGCTACCTCTGCAGCACCCACGCTAACCAGGGTATCGCCCACCGGGGCACCACGAATCTCTTTGATGCTAGCAACCAGGTAACCGACTTCCCCCGCTTCTAACGCCGTGCCGGGCGTGCGTTTTGGGGTAAAGCGTCCAAGCTCATCAGCACTGTGGGTTTTACCAGTGGACTTAACAATGAACTTTTCACCTTTGTTGATGCGACCTTGAACGATGCGCACCAGCGAGACCACGCCCAAATAGTTATCGAACCAGGAATCGATAATCAGCGCCTGCAGCGGCACATCTCGATCGCCCTCGGGTGGAGGAATTTGTGCGACCAGCTGCTCGAGCAATTCCGGAACCCCGACACCCGTTTTCGCTGATACGGAAATAATATGGGATGTGTCGATGCCGATGATTTCTTCGATTTCGGCCGCCACCCGCTCTGGCTCGGCCTGAGGTAGATCGATCTTGTTAAGCACTGGCAGCACTTCAAGCCCCTGCTCGATGGCCGTATAGCAATTGGCCACAGACTGCGCTTCGACACCCTGAGCTGCATCCACCACCAACAGCGCTCCTTCACAGGCAGCCAGCGAACGCGAAACCTCGTAGCTAAAGTCAACATGACCGGGTGTATCGATGAAGTTTAGTTGGTAGCTTGCGCCATCCGCAGCCTGGTAGTGCAGAGTCACACACTGAGCCTTGATGGTAATGCCCCGCTCACGCTCTATGTCCATGGAATCGAGGACTTGGGCCGCCATTTCCCGCTCGGACAATCCGCCACACAACTGGATCAGACGGTCGGACAGGGTCGACTTGCCATGATCGATATGGGCAATGATCGAGAAATTGCGGATCTGTGAGATATCGGTCAAAGCAGGCGATGCCAGCGTTTGTTAAGCGGGCGCGAGTGTAGCCCATGGCCGCTCAATGCACGATAGCAGCCGTCCCAAACAGGGCTGGCCAGAACGCCCAGACCCTGCCGCCGGCGGCGCTTTAGCCGTCGTGAACTGAGCTCAGTCCGGCACTTTAAACGCCAGAAAAGTCGGCACTTCTCCACGAATGATGAGCACTGGTACGCTGCGGCCGCGGGGCAGGCTCTCGCTGACTTTGGCGAAATCCGCAGGACCATCGATTGCCTGGTTGTTGATCCGGGTGATGATGTCGCCTTGCCGCATACCGGCTTCTGCAGCCGGCCCGTTGGCTGAAACAACTCGAACCCCACCGCTGATGTTCAAGCGCTCCTTCATCGGATCCGCCAGTGCCTCAACTGCCAAGCCCAGGGTATCGTTGCTTTCGTCCGAGCCTGGGGATCCAGCTAGTGAAGCACCTGGGCCGGAGTCAGCAAGCTCACCGATCTTCACGTTGATGGTGGTTGGCGCGCCACTACGCTGCACCCGCAGCTTCGCGGTGCTGCCCGCTCGAACTCGGCCAACCAGGTGTGGCAATTCCGAGGACAAGTCGATGGGTTCACCGTTGAACGCGACGATCACATCACCCTCTTGCAGACCAGCCTTCTCTGCGGGACTGCCCTCGAGCACCCGTGCGACCAAAGCACCCTGAGGTCGCTTGAGACCAAAGCTCTCCGCTAAATCACGATTTACTTCCTGTATGACCACACCCAACCATCCGCGGGATACTTTACCTTCGCTTTTCAGTTGGTCGACCACCTCCATGGCCACGGTGATTGGAATCGCGAACGACACACCCATAAAGCCGCCGGAGTTCGAATAGATCTGGGAATTGATGCCAACTACTTCGCCATCCAAATTGAACAGCGGCCCACCGGAATTGCCAGGGTTGATGGCCACGTCGGTTTGAATATAGGGAACGTAGTTCTCATTACGCGCCGTTGGCAAACTTCTGCCTTTAGCACTGACAATGCCCGCCGTCACAGAGTAGTCAAAACCAAAGGGTGAGCCAATGGCTAGCACCCAAGCTCCCACTCGCAACGATTTGGAGTTGCCTAGCTTAACTGTCGGAAGGTTCTTCGCTTCGATCTTCAGTAGCGCGAGATCACTTCGAGGATCCGCGCCGACCAACTCGGCGTTTAGTTCTCGCCGATCAGACAGCCGCACGATGATTTCGTCAGCGCCATCGACTACATGATTGTTGGTAAGCACGTAGCCATCGCGACTTAGAATAAAGCCAGAGCCAAGCGACTGCGGCGCACGAAACGGCGCTTCACGACCATCACCACCGCCTGGTCCACCACGCTCAGGCGGAAAGAATCTGCGGAAAAACTCTTCCAGCTCCTCATTCCGAGGCCGTCCAGAACGAGCGCCACGACTGTCACGTTTTTGCACGGTGGATATGTTAACCACTGCCGGCGCGTTCTCATCCACCAATTGGGTGAAGTCCGGCAGCTCACGGGCAACCCCCAGCGCGCTCCAGGTCATGGCGGCTAACAAGGCAATGAAAGTAAAAACTATTCGAGACACAAACTGCTCCCATCAATGAAAACACTACGCGATGCGCGTACTTACAGTAACTCAGACCCCATGACTAGGCATTGGTTCGCTCACACTCCAGGCGGCACGCCCACCTCGGAGTGGACCTGGCGCTCAAGCGCCGGAGCCAACCATCGACACAGGGCCCAGCTGCTGAGCAGCGTCAAGCCAATCAGCAATCCCTGTAGCCAAGCAGGCTGACTCCCAACGATTGGTACCAATAAACACAGTAGCAGCACCGGCACCCCGAAAACGCCGGCTGCAACCGACGCGAGCCCGATACCGCTGGGTCGGTCAGCCGCAACATTGGGATCCCCATATTCGTTGCGAGCACCGCAAAATGACGCAGGACAACCGAAACATGGGTTCTGCATCGGCTGCTTCAAGGGGCAATCGCAACCGCACCTACGGATTGTGCGATACGCTTGGCTGTGCCTGTGGGTAGCTCACCTACCACTGTGACCAGATGCGGTTTCTGCTGTTTTGCTAGGTGCGTGACCGCAACGGTTGCGCCGTTGCGGGAGGTCACGCTACCTGCACCCGCTGGTGGCATGTCTTCGATAAACACAGAAAACGCGGCGATACCATCGCTGTACATCATGGTGTTAACGTCTTTAAGCGTGCTTGGCTTGCGCCGAACGTCCGCGGCCGCCATGGTAAAACCCGGGGGTACCCACCCCAGCTTGAACCGCAACTCAGCCTTTGCCACTGGTGCCGGTTGGTTTGCCGCCAGCGCCAAATGGCTAACCATACTACCGCCGGTGCTCTGTGGATCTAAGGTCGGTTGCAATGCTGCCGGGGCAACGTTCTCGCCAAAGCTCAGCTGATTAAACTGGAATATCTCCAAACGCTTGCCGTCTTGGTCTACCAGCTCCGATCGCAAGAGCATTTTTGTCTGTTCATCCAACCACAAGCGATAACCAAAACGGTTTTTGTCTTTGGGTTTTACCCGCATGCGCACTGCCCGCCGGTCGGCAACCCGGTCGTAGCCAAAAAAAGACAGTCCATAAAACTCCGACAACTGGTCGAACCGACGCACAAATGCCCGAGCAAAGGGGCCCGACGGAATGCTCGACTCCATCTCCAACAAGTCATCGCCAGGCATGACGATGCAAGATACGTCCTCGCCTTCCCGGAGAATTTCTCTGGGTGCGCCATTCAAGTGTACCAATCGTTCCCTCTGCACACCGTCGATCACCATATGAACGACCCGCAGGCTTGCCAGATCAGTGCCCGCGTAGTAACTAAAGATGCCATCGTAATCGAGTTCGCTGAAGGCCTGGTTCATGGCCGTAAGCCATTGCTCCGGCGCACCTTTAGGCTGCGCTTGTGCTGCTGGTGCGATAGCTTCGCTAACGCCCTGCTGCACCGCCCAGCTGCCGCTGCTCAGGCTAGCAAGGCAACTCGCGAAAACAATCGTGGCAACGCGATTTCGCACTTCGTTCGGTCCTACTGGGTCTTCTCGAAGGTGACCACCTTCACAAAGGAGGCAACGCCAGGTTGATTCAGTGCCTTCTGTTGAACGTGGTGCAACATGTACGCGTTTGCGCGCTGAATATCAGAAGGCGAGACTTCTGTGGCCAATTGGAAAACCGGTCCTTCGATCTCAATTGTGTCGGCGGCGAATACTGGTGCCTGCTCGGCGTCTTGCAGCCCGAAAAATCCGAGTGTGACCATCAAGGCGACCGATGCGGCCACCGCAACCGGCGCCCAACGCTTCAACGGTGCTCCAGACTGTGGGTCTTGGCCGCCCGCCGCGGTGCCAGGAACGCTATGCAATGCAGCGACTCTAGGCGTTTGCGCGAGGGCCTCATCCTGTAGACCCTGCTCACCGAGGGCAGCGTCTTCCTCTAGGCCTGACCAAACCTGATCAGCCATGTCGTTCAAGGTCGATTCGGCGAGCGTGCCACGTTCGCCGCGAAGATGTTCACCAATCAAGTGGTAGCGACGCCAGGCCGCTGACAGCTCCGTGGAGCGGCCTACTTCGTCCAAGACCCGGCGCAGCTCGAAGACGTCTGCTTCGCCATCGACCACCGCCGACAGGGCTTCTTTCAATTGTTCTGACATGATCTCTGTGCCGCCAACCTGCTGGTTTGTGATTTCACCGTTTAAAACCTATCAATCGTGCGCCCCAAGTGCCCCTCAGGTCCCATTTCGGCGCTGAACCAAAGGCTCAATCCGCTTGTCGATCGCCTCCCTGGCTCGAAATATTCGTGAGCGAACCGTGCCAACCGGGCATTCCATGATTTCCGCAATCTGCTCATACGATAGACCATCAAATTCACGCAAAGTTACCGCGCTGCGCAGATCCTCGGGCAACGCTGCGATGGCGTTATCGATCTCCGCGTGCAGTTGGTCCCGAGCCATGGCTGCCTCGGGGTTTTCCGCTTCTTGCAAGACCCCTGAGGAGTCCATAAGTTCCGCCTCGGTGACGTCTAAATCCGTGCCTGGAGGCCGTCGAGCGCGGGACACTAGGTGATTCTTGGCGGTGTTGATGGCGATCCTATAGAGCCAGGTATAGAAGGCACTTTCGCCGCGAAACCGCGGCAGCGCTCGGAAGGCCTTGATGAAAGCCTCTTGGGAGACGTCCCGCACCTCTTCCGAGTCTTTCACGTAGCGACTGATCAAATTGATGATCTTCTGCTGGTAGCGCGCAAACAGCAGATCGAACGCCGTCCGGTCGCCCTCCTGGACCCGGCGCACAAGCTCTTTGTCGGTGTCTTTGCTCACGTTCTGGCTGGGTCTTCGGGCGTCTGAGTCAATCAGCTATTGTGACGCCATCGACGTATACTCGCCAGCCTGGTGGGGCACAACGACCGAAGAATATGAATCAACGCTTTTCGACCGATATCTTGATCATCGGCGGCGGCGCCGCCGGCCTGTCTGCGGCCTTACATTTGGCTCCCCGCGCTCGAGTTACAGTGCTCTGCAAGGGCGATATTTCCAGCGGCTCTTCCCATTGGGCCCAGGGCGGGGTGGCCGCCGTCACCGATCCCAACGACAGCGTCGCCTCCCACGTCGACGACACCCTGGAAGCGGGTGCGGGGCTGTGTGACGCCGATGTCGTCGAGTTCGTGGTCTCTGAAGCGCCCTCCATCATCGGCGAGCTAGCCGATTGGGGCGTGAATTTCGACCTGGAAGACAACGCTTATCACCTGACACGAGAGGGCGGACATTCAGCCAGACGGGTATTGCACGTCGCCGATGCCACCGGCCGGGCCCTTACCGAAACTTTGTGGCGAAGGGTTCTCGATCACCCCAATATTGAATTGCTCAACGACCGGGTGGCCATTGATCTAATCAACCTAAGCCGCCTGGGCCGTTATCCCAATCGTTGCGCCGGCGCCTATGTACTGAACCGCACCAGCGGGGATGTGGAAGTGTTCCAGGCCCGCGCAGTGGTGCTCGCCACTGGCGGTGCCAGCAAGGTGTATCTGTATACCAGCAACCCCGACAGCTCTACCGGAGATGGCATCGCCATGGCTTGGCGCGCTGGTTGTCGCGTTGCCAACATGGAGTTCAATCAGTTTCACCCCACTTGCCTGTTCCATCCTCATGCCAAGTCGTTTCTGATCTCCGAGGCAGTGCGAGGCGAAGGTGGTGTCCTCACCTTGCCTGACGGCGAACGCTTCATGGATCGGTTTGACGAGCGTGGCGAACTCGCACCGCGCGACGTGGTAGCGCGGGCTATTGACCATGAGCTCAAGCGCTTGGGTATCGACTACGTCAATTTGGGAATTAGTCACCGCCCGGCCAGATTTATTCAAACCCATTTCCCTACCATCGCTGAGCGCTGCCTGAGCTTTGGCATCGATATCACTACCGAACCGATACCCGTGGTGCCTGCCGCGCACTACACCTGTGGCGGCGTAGTCGTTGATCGTCATGGTCGCACGGATATTCCTGGGCTTTATGCGATTGGCGAAGTCACCTGTACAGGCCTGCACGGTGCTAACCGCTTGGCCTCTAATTCACTGTTGGAGTGCCTGGTGTTCGGTCGCGCCGCGGCCAAACACATAGTCAGCCAACTAGAGCGGAGCGTGCCGGATGTGGCTGCCCCGCACTGGGATGCATCACAAGTAACCGATTCCGACGAGGACGTGGTCATTGCTCACAACTGGGAAGAGTTGCGACGCTTCATGTGGAACTACGTTGGCATCGTGCGTACAAACAAGCGCCTGGAACGTGCTCGGCACCGAATCGCCTTGCTACGCCAGGAAGTGCACGACTATTACAGCCACTATCGCGTAAGCAACGATCTGATCGAATTGCGCAACTTGATACAGGTGGCCGAGCTGATCGTCAATTCAGCGTTGGCACGTCGAGAATCTCGGGGTCTGCACTACAACTTGGACTACCCGGAACTATTACCCAATGCAGAGGACACCATCTTGTTTCCGGGTAGCATTGAACGCCTAAATGCCTTTCAACCTGCAAAGAACTGAGCAGCGTAGACACTCAACCCCCAGCCTACACCCACTCAAAGCTCGGAAGATCCAAGGGCTCACGCTTCGGCTGCAGCGCTGCACGACGTAACAATCGCCGCAATCGAACGTATTCGGCCACCGACAGCTCATCTGCATAGATGGTGTGACAGCGGCCCCAGGAGCGAGGAATAACCACCAACTGCGGGCACATCCAAAGCCTGCGGCCAGGGACTACGGTGAGTTCGCGTGGTGGCAAAAAAGCCTGCCCGCGGGCATAGCCTGCCAACAGCGCCAACCCGGCTTCAGTCAGACCAAACCAATGATAGGCGGATAGCCCCCCCAGCAGAGCAAAGAACCCGAAGTGCCAACGCCTTAAACGACTACCTCGCAGCTGGCAACGCGCCAGCAACCGCCCAGCACAGTCCCGCAGGCACAGCTCACTCGCCGACAATCAGCGCTACCAGCTCGGTCATTGCCGCATCTGGGGCTGGTGCGCGACCTTGCAGCCAATCAAATATATCCCAATCCTCGCAATCTAGGAGCCGACTATAAGTCGCTTGTTGGATTGCGCTCAGACCCTCATAACGATCGATCACGAACGGCAACAATATTTGCTCAAGCTCAGTCATGCCGCGGCGGCTGCGCCAATAAGCGCGCTTGCGCTCGGCACTACCATCTTCAGGTGATTTGATAATACGAGTCATTGCCCCATTATCGTGGTCCAAGGGCTGCAAAGCACGCGCTATGTCCGTACTCTGCAACCAGACATTAGCCCGATTTGATCCAGGCCATCGTGCCGCGAGTGCCAGATGAACGAGCAGACACCGGTAACTGCCGAACCCCTTAGCGAACTGGCCGTCAGCCTGTTCCAAGGCAGCGACGTACGCAAGTTTCTGCAAGGCTATCTTACTTGCGATACTGACCTGTTACTGCCTGGCGAAACTGCGCTACCTGCGGCCTTGTGTAATCTAAAAGGCCGCGTGGTCGCCAACGGTTGGGCCGCGGGTTATGAGGACGATCACCGCATCATCGTCATCACCCATGCTTCCGTCGCTGGCACTTTGCGGGAGTTCCTCAAGAAGTACCTGGTGTTCTCGAAAACTACGGCCAGCGCTTGGCAGCCGAAAGCTGGGCTGTGGGGTGATGTGGACAATCCCAACGATCGCACCGGCATGATTCTCGACAGTCGTCGACGACTGTATTTCCAACCACCGTCTGGGCAAGCGAGTTCCACCGAGCGTTTTTTTGCCTCTCTCGTCAGGGATCAGCGCGTGCTCATTCAAGCGAGCACCAGCGAGCAGTTCTTGCCGCAAATGCTGGGGTTAGATCAATGGGGCGCAGTCGATTTTCACAAGGGCTGTTACCTGGGCCAAGAAGTCGTCGCTCGCGCCCAGCATCGAGGCCAGGTCAAACGCCAGCTGGTGTCGCTGGTACAAACCAACACCGCGGCAACTGTACAGCCACCGGCCCCAGGTACCGCGTTGCTGGATCCGCAAGAAAATCCTGCAGGTATCGTAGTTCAGAGCGTTGCTTTGCAGACACCCAGCGCCTACCCAAGTGCCAATGTTTTGGCGGTCGTACCACAGCGAACCGCCTCAGACGCACGGCTACTGCATATCGCTGGCGAGCCAGGCTCACGATTGAGTTGGCCGACTTAGCCGCAGCCAACGCCCCTGTGGGCTAATTCACATTTCCCATCGCGCCCGCGCATTCTCACATGCGCAACCAGGAGTGCTGTCTATACTCAGAGCACTCCAATCGACCAGGCCAGAAGATCCATGTCAGAGCTCGCCGCACAGATTCACGAAGCCGTCAGTACCGCTTTGCTGGAGGACGAGCTGGAACTACCAGTTCTGCCCGAAGTCGCCTTGAACATTCGCGAGGAGGCAGAACGTGATTCGGTGTCAGTCAATTCGTTGGCCGAAGTGATCTCAGCCGATGCTGGATTGGTGGCCCGGCTAATCAAGGTGGTGAATTCACCAATGTTTCGTGCAAGTCGGGTGATCGACGAGCTACCGGCGGCCATCAGTCGCCTAGGCCTCGAGTACGCGGCCAACCTCGCCACCGGTATCGCGATGAAGCAAATGTTTCAAGCAACTTCCGAACACGTCGATCGCGTATTACGCAGCACCTGGTCCCACTCTTCGGCTGTGGCTGCACTGTCGGGCACCTTGGCGAAGGAACGCACAAATCTGCGCATGGACCAAGCCATGCTAGCCGGTCTCACCCACTCCATCGGAGCCTTGCCAATACTCTCGTGGGCCGAGGAACATGATCACCTGGTGAGCGACAGCATTACCTTGGAGCGGGTGATTGCCAGTATCCACGGCAGCATCGGCACCATGATTCTACAGCGCTGGCAATTTCCTGAGGAGATCGCCATGGTGCCAAGCCACTACCAAGACTACGCAAGACACAGTGAGCGTGCGGACTTCATCAGCGTCGTTACCGTTGCCAACATTCTGGCTAAAGGCTTGGACAACTACGACGCTAGTACCTGCTCCCTGGACGACATTGATGCGTTCGCTAAGCTACGGATCGATCCGCAGAATGAAGATCTAATCGAGCAAATGATCGATATCGCCAACGACGGCAAGGCGGCTCTCGGCTAAAACGTTACTCGGCCTAGAGGTTGTCTCGGTAGTCGGCTTCAATCAATTGATCAATGCCCTGAGCGCTCGCAGCATCATCTCCCCTGCGCTGCGCAAACATCTCTCCAAAAGAAACCCGATGCCGCTCGCCCCATGACTCAGGTTTCCAGAGGCCGGATCGCAAGAAAGCCTTGGCGCAGTGGAAGAAGCACTCTTCCACACTCACTTGAATGGCAAGTACCGCTGACTTGCCACGGCTAGCAAGAGACTGCAACAGCTGCGCATCCGCGGTCAGCTCTGCTCGTCCGTTCACGCGCAGGGTTTCCGCGGTGTTCGGAATCATGAACAACAGGCCAACCTGGGGGTTGTGTAGAATATTCTGGTGGCCGTACGCCAGCTTGTTGCCAGGACGGTCCGGAATGACCAGTGTCGAATTGTCGACGACCTGTACAAAACCTGGCGCGTCCCCTTTGGGCGAAGCATCAACCCGTCCCTGAGCATCGGCAGTAGACAGCACGAGAAACGGCGATCGAGCGATAAACGTGCGCGCGTAGCGGTCCAGATGATCGATTTTCTTCTCGGCGACACTTGGGTGAGCCTCGCCAATGATGCTGCGTAGCTGCGCGACCGTGGTGATCTTGCTCATGCTTGCTCCCGACAAATCGAATCGTGCCTAGGAGCCGTCCTTCAACCCAGGCGCAAACAACCACTGAATGGAAGAGAAGTCCAAACCGCCGGAAGCGTTTTCTGCACGATGCAGGCTGTAGAGCTGCTTGGCGAGCGCGCCCAAGAGCACTGTAGACTGAGTCTGTTCGGCAGTCTGCATGGCCAGTCCAAGGTCCTTGGCCATCAAATCTACCAAAAACCCACCTTCATAGCCTCGGTCCGCGGGTACGTTTGGCATAACCCCCGGATACGGGTTGTAGACATTGAGCGCCCAATTGCCGCCAGAAGATTGCTTCATGATCTCCGACAGCACAGCAGGATCTAGACCACTGTTGACGCCCAACGCCAGTGCTTCTGCGGTTCCAGCCATAAGTATGGCGAGCAACATGTTGTTGCAGATTTTCGCCGTCTGTCCGGCACCGCTGCCACCGGCGTGATAAACGTTGGCACCCATAACCTCAAGTAGTGGCCTGGCCTGCTCTAACGCCTGGGCTTCACCGCCCACGATGAACGTTAATGTGCCGTTCTCAGCACCAGCGGTTCCACCAGATACTGGCGCATCTAACATTGGCACACTTTTTTCTGCCAGCGCGGCTGCCACTTTCTGGGAAGTTGCGGCGTCGATGGTGGAGCAATCGATGACCAGGGTGCCGGCCTTGAGCACGCTGGCGATTCCGCCGTCGCCTAAATACAGACCTTCAACATGCCGAGACGCCGGTAACATGCTGATGAACACATCGATATCGGTGGCAGCGGCCGCTGCCGATGCCGCGGCGCTAGCGCTGCCTTTGGCGCCGTCAGCGGCGGCCAGCGTAGTGCTCACCGCAGCTTCCATCAGGTCAAACACTCGGACCTCATAGCCGCCGGCAATTAGGTTCCGAGCCATGGGGCCGCCCATGTTGCCAAGCCCTACAAAACCAATAACGCTCATGACAACTCTCCCAAATCATGCAATGGATTAACGTCCCAGGGTTCTTCAAAGTGCGATTCTACGTGGGCCAGTGGTAGCTCTGCGAGGCTGGCGTGCTGCCAACCAGGCGCGCCATCCTTGTCGATTAGCAGGGCTCGCACACCTTCTGCAAAATCTTTGTTCAACGCGCAGTGGGTACCCACGGTCATCTCCAACCGAAAGCAATCGTCTAGGTCGAGTCTTGGCGCACGCCGCAGTTGCTCGACAACGATACCGATCGAAGTTGGGCAACCAGCGTTCATGGTGGCGATGCCACGATCGATCCAATCGCTGCTGCCCTGCAGCCGACGGATGCGCTCGGCAATCTCAGTCAAGCTGCCGTTTACGCTCAATTGGTCAGGCAGCGCGGCTGTTTCTGCAGTAACACTCGGCGTTTGCGCCTGAGAATCCAACCAGGCGCCTAGCGTCTGTGAGTCGTCGGTCTCGAAACCGCTCCAGGGTAATTGGGCTAGCTGCTGCAACAGATCTTCTCGCGCGCTCGAAGGCAAGAAGTGGGTACCCACCCCGGCGGCCATGGCGTCCGCGGCGTTCATATGGCTGCCGGTCATGCCCAAAAACACGCCTAAGTGCTCTGGCATGTTGCGCAAAACCCAGGTGCCGCCGGCGTCTGGAAACAGCCCGATGGTCACTTCCGGAAAAGCCAAGCGTGAGCGTTCAGTTACCAGCCGAAAACGCGCTGCGCTGAATATGCCAAAGCCACCGCCCATAACGATTCCGTGGCCCACAGCGAGTATCGGTTTGGGGTAGGTATGCAGTTGATAGTCGAGTCGATATTCGCGCTCGAAAAATTCGAACGGATAGCGGTCAACGATCTCACCAGTTTCGTGGTTTTGCTTGATGGCGTGATACAGCGCTTGTATGTCGCCACCGGCGCAGAATGCTTTGTCACCCGAACCAACGATCACCAACGCCACTAGATCCGACCTGCCGGCCCAGGCGCGGAGCGCTGGGCGCAGGAGATCGATCATTTCTAAGCTCAAGGAGTTTAACGTGGCGGGTACGTTCAAGCGGATCTGTCCGATTACATGACCCGAAGCAGTACTATGCTCACTAAAAACAACAGCTGAGGACTCATCGTTCAGCACCGGTTGCCCAGCGCTTTGCCTGACTTCACTCATCCCGACACCCCTATCCGTTAACCCATTGCGGCTTGCGCTTTTCGAGAAAAGCGTTGACGCCTTCCGCTTGGTCCTGAGTGTCAAACAAGCGAACGAACGCTTCTCGCTCCGACGCGTAAGCAGAGCCAATGTTGCCGTGGCGAGCTTTTTGAATCAGTGTTTTGCAGGCCGAGACCGCAGGCGGACTTTGCTTGCTCACGCCCTCCGCCAACGCCAACGCACGACCCAACGATTGCCCAGCGTCGACGACCTCTTGGACCAAACCGATCTGTTGTGCCGTTTGCGCATCGACGCGCTCGCCACAGAGAATCATGCGCTTAGCCCAACCTTCGCCAACAGTCCAAGCCAGGTTTTGCGTGCCGCCACCACAGGGCAACAGACCCACCGTCGCCTCTGGCAACGCCATCTGTGCGTGGGTCTCGGCTATGGCAATGTCGCAGGCCAGTACGCACTCGAGTCCGCCGCCCATGGCATAGCCATTGACCGCAGCCAGAGTCACTCCCCGAAAACTCGCCAGCGCTTCGAACGCCTCACCGAAGTACCCAGCCATAGAAGCGGCCACGCCCTTATCTCCGTCGGCAAACAGCTTCAGGTCAGCGCCAGCCGAAAAGAACTTCTCGCCACTGCCGGTCACCACTAGGGCATAAATGTTCTTGTCGGTTTCCGCATCGGCGACGACTTGCACCAGCCCGCCCAGGCTTTCCTGGTCCCAGGTGTTGGCCGGCGGATTGTTGATGGTGACGATTAGCGTATTGCCGCGCACATCCAGGGTCAGCTTTTCGGTTGGGGAAGGGTTCATTGCAGGTCAGCTCCATCAAATCAATCAGTCAGTCAGTCAGTCAAATCAAAAGTCGAACAATACAGTCACTGTACCGCAAACCAATCGATCGCGGTGCCGCCGCGCTCAACGAGGTATTGGTTCGCCTGGGAGAAATGCCGACAACCGAAAAAGCCGCGATGGGCCGACAGCGGAGACGGGTGTGGGGCTTTCAACACCAAGTGCCGGTCGGGGTCAACGATCGATCCCTTCTTCTGCGCATACGCACCCCAGAGCATGAACACCAGGTGCTCGCGGTCGCTATTAAGTCGGCTGACGATGCTATCGGTGAACGTCTCCCACCCCTGGCCCTGATGCGAGCCAGCCCGGCCTTGCTCAACGCTCAGCACAGCGTTGAGCAGCAACACGCCCTGACTGGCCCAGGGCAGTAGGCAGCCATTTTGCTTCGGTATTCGATGTTCCCCATCGCCCAAATCGTCATTGATCTCCTGCAGAATGTTGACCAACGAGGGTGGCTGCGGCACGCCTGCGGGTACTGAAAAACTCAGACCGTGCGCCTGCCCAGGGCCGTGGTAGGGATCTTGCCCAATGATTACCACCCGAACCGCATCAAACGGGGTCAAGTTCAGCGCCTGGAACATCTGCTCGCCCGGAGGGAACACCACCTTGCGCGCCTGTTTCTGCTTCACCAGAAACGCCCGCAGGTTTTGCATGTAGGTGGACTCGAATTCCGGGGTTAGCCGTTGTTTCCAGCTCTGTTCCAGTTGCACCTCTGCCACGCTAGCCGCCCCCGCTCAGCTGGTTGCGTCCGTCAGCGGGCGCATTAACGGAAACAGCAGAACGTCGCGAATGGACTTCGCGCCGGACAGCAACATCACCAGCCGATCGATACCTATACCCTCTCCGGCGGTGGGCGGCAGACCATATTCTAGAGCACGTATATAGTCTTGGTCGAAATGCATTGCTTCTTCGTCCCCCGCCTGCTTGGCGGCAACCTGAGCGCGAAAGCGTTCGACCTGGTCCAGTGGATCGTTCAGCTCGGAAAAGCCGTTGGCGATCTCACGACCGCCCACAAACAGCTCGAAACGATCCGTAACGCTACTGTCTCGATCGTTGCGGCGCGCAAGTGGTGAAACTTCTGCTGGGTACTCCGTAATGAAGGTAGGCTCCTTCAGCTTGTCCTCTACGCGCAGCTCGAACAGTTCATTGAGCAGTTTACCCGGCCCCCAGCTGTCCATGACTGCGACGTTAGCCTGGGTCAACGCCGCGCGCATGGCGTCTTCGCTGTCGATCTCAGACTCACGCCAACCGCCGTAACGCACCAGCGACTCTGCCATGGTCAGTCGCTGCACAGCTTGTTTGAGATCGACGGGTGAGCCATCTACGTCCACTGGCGCACCTCCCAAAATCCGCTCACTTAGCTCGCTAAGCAGTGCTTCGGTTAGGTCCATCAAATCCCGATAGTCGGCATAGGCTTGGTAGAACTCCAGCATGGTGAACTCTGGGTTGTGCCGAGTGGACAAGCCTTCGTTGCGAAAGTTGCGATTGATCTCAAACACGCGCTCGAAACCACCAACTACCAGTCGTTTCAGAAAAAGCTCGGGAGCAACTCGCAGGTACAGCGGCATGTCGAGCGCATTGTGATGAGTGATGAACGGTCGAGCTGTGGCGCCACCAGGAATGCTGTGCATCATCGGCGTTTCTACTTCCAGAAACTGCCGATCGATAAAGAAACCGCGAATACACTCGACGACCTGCGAACGCAGCGCGAACAGCGATCGGGTGTCTTCGTTCATGATTAGGTCGACGTAGCGTTGACGATACTTTTGTTCCTGGTCGGTCAGCCCATGGAATTTCTCAGGCAACGGCAAAAGGGACTTGTTTAACAGCACGAACGTCTCCGCTGCCACGGTCAGCTCGCCTTTATTGGTTCGCATGAGCTTGCCACTAATCCCAACAATGTCGCCGATATCGCACCAGTCATTAAAATGGGCGTATTGCTCCGCTAAGTCGTCCTTTCGCAGATAGCACTGAATACGGCCACTAACGTCCTGTAGAGTGAGAAAGCTCGCTTTACCCATCACTCGTCGGAGCATTACCCGCCCGGCAACGGCGACCGACACCGCCTTGGCTTCTAACCCGGCTTTATCCATGGCTTCATAGTCGTGCTGCAGATCAGCGGCGAGATGGTTGCGTCGAAACGTATTGCTGTAGCCCAAACCGCAGTCTTTCCAGGCTTGCATTTTTTCTCGACGGATTGCCAGCAAGTCATTTTCTTCTGTCATCGAAGCCGATACCTCCGTATACGAACAATTTCGATCATAACTACATTCCTGCCTTCAGGCTGGCTTCCACGAAGCTGTCTAAATCACCATCAAGCACGCTGGTGGTATCGGTGCGTTCGACATTGGTTCGCAAATCTTTGATTCGCGACTGATCCAATACATAGGATCGAATCTGACTACCCCAGCCAATGTCCGCCTTGGCGTCTTCAATCTGTTGCTGCTCTGCTTTGCGCTTTTGTAGCTCCAGCTCGTAGAGCTTAGCTCGCAACTGCTTATAAGCTTTGTCCTTGTTCTGGTGCTGAGAGCGCTCGCTCTGACATTGCACCACCGTATTGGTCGGCAGGTGGGTCAAGCGCACGGCAGAATCCGTGCGATTTACGTGCTGCCCGCCAGCGCCGCTCGCTCGGTAGGTATCTACCCGCACGTCCGCTGGGTTTATGTCGATTTCAATATCATCGTCTATTTCTGGCGCGACGAACACTGATGCAAAGGACGTGTGACGGCGATTCCCTGAGTCGAAGGGCGACTTACGCACCAAGCGATGCACGCCGGTTTCGGTGCGCAACCAACCGTATGCATACTCTCCAGAAACCAGCACCGAAGCACTCTTGATGCCGGCCACATCACCTTCGGAAACTTCGCTGACTTCAGCACTAAAACCGCGCTTTTCTGCCCACTTCAAGTACATGCGCAGTAACATCTCCGCCCAATCTTGGGCTTCGGTACCGCCGCTGCCCGCTTGAACGTCTAGGTAGGCGTTGTTCGGATCGAGCTGGCCCTGAAACATTCGCCGAAATTCCAGCTGCGCTAACTGTCTTTCCAGATCGCCAAGCTCTGCAGCAATGTCATCTAAACTCTGTTCGTCACTTTCATCAGCCGCCATGTCGGCAAGCTCTGCGAGGTCCGCTAGGCTGTCGCGAGTACGGGTAAGGGTGCTCACCATCAGGTCCAGGCTCGCCCGTTCTTTTCCTAGGGTCTGAGCCCGCGCTTGATCTTCCCAAACCTCAGGTTCCGCCAACTCGCGCTCGACTTCCTCTAGGCGCTCCTGCTTGGCTGCGAAGTCAAAGATACCCCCGAAGATCTTCATCACGCCCAGACAGGTCCTTGATCTGTTCACGTATCGAGGTAATTTCTGCCATTGGGAGCCCAGTTGTGATCAATAATAAGTAACGCTGCGAAGACCCGCCGCGAATAAGGCGTTGCCGGTAACGGTGCAATCACGCGTACAGCCGCTCACCGGCCAGCGGACGCGCAGTTTATCCGAGGGGCTCGATATGCTCCACCATCAGCTGCAACGTCTGCCGATTGCGGTATAGGTTCTCGTCCAATCGATAGACGAGGCGTACTTGCTCAGCGCCCACCGGTGGGGTGCGAAAGGCGATTGCGTCCAGCAATCGATCAGCGAACTTCAACGTTAACTTCAAGTGCACATCGCCCACTACGCGTTCGCTGACCACTTGAAACTGGCCATGAAAACAGGGCTCAGGGAAGCCTTGGCCCCAGGGACCGCCATTGCGTAGCTGCACTGCCAAAGAAAGATCCATCTCCTCCGCTGTTAGTTCGCCGTCGGTTATATACACCGCGCGCAACGCATCATCCGATAAATGCGCAGAAACAGACTCGTCGAAAATGCGGGCGAACTGTTTGAAGTGAATCTCGCGGATCGTTAAGCCTGCGGCCATGGCATGACCACCAAACTTTTGGATGAGACCCGGATAACTCGTGGCAATCTCATCGAGTAAGTCCCGGATGTGCAATCCGGGCAAGGAACGAGCGGAGCCTTTCAGCTCGCCCGGAGCAGCATCTCCTGCATCGGCGAACGCCACTACCGGGCGATTAAGGCGATCCTTCAGCCGACCGGCAACCAGGCCCACCACACCCTGGTGCCACAGCGGGTCGTAGAGCGCAATACCCTTCAGCTGGCTCGGCTCAGCCACATCGGCGATTGCTTTGGCGGCATGCAGCTGTGCCTCTGCAACCATTTCTTGCTCAAGTTCCCGGCGTACAACATTGAGCTCATCCAGAGCTTTCGCCAGACGTCGCGCCTCGCCTAGATCATCGGTGAGCAGGCAGCGAATGCCGATGCTCATGTCGTCCAATCGACCAGCGGCGTTTAGCCGCGGTCCTAAGGCAAACCCTAGATCCTGGGCTACCAGCCGACCCAGATCGCGACGAGCCAACTCGAGTAGGGCTTTAATACCTGGACGCGTGCGCCCGGCGCGCATGCGCAACAATCCCTGATGTACCAAGATTCGATTGTTGCGGTCCAGAGGCACCACATCGGCCACGGTGCCAAGCGCCACCAGATCGAGATAGTCAGCTAGATTGGGCGGCGGGCGATCAGCAAAGCATCCTGCTTCTCGCAATACTCGGCGGGTCGCACTGAGCACGTAGTAAATGACGCCCACACCCGCCAACGCCTTCGATCCAAATTGCGAGTCCGAGAGTACCGGATTGACTAGCGCGTGAGCTGCAGGCAACTGCTCGCCGGGCAAGTGGTGATCGGTAATGATCACATCAATACCTTCGGCATTGGCGCGCTCTACCCCTTCGATACTGGCAACGCCGTTATCGACAGTGATCAACAAGTCCGGATTGTAAGACTGTGCCAAGGAGACGATTTCAGGCGATAAACCATAACCGTAGTCAAAGCGATTCGGCACAATAAAGGCCGGGGAGCGTGCCCCAAAGGCGCGCAACACCAACATCGCCAGCGCCACGGATGTCGCGCCGTCGGCGTCGAAGTCTCCGACCAGTAGAATCTGTTCGCCCTGCTGCACTGCTTTGGCAATGCGCCTGGCAGCCCGCTCGATCTCTGGCAAACCCTCGGGGCGCAACAGTCGCTGTAAGCCAAGGTCTAGATCCTCTGGGCCCGCGCCGCGACTCAGATACAGCTGGGTCAGCCGGTCTTCGTTGTGCTGCGTCGGGGCGCTGGCAGGGCGCTCGCGAATCTCGACGCCCTGGCCCACCGCCGCTACACCTCGCCCAAGCTTTCGATCCTGATCAAGCGAATGTCAGCGACCACTTCCGGCAAGGCACGAATGCGGGTTACCGCATCCCGCATCTGTCGCTCTTCGACCTCATGGGTCACCAACACCACAGGCACCCACGGTCGACCGGC
>JBPCXR010000267.1:0-12401 GCA_051027215.1 Pseudomonadales bacterium | reverse complement strand
GGCTTCTATATAAAGCAGTTTCATGGTTTGTCCTCAAACACTGGTCTAGATGCGGGAAGCCGCATCCATACCCAGGATCAAGCGCCCATAGTTCTCGCCGCCGATGTCCATATCGAACACATCGCCTACACGGCCCCAACAACGGTTGCTTGTTGTTCTTTAACCTTTATCAACATCACAGCGCCGATGATCATTAGCAGTGCCAGAGAGGCAAAACCGATCCTTTGCGATTCAAAAAAGTCGGTTGCCGTTGCTACCATCAGCGGTGCAAGAAATGCCGTTACGGTGGAGGACAGTGCAAACAGCCCGAAAAACTGGGTTGCCATCTCGGGTGGTGAAATTTTTGCCATCAAGGTTCGGGATGTGGACAGCCCAGTAACAAAGAACACGGCGAAGATCTGATTGGTACAGAAATAGAAGATTTCAGGCAGCGTCGCGAAATAAGGCGAGTCCCAAACAGGTTCGGACCCCACCTCAACCACATACAAAATGGTATCAGGCTGAACTGATACGAGCGTCAGCAGCACCACAGACGCTGTGCCGATAGAAATCTGCAGGGTGCGCTTTGAACCGAGATGGTCATCCAGGCGACCACCAATGTAGGCGCCAATCATTGCAGAACCGCTGGTACACAATCCGAAGATAAGCAGCGTGGTGGTGCCCCAGCCAAAGGTTCCAGAAGCGTAAATGCCGCCAAACGTCAGCACGCCCACCATGCCGTCGATAAAAAACATGCGGGCGAGCAAGTAACGCGCAATATTGGCGTAGTGCCTGACGTGTTTAAGCGTTTGCAGAACGTCCTGTACCCCTGCTTTGGCCAATTGCCACATGGGTAACGGCGAAGCCTTGCCGTCTGGGGTGAACAGCAGGACCGGCAACATGAACAAGATCATCCATAGACCGGCAATTGGACCGACAATACGATTGTGTTCGTGGGTGGACTGATCGATGCCAAACAGTGGAGCTTCCGGCAGAAAGGCCCAAGGCTGAGTGCCGGGCATGGCGAAGGCAAATAGAACGAACAGCATTAACAGCAACCCGCCAACGTTGCCCAACGAAAACGCTAGACCGGAGATTAGTCCAAGGCGATTCCTCGGCGCGATCGAGGGTAACATCGCGTTGTGGAAGACTTCTGAAACCGTAAAGCAGATCTTGATGCCAAACAGGATCACTAGCGACACACCCAGACTTAGACCCCGTTCCTCCGGTTCTATGAACCATAAACAAACAGCGCCAACTGACATTGTGGCCACCATTGCCACCAGCCAGGGCTTGCGTCTGCCGTCCTTATCCGCGATAGCGCCCAGAAAAGGTGCGGTAAAAGCCAATACGAATCCCGCCCCAGCGGTGATGTAACCAATCAACGCCTGGCCTCTGACAGGATCTCCCACCACCGTGTTGCTGAAGTAGGGATAGAAAATGTAGATGATGACCAGGATGTAATACGGATCGCGCGCAGCTTGACCGAAGGTCCAGCTTAGATAGCCAAGCGGCGAAGCGGCAGGTGTGCCGGCCAGTGATAGGGTTTGGGCGGTCAAATTTCTAGCTGCGCTTGGATCATAATATCGGAGCCTGTGAGTCAGAGGCGGAAGTATGGACTAGAACACCGTTCTGGCCCACCAAGCAAAGCGCTTCGGCAAATTAGCTTCGGTTCGCGCGATTCGCGAAACGCCTTCTCCCCTCCGGACTGCCGATTCTTAGGTCTGTGACTTTACGTAACGGTCGGATCGTAGAACCCAAGCGCATCGTACATTTCGAAGCCAACGAGCCGTCTCATTTCCGGTGACAGCTCTGCCATGCGCGCTCGTGGTACGTCCAAATATTGGTTTTCTTCCTGCCGAACCCAGCCTAAAGAGTAGGTAAGGATCACTCCATAGCGCCAGTCCTGGGAAGTGTTTTCCCCAGCACCATGTAACAGTCCGCCTGACCAGAACAGCACCGCACCGGCGGGCATCTCGGCATTGACAATTTCGTGTTGCTGAGCCTTCCTATCTTCAGGCCATTTATGGCTACCGGGCACCAACAACGTGGCTCCGTTGTCAGCGCGGAAGTCGGTCATAGCCCACATGCTCGCCACAATGATGTTGGGGCGGGGTAGAGGGAAGAACGTAAAGGAATCCTCTTCCCGATGTAGGACCTGTTCGCGTGCACCAGGTCCTACTTCGAGTGCGGCGGAGACATGCAGCTGGTAGCCGTATTCACTGTTTGGTAGCAGATGGGCTTCGCACAGGTTTTGGCTCAAAGGGTGTGCTATCAGGTGATCGGTAATGCTGGGAGAGCGCGCCACTAGGGCAGATACACGTCGTGTGAGGCCGGGATAAAACTGCTTCGGGTCATCCACTTCAACGATCCGTGCTTTTGCCATGTTTGGCGCCAACTCGCCGGTGATGGATTGGCGTAATTCGGCATCTACGACCCCGGTTACCACAACGCATCCCGCTTCGGCTAAAGCCGCAGTGATGTCGCTGGTTGGCACGTCGGCTGAAAATTGAGGAATGGACATAGATTTCTCGTAGCTACTTTGAGCCGGTAGGTAGAGTCTATGCCGAAGGATATTGGGGTGCCCAGTCTTTCTTCATTGAATCCAATGATGAGCCGATTGGTGATCTAGAGGCACTGTTCGATAGCGGGCTGAAGAATCTGCCAATACTCTTCACGCCAAGGTGAGTGATTCGGTCAGTCACAGCTGACAATTCACCTTGTTAGGTCCAATCCTTCCAGCTCCCCCGCCTCGCGCCAACCGTCCAGAACTTTGCGGTAGGCCCCGAGGCCCTTGCCGTAGGATTCCATACGGACATCACGATAGCGCTCATGGGTGCCTTCCTGGTTATAGTAGCCAGGCGTGCAGGTCTCAGGCGAGCCGCCAAGAATCAATTGTGCTTGGGCGGACTCAGCACTCAATTGATCGTCAATCCAATGTTGCTCTGCTTCTGCAGAAACATCCGCGACCTGTACCTGGCGTTTCGTGAGCTCGCTGATTGTGTACGCCACATGTTCCGCCTGAACGTCGACTCCGTAGCAGTAGTTCGCGCCCAACTGAAACACAAAAAGTCCGCCGCAAAGGAATAGGTTAGGGAACCCATGGGTCATCAGGCCATGCATCGTTCGCATCCCGTCGCTCCAGTGATCGTATATCGACTCTCCATCGACCCCATAGATGGGTATGCCGATACGCCTTTCGTAGCTACTGGTGATTTCGAAGCCACTGGCGTAGACGATGCAATCGACTTCGTACTCTTTGCCATTCGCGACGACGCCGCGTTCGGTAATCCGCTCGACACCCTTGGACTCACTTACGTCAACCAGCTCCACATTAGGGCGATTGAAGGTGTTCAGGTAATCGTCGTGAAAAGTCGGCCGTTTGCAAAACTGGTTGTAGAACGCCTTTAGTCTGTCGGCGAGTTCAGGGTCTTTCACGGTCTGATCGACGCGACTGCGGATCTCTTCCATGGTTTTGAAATCCGCCAGTTGTGCAAGTTCCCCCAACTCTTCTAAAGGGACGTCACCAACCTGACTGGTGAGGGCGTTCAGGTTGCGCACCAGGCGCGTCCAGCCTTCATCCTGAAACTCAGGATAGATTGTGCCGCCAAGTAACGCCTCGCCAAAACGCTTTTGTCGTTCTGCCTGCCATCCTGGCGCGAGGCTCGCAGCCCACTCGGGGTCGGTCTCAGCGTTGTTGCGCGCATCAACGGAGGAAGGCGTGCGTTGGATAACATAAAGTTGCTTAGCACTGGCACCCAGTGCCGGAACGCACTGGACGGCGGTTGCGCCGGTCCCAATGATAGCGACTGTTTTGTCGGCAAGTTTGTCCAGATTTCCTTCCGGACCACCGCCGGTGTAGTCATAGTCCCATCGGCAGGTATGAAATGAGTGTCCTTTGAAGTCATCTACGCCCGGAATACCCGGTAACCGCGGACGGTTGGCTGGGCCAGTGCCCAGACAGACATGTCGGGCCTTCATCTGATCGCCATGGTTGGTGGAAAGCACCCATCTGCCGTCATCGGCATCCCAGCGCAGTTCTGTAACCCAAGTTTGGAACACCGCGTCTTTGTAGAGATCAAAGTGTTTGCCAATCCGCTGGGCGTGCTCGTAGATTTCTGGTGCATACGAGTAGCGCAGCTTTGGCATGTATCCAGTTTCCTCGAGTAGTGGTAGGTAACTGTAGGATTCGATATCACACTGCGCACCGGGGTAGCGGTTCCAGTACCAGGTTCCGCCGAAGTCTGCGCCGCTTTCGACGATACGTACGTCGGTGATGCCAGCTTGGATCAGCCGAGCAGCAGTCATCATGCCGACCCAGCCGCCGCCGATAATTATGACCTCGCGCTGATCTTGAATCGGGTCGCGCTTAAGAGATTCGCTATAGGGATCGTCGGCCAAGTACTTATTCGCAAATGGTGAGTCGTTGCTCACCTCCACGAATTGGGACTCTGCATCGTCGCGAACGCGTTTGTCTCTCTCATGACGATAGCGTTGCGCCAGTTGCTGAGGATCGAACCCGAGATCTTCAGGTGATAGCGCTTCTTCCGCTCTGGTCATGTCAGTTTTTTCCTAGTGTCGAAATCGTTTGTTGTTTGTGCGGACAGCAGCGCTAGTCGCGGAACTATTGTCCCGATGTGTAGCGCCGATCGGTCATGGTGTGCGAGTTGCGGATATTCAAGCAATAATTCGGGCATCTGGCGACACCTAACCCTTTGGGTTGCTGACGTCATACTTTCTCAGTTTGTTAGTGTCCCCGATCAGACTGAGTGAGATATCAGCATCTATGTGCTATTTAGGGTAACAATAACAAATAGTTATAGATGTTTCTTCGAATCATTATCGTTAGTCTAGTGTAGGCCCAGCCCATGCACAGGTTGCAGGCCGCACCTACGAATCTGACGCAGTACTATGGCGGCGTATCTGGCTGACCGAAGTAGGGTGTAGAGGCTAAGACCTATGAATAGCAGCAGCGAAGAGTTGAGCATAATAGAGACCGTACTCGAGTTTAGTGAGAGTGGCTCCACGCACATGCAACCGGATGTCATGCTGAACCCTGTCTTCCACTACGCAGATCCCGATCGCCTCAAGCAAGAGATTGAAACTCTGTTTCGTCAGTTCCCCATAATCGCTGGCCATGTGCAGCAGCTTGAGGAACCCGGTTCCTACTTCACCCACGATACGACGGGTGTGCCCATCTTGGTCACGCGCAACAGGGCTGGGCAGGTTAGGGCGTTTGTTAACGTCTGCCGTCACCGTGGCGCTCGAGTCGTGAATGAAGCTTGTGGTAAGGCAAACACCTTTGCCTGTCCTTATCATGCATGGACCTATGACCTCGACGGCCGCTTGCGAGGCATTCGTCATCCGGATGGGTTCGGGGAGTTGGATAAAGACGCCCATGGCCTAGTTGAGCTTCCTGCTTTCGAACGATTCGGATTGGTCTGGGTTCGACCTTCCGTTAGCGAGCCGGAAATTGATATAGACGCCTGGCTTGCCCCTATGGCAGAGCAGCTGGGTTCGCTCAATTTGAAAGGTCACAGCGTTTTCCGGGAGTGGGCGCTGCATAGACAGATGAACTGGCGAATCGCCCTGGAAGGGTTTCAAGAAACCTATCACTTTTGTTCGGCGCACAAAGATACGGCTTGTTCGGCGTATCTGGACAATCAGGCCGTTTACCTCGATCAGTACCCGCACGTGCGCAACGCTGTCCCCCTCACGCGAATAACGCAGCTCAAGGATCAGGCGCCAGATTCCTGGGAGTACCGGCCAAACTTCATGACACAGAACTACCTTTTTCCTTGTAATTTTGTGCAGGTGATGACGGATCACGTCTATGTCCACACCATCGTTCCCACAGGCCCGGGGACCTGTCTATTTCAATGCATGATGCTCATTCCCGAAGCCGCGGAAACTGAGAAGGCCAGACAGTACTGGGAAGCGAACTACAAGGTGGTGAAAGCGGTTTTTGATGAAGACTTCGCCATTGGGGAGAACATCCAAAAAGGGCTGGCAACAGGCGTTAACGACAATTTCCTCATAGGTCGTTTTGAATCCGGCATCCAGCTGGCGCGGAAAGCCATTGACGATGCTCTGGCTGGGCGCTTGACCCTTTAGGTCAAGCGACCCCACACGCTACCTTTGAGAGCCGCATCGACAGCGGGCAACAAATCTCTTGAAATGCAGTGTTTCAATACGACTGCGTGCGCACCGGCAGTCAGCATGGCGTCGACGATAGCCGGATCGGTATGTACGGTGAGCGCAATGATCTTCGATTCGGGCGATGATTCGCGAAGCTGTCTGATCAGACCGGCTAAATCTCCCTTGGCAATGGCAAGGTCCAAAACGATCATCGCCGGTTGTAAACGATCTGCGCCCTCCACGAGCGAGGCCGGGTCTGCCACCGTGAAGATGATGTCGAATTCCGTCTCGAGCAGCCCACGCACCCCCTCTATGTAATGAGTATGCTCGTCCGCGAGTAGTGAACAGGATTTTTGCCCGGGAGTCATAGTCCGATGGTGCTGAATCGAATCATTGCAGGTGTGTTGGCAGCAACGCGCATTCCACAGTAGACACCGTGGCGAGTGCTAGCGGCACTCGAAAAAGTCCTAGGCCGCGTATGGGAGATTGCGAGTCAAGTCATCGCCTAGCTATCGACAACATTGTGCTTTAACGCGAAGCGGATTAGCTCAGCGCTTGTTGACAGGCTGAGCGTGTCCATCATCGAGTACTTGTGGAATTCGACTGTGCGTGGCGAGATGTGTAGCCTTTTTCCGATCTCCTTGGCTGAATCGCCATCGACCAATAAACGTAGTATCTCGCGCTGTCGCAAAGTTAGCTTGCGAATCGGATCATCAGCAGTGGCATCCCCGCCTTGAATCGATTGCAAGACCTCACCGGCAATGGCTGAGGTAACATAGGTCTTTCCTGCGGCGGCTGCGCGCACGGCAATAACGAGCTCTTCTGGTGCCGAATGCTTGAGTACGTACCCAAGCACCCCGGCGTCCAGTGCGCGGCGCGCGTAAGCGACTTCGCGGTGCATCGTTAGGCAGACAACACGCACGTCCGGGTCTCTTTTCATAAGCCGTTCCGAAGCCTCTATGCCATTGAGGCCTGGCATGCTGATGTCGATGACGACGACGTCCGGCTTCTTCTCGGCCGCCATTTCTAGCAGGGCAAGTCCGTCCTCGACGATTCCTACGAGTTCGAACTCCGGCTCGAGCAACTTCTGCAAGGCTTCGGCGACCAAACGGTGATCATCTGCAATCAGCACCCGCAATCGTGTCATGGATAGTCTCTCGTTAGTGGTACTTCCGCACTCACGCTCGTGCCCGAGCCGGGCCTACTTCGAATGTGTAAGATGCCGTTCAGTAGTCGAACTCGTTCCCGCATGCTCGACAGCCCAATGCCACCGCTCGGCGTCCCCCGTGTCGTATCGAAACCTCTTCCGTCATCGTTGACTTGCAGCTTCAGAATCTGGCCGTCCTGTTCGAATACGATCTCTATGTTGTCAGCCTGCGCATGCCGTATAGCGTTACTCAGTGCCTCTTGTACTACCCGATATACACATAAAGCCGCAGCGTTCGGTATCTGACCGTGGGTCTCACCAATTCGCTCTGTTATAGAGATATCGGCGTATTTTTGACTACGTTGGATCTCGGTTCGCAAGGCGGTTGATATACCAAGATCTTCCACCACAGACGGGTGCAGCCGATATGACATATCGTGCACGTCTTCACTCACCCGCGCGAGTTCTTCTCGCAAGTTTTCGAGTCCTTCATCCAGTGTCTTAGTGTTTTGATCCTGCTTGATGACTCCAGCATCGATAGCCAGTCGTGCTAACCGCTGTGATAAGTCGTCATGGAGTTCTCGCGCGATGATCTTGCGCTCGTCCTCATGGGCTGTGATCAGTTGACCGCTCAGTTTGGCCTGGGCCAACTCCGCGGCGTGGCGGTGGCGACGCTGCACCAGCAAGGAGATGATCAGCAGGCTCTGCACTGCAACAACCGCGGTAACCCATACAATCCAAGCCGCGTACCGGTCCCACAGTGATGATGGTCTGTAGCGAATTTCGCTCCCCGTGGGGAGCCGTTCGGAAGCAATGTCCCATCTCACCAATTCGCGCCAGTCGTAGGTAGGCACGCTCAGGTCAACTACCTTCCAGCTGTTGCCAACTGGCTCTCCGCTAAGAATCGCCACACCTGCTGCGGCGGCTTGGAGACCGATCTTCTGTATGGGAATCATCCTCCCGCCCACGACTCCTTCGCCTAACTGGCTGTCGATAGCGCCAAATATGGGGACTGCGCTATCCGAGCGGATGGCTAAGAGCCCTGAGTCGGCGGGTAAAACCAGGCCGGCTGCGTCGACGTTGAACATGCCGTATAGGACCGCGGACTGTTCTGGGAGTCCACTTAGTTTCGCCCGTAGCTCCTGCAGTGTCATGTTTTCTGTGTACTCGACGTTCAGCTGCTCCGAGTATGTGCTGAGCGCCGCTCTCCACCGAGCTGAGGTCGCCCTTTCTAAAGGCGAACTGCCATAAACGACAACCAGGTGGGATGTCTCTGGTCGTAGGCGCAAGATGCTGTCTACCGCATCGTGCGGAGAAAATACTGTGAATCTTGCGAAGTCGCCGGGTTGCAAGTCCTCTGGGACGAGGAGTCCGGCCCTGACCAGTGCGATCAACGGTGCCTGTCTAGACACAGATTCCCTGTTTTCATTCCAGAAACTGACTGCCACGGGCCCTGTCGCAAAAACAATGTCGGGTGGCACATCAGCGTAACGATTGCGCAATAGCTCTGTGATCAGATCCTTACGCGCGTCGAAATCATCCAATCCAGCGCCAAGATTCACCTCATTGAACGAGATCGGTGCATCGAATTGGCTTTGCAGCTGAGTCCTGAAGACCTCCTTTAGCCTGTAGTACGGCGCCGTGGTATCGCCGTAGGAATTGAGAATGAGGACCTGCTTGGTATCTAAGGCCAGGGACTGCGGGACCGCGACGGGAAAAGCCAGCAGGATCGGCCCGATGGCCAGCAGCCTCAACAGAAGATTCTGTCCCATTGGACGTTTCTACCTCGCGTACCGCTGGCCCGTTGTTCAGCGTCAAGTGTACCGCGTTGCATGAATGCCTCCAGTGTCAGCAGTGCACGTCGGTTATTTTCCGCGACCCAACCTCGAAAAATTACGGGTATGCCGGTTGCTGTATCGGTCACAGAATGAAAAGCAGGTGGAAGTGCTCGAGTTCGCCATAAAGCCAGGATGCTGGTCCAGAACGTATTCGATTTCCCACCCTAAAAACAGCCAGCCAGGAGGGTCAACATGGCAACTGCCACAACTGAAATTTTTTCCAGTACCGCTCGCGTCAACACCGACACGGCGAGAATCGATGCCCTGAAAGAGCAGCTCAGGAACAATCCCCAGGAAATCGATTTTGAGCGCGTCAGGATCATGCACGCGGTGTATGAAGACACCGTCGGCTACCAGCAGATTATTCGGCGCGCCAAGTTCCTGGCTGCCTTGTTGGAACGCAAAAAGATTTACATCGACGACAACCTGTTTGTGGGCTCCATGGCAGGTAGCACTAACGCCGTCTACACCTATCCCGAGTGGAACGTAGACTGGATGAAGGATGAGAACACCGTCGAGCAATCGAAGACCCCGGAAGACCGGGCGGCGAACGAGTGGGCACTGGATTATTGGGATAAACGCTCATTGAAGCACCGCACGGAAGAGATATTCGAGCGACGCTATGGATTCGATCCGAAACCGGTCTACGCCAGCGGCCTTGTGGCGAACTTCCATGACTGGCCGGGCGGTGGCGGCAACTTGAATTACCCGATGATTTACCGGGAAGGTATGGCCAGCGTGATCAAGGACGTCGAGGAACGGATGATGTCCCTGGACATGCGGTTGGAAAATGGGCCTAAGTTCTACTTTTATGAAGCGTCCTTGATCGTGATGCGGGCAATCGTGCGCTTGTCTCAGCGTTATGCCGAGCTGGCCCGTGAGATGGCCGCCAAGGAAGGGGACGCTACCCGCAAGGCGGAGCTGCTAGCCATTGCCGAGACCTGCGAACATGTGCCCGAGCATCCGGCGCGCAACCTGCGGGAGGCCATGCAAGCCCACTTCCTCTGTCACATATGCGCAGAAATCGAGCAGGTTGGCTGTGGGTACTCGGAGGCCTACCTGGGCCAGAACTTCGATCCCTACTTCCAGGCCGACAAGGAAGCGGGGCTGCTCGACTATGACGATGCCGTTTTCATGTTCCAGAATCTCACGATCAAGCTGAACGAGATCGGCTATTGGTATGGCGAGCGGGTTGCGCTGACAAACTCTCAGGACCTGGGGCAGAGCATTACCCTTGCGGGTTATACCGAGGATGGTGACGATGCCACGGCGGAGTTCGAGTATGCGATGCTCGATGCCGTTGAATACCTGGCGCTGCCGCAACCGCCGTTGTCGTTTGCGATGACCGAAAAAACGCCCGGCAAATTCATCGAGAAAGTCCTTGATGTGATTGGTACGGGCGTCGGCATGCCCCAGTTCGTCAACCCCGATGTCATGCTAAAACGAGCGCTGTATCTCTGGGGCAATACCGAGCGGGGCGGCGATCTTTCCCTGGAGAAGGCCAGGCGCACTTGTGTCGGTGCGTGCGTAGGCAGTTACATCCCCTATGAGACCGGTCACCCGGTAGAAGGTCAGCCGAACTGCGGCAAGACGCTGGAGCTGACCATGCACAACGGCTTCGATCCCATCACCCAAAAGCAAATTGGGCCTAAGACCGGTGAGCTGGAGGACTTCAAGAACTTCGAAGAGCTGTACGCGGCGTTTGAGACGCAGCTGCAGTTCCAACAGGAAGTGCTGCGCCGAGGCGCGTGGATTGCCAGTATGTTGACGGCAGAGTTCATCCCCGTGGCCTGGCGCTCCGTGCTGACGAAAGGCTGTATTGAAAGAGGCCTCGAGACCTGGAATGGCGGTGCCAACTACTACACGGTCGCGCAGATTTGTGTAGCCACGGTGGATGCCGCTAACGGACTGATGGCGGTGAAAGACTTGGTATTCGACAAGCAGAAGCTGACCATGGGCGAATTGAGAGACGCACTGCTGGCCGACTTCGAGGGCGAGCACGAGAAGGTCAGAAAGATGTGCTACGAGGAAGCGCCCAAGCACGGTAATAACATCCCCGAGATGAACAAGCTGGTGCTGCGAGTGAATAACAGCGTTCTGCACGCTTTCGAGAATGTTGATGGCGGTGGTTGCTACCTAGACGAGAACATGAAGGTGTCCCTCGACCAGTACACCAAGAGTGTCCACAACTTGATGGGGCAGCTGACGGGTGCACTGCCAACCGGCAAGAAGGCCGGAGTGGCGCTCACCGATGGCAGTTTGTCCGCCATGCCCGGTACCGATACCAACGGACCTACGGCACTGGTGTTGTCCGGGGCCGCTGGTAACGATCCCATCAAGTGGTGCGCCACGCACATGAACATGAAGGTTCCGCCGGATCAGCTCACGACCCGCCATGGCAGAGACGCGATATTGAACCTGGTCAGAACCCTGTTCGATAACGGCGGCTATCACGTTCAGTTCAATGTACTGGATACCGAAATGCTGCGAGATGCGCAGAAGAACCCGGAAAATTATCGAGACCTCGTGGTTCGCGTCGCCGGGTTCAGTGCGTTCTTTACCCAGCTGCACAAAGGTGTACAGGACGAGATCATCGAACGCACGTTGCAGCAATGCTGATAAGGATGAAGCAGCAAAAACTGGTGCGGCCTATTGCCGCACCAGGCATCTGACATCCGGAATCATCACGTGAACACAACAACACGACGCATTGCGGTCAACGTCGGCAGCCGCTACATCCCCGGGATGAACGCGGCCTTGACGGGTGTAACTTTGGCGGCCGCGGAGCTCGACTGGGAAGTGGTCGGCATTCGTAACGGTTTTACCGGGCTGCTAGAGCCCGGTGATTATGCCGACGGTGGTCTACTGCCGCTGTCGCCGCAGTTTGTCGAGAGCTTAGATCAATCCGCCTCCGGCGTGCTTGGGCAGCGCCAGGACGATCCGTTCCACATGCGCCAGCTCGATGATGATGGCATGGTCGAGGAGGCCGATCGTTCCGATGAATTGCTGGCGGCGCTGCAGGCACAGGGCATTGATGCGCTGATTTCTATCGTCGGTCGTCGGGGTTTGAGCATCCTCTATAAGCTGCATCGTAAGGGCCTGAAGACCGTGTGCATTCCTCGCTCGGTGGAGAACGACATCGCCGAAACCATGGTCACCTTCGGCTTCAACAGTGCGCTCAGTTTTACCATCGAAATGTTGGATCGAGCGCGTCAGGCTGCGCGGTCTTCCCGGCAGATCGCCGTGGTCGAGGTCGAGGGCAGACAAACCGGCTGGTTGGCGCTGCAGGCGGGTATCGC
>JBPCXR010000266.1:0-4294 GCA_051027215.1 Pseudomonadales bacterium | reverse complement strand
CACGATGACACCGCTGGAAATTACGAGCAGCGGGTGCAGGACTCGTGGGTTTGGAAGGAATTGCATCAGGCGCGAAACTTCGGTCCCGCGCAGCACAAGTTTGGCAATTTCCTCGGTGCTGCATTTATCTGGATTGATCAGACCATCTTCCGCGGGAAGTTACCGTTCACCTTGCGCAATACGGAGCCTGATCACGAGGCGTTGGTAAGCGCAGATAAAGCACAGCCGATCGACTATCCCTCACCGGATGGCAAGCTCAATTTTGATCTGCTGTCTTCGGTTTTTCTGTCGAGCACCAATCACGAAGAGAACCAGCCCATCCATCTGCATTTAAAGGATGCGAGCATACCGCTGGAAAAGAATTTGCCGACCTATGACGAACCGGCGCAGCGTTATTGCCCGGCTGGTGTATACGAGATCGTGGAAGAGGGCGGTACGAAGCGTTTTCAGATCAACGCGCAGAACTGCGTACATTGCAAGACCTGCGACATCAAAGACCCGGCGCAAAACATTGACTGGACGGTGCCTGAAGGGGGCGGTGGCCCCAATTACCCGGGTATGTAATTGCAGTCGCGGGTTTCGACACCATAACTCGCGAGCTAAATTCCCTCCTGCGTCCCTGCAGTCCTCTCTGCGTCGCTCAGCGCTTCGGCATCCATGTCTCTCGCGCCTCGTGACGACGCTCGCGACTTTTGCTGACGAAACCTGCCTACGTAGAGTCGGAAGGCGCTTTTGGCACTAAATCGATTCAACCGCCATCGCGACCGCTTCACCACCGCCTATGCAGAGTGAGGCTATGCCCTTGCCGCCACCGCGGTTTTTCAGCGCATGTATTAGCGTCACCAGTATGCGTGCGCCGCTGGCTCCAATCGGATGCCCGAGTGCGCACGCACCGCCGTTAACGTTAACTTTTGCAGGATCCAGGCCAACGTCGTGGATGGCCGCCATTGCTACGCAGGCAAAGGCCTCATTGACCTCAAAGAGGTCGACATCCGAGGGGCTCCAGCCGGTTTTGGCCAGTGCGCCTTTAATGGCGCCAACCGGTGCTGTCGTAAACCATTCCGGTTCATGGGCATGCCCCGAATGAGCGACGATTCGCGCGAGTGGACTCAGGCCGCGTTTGTTCGCCTCTGCCTCTGTCATCAATATCAGGGACGCGGCACCGTCCGAGATCGAAGAAGAAGAAGCGGCAGTTACCGTGCCGTCTTTTGCGAAAGCGGGTCGCATTGAGCCGATGCCATCGAGATCGCAGCGTGCCGGTTCTTCATCCGTATCGACTACGGTTTCCTTGCGGCGGTTGACCACCTTGACGGGAGTGATTTCATCTTTAAAGCTGCCGTTTTCTATGGCCTGCATGGCGCGAGTAACCGACTCGGCTGTGAACGCATCCTGATCTTCACGGGAGAAGCCATATTTTTTTGCCGTTTCCTCGGCAAAGTACCCCATCATATTGCCGTCATAGGGATTCTGCAGGCCGTCAAAAAACATATGATCCAGCACTTCCTGATGCCCCATGCGATAGCCCTTGCGTGCTTTCGGCAGCAGATAGGGCGCATTCGTCATCGACTCCATGCCGCCTGCAAGCGCAACGTCTGCTGAGCCGGCGCTGATCAGGTCGTGACCTAGCATCACAGACTTCAGTCCGGAACCGCATACTTTATTAATGGTCGTCGTAGTTACTGACTGCGGCAGTCCGCTGGCGAGAACTGCCTGACGTGCAGGCGCCTGGCCCAGTCCGGCCGGTAACACGCAGCCGATAATTGCCTCGTTGACGTCGCCACCAGGGATGCCGGTGTCTTCCAGGCAGGCGCGGGTAGCAGCCGCCGATAAGTCGGGCGCGCTCGCGCCACTGAGTGTGCCTTGAAACGAGCCAATGGGGGTGCGCCGTGCGGCGACAACAACGATAGATTCTTTACTCACAAATACGTCCGTATAGCCTGAGTTTGAAAATGCGGGGTGCAGAGTTTACCGGCGCAGCAATTATGGCGCTATCCCGCAGACGGGGTGCGCCTAGCTTTTTTCGTTCGCCAGCAGATCGGGTTCGTCCAGATCCGCCAGAATACTTTCCCTGCAGAGCTCCAGTGCCACCCTGACTTCGCTGATTTCGGCGGTCAACAGCGGTTCCCGGATATTTATCCGGAGCCGCACCGGTATGGGCATCCAGCGTTGTGCCGGCAGCATTTGGCGCGTGCCGCTGATGGCCAGTGGTACCAAAGGCATATCGCGGCGTATGGCTATGGTAAAGGCGCCGTTGTGAAATCGCCTTAAACCCGGCTCCCGCAGAAAAGTACCTTCCGGAAAGAAGGCGAGCGACGCGCCATTGTTGGCAGTCTGCATAATCTTACGGGCATCGTTGGCACCACGGTGCTTGTCGAAGCGTTCCACGAAATGTGCGCCGATACGCTGCAGGAAGAAGTTCACCAGGGGTACCTTGGTGACTTCCCGCTTGATGACGAAGCGATATTGATGTGGCAGCACAGCGGTAAGCAGGATGCCGTCCAGATAGCTGGCGTGATTGGCGACCACGACGGAAGCGCAGTCAGGCAGCAAATGCAGGCCGGATACATGGGGGCGAGCACCGGTCAGGAAGAACACAATAGAAGCGCCGCGTTTGGCAATGCGGCGGCGGCGCTCTTGACCGGGCATTACGGCAATAAGACAAAGCGTGAGCAGTGCAGCAAACGTGAACACGACCCAGAACCAGACGCCGTATAGCTTGTACCAACAGCGTTTGAGGAATCCGGGGCGAAATGACTGGGAATTAGTGGCTTCTTGCATTCTGTTAAATCAATCGTTTATGTAACTTTTCCGTGGGATATGTGAATCCCATCACGCCCTGCGGTGTTGCTCCCGCCCATACTTTCCATCAACCGGAAGGCCTGTGTGGTTCGCCCTACAAATCGTGGCAACGCATCGGCGGAGGAGCGGTTGAACCTTAACGCATGCGACAGGGTAATTGTCGGTCGTAAATGGGAACAGGTTCAACTGGTAACGCACAGCCGACTGGTTTGCTTACAAACATGAGCGTTTGCCGCGAAAGATGAACTGGAGTAATGTCCGAGAATTCCGAAAATGCAGTAGCCGAAGCCGCCACTAAGGCTTCGAACTCTTCTGAGGCGATCATCGATAAGTTTCTCGATGCCATCTGGATGGAGCGTGGGCTTTCGGCCAACACGCTAGGCGCTTATCGCGCGGATCTGGTGTCATTGCGCCGCTGGTTGGCAGAACGTGACGTTAGTCTGATCTACGCAACGCGCAGTGACTTGCTGGCATTTATAGCCTGGCGCACAGAGCAGGGTGCCAAGCCTCGTTCTACCGCGCGCCAGTTGTCCAGTTTCCGCCGTTTCTATCGCTTCCTGCTCCGTGAAGGCACCATTCAGGAAGATCCGACCATCAAGATTGATATGCCCCGTATAGGCCGCTCTTTGCCGCAGTCTCTTACTGAGGGCGAAGTGGAAGCCTTGCTGGCAGCGCCCGACGTTAGTGACCCGCTGGGTCATCGCGACCGGACGATGCTGGAGGTGCTGTACGCCACAGGTTTACGAGTGTCCGAACTGATTAATCTGAAACAAAGCGAGATTAATCTGAATCAGGGCGTCCTCCGTATTGTCGGTAAAGGCGATCGAGAACGCCTGATCCCGCTGGGTGACGAGGCCCAGAACTGGATCAGAGACTTTATCGCCGGTCCGCGTTCCGAAATCCTGTTGGAACGCCAGACCGACTACCTGTTCCCCACGCGTCGTGGTGACCGCATGACTCGCCAGGCTTTCTGGCACATTATCAAGCGTTATTCCAAGCTGGCGGACATCAGTAGCAAGATGTCCCCGCATACGCTGCGGCACGCATTTGCGACCCATTTGCTCAATAACGGCGCTGATCTTCGCGTTGTGCAGATGTTGCTGGGGCACAGCGATTTATCGACTACCCAGATATATACGCATGTGGCCCGGGCTCGGATGAAGGAGATGCATTCCCAGCATCATCCCCGAGGTTAGTACATCCGCGTATGCAATTGAGCAACCGCATTTTTCAGTAGCAAAGATGCGGTTGTTTCGTTTCTGTAGTCAAAAAATCGGTCATCTACGGCGCTAAAGCATTGCCATACTCTGCCCGCGCCATTACATTGACCTCGGTTTCAGATAGATCGTCAGGGGCTGTAGGGTGCGGTTCTGCGTTGCGTTGAACCAAGCCCAACGTTAGCGGTCAAAATGATTCAAGTTCTGTTTTTTGTGGATTTAGGTTTATGCGTTCAGGTTTTAGTTCAGGGTTGATTAGCTTCGTTGCAGTGGTGTTG
>JBPCXR010000265.1:0-2696 GCA_051027215.1 Pseudomonadales bacterium | reverse complement strand
ACTCAAGCAAGGCGGTTTCTTCGCCGCAGATGTATGCGCCTGCACCATAATGGACGCGCACATGAAACGAAAACCTTGTCCCATTCACTTGCTCGCCGAGCCAGTTCGCATCTTCTGCCTGCTGAATGGCTCGCTCAACAAGCTTCGCACTCTGCTGATATTCACCACGAACATAAACGATTCCTTCATTGGCTCCCACGGCAAACGCAGCTAGCGCCATACCTTCCAAAATCAAATGCGGGTCGCCTTCTAGCAGCACGCGATCTTTGAATGCCCCCGGTTCCGACTCGTCAGCGTTGCAGATAATATATTTCTTCTCGGCTTCGGAGTCTGCGACCATTCGCCACTTTCGCCCTGTTGGAAATCCTGCGCCGCCTCGTCCGGTAAGTCCAGAAGCCTCTACTTCGTCAAGAATAGCTTCTGAAGGATTCTGCAAAGCTTTCCTCAGGGCTTGGTACGCTCCGGCTTCGAGTGCGCTATCCAGTGATTCAGGTTTGACACAGCCAATACGTTTCATGACCACACGGGTCTCGCCGGGCAATGGTTTGGCGTAGGAAAGGTTAGTGCCCCGCAACCCTTGCAGCAGAGCGGAGGCGTTGCATGCCGGCACTGGTCCACACGCCTCCCCGGCTACAAGTGCTGCAGGGGCTCGATCGCAAAGCCCAAGGCAACTCGTCCGCTCAACACACCAATCGGAATTCGCGGCGAATGTCTTTTCAACGGCTGATAGAACTTTATCCGCTCCGTACAGAGAGCAAACCGGACCATCACAGATCCTGATTTGTTTGTTGTGATTTTCGGACGGTCTGAGCATCGAATAAAAACTGGCCAAACCGGATATTTTTGAATCCGGCGATTTGGTCACGTCTGCCAAGGCACCAAGTACTGCCTGCGAAAGCGGCGACTCTTGCTGGTCGAGACTTTGCAGAATAGGCAAGATCGCTTGGGCTTCGTGTCCACGCTGTTTGGCAAGGAGTTCCACTGCCGTGCTGCTGCGGGGATGCCTGCACGGCAGTGCTCGCTGTCCCCCGATTATCTTCATGCTTTTGGGAAAACTTTGCATGAGAAACCATCCAAAATCGTTAGTTGTTGAATCATAGACGTCAGAATTATTGAAACTGGGTTGCTATAGTGCAATCCGTGTTCCAGCCTCACTATTCGAAAGTGTCGCAGGGAGTGCCCTCGTTATTTCCTAACAGAATATCTCCATTCGAATATCACGACTGAGCTGAAACCTAACACATTGTGCGATTTCGCACAGGGGACACGGAATAGATGTAAGACTATGCTTTGGTAGATCGGCACCGTAGATGCGCAGTATCATGCTTGACCCATTCCCTCTCAACTACAGATGTGAGCTTTGAGATCATGGCAGCAACTATCGCATCCACGGCGGATATCGCTTCTTTACGACAATCGCACTACAACGCGGTAGTCACAAGCGTCACAAAGGTGCATGACGACTTGATGATTCTACGCGCGAAACCCGATGTTCAGCCTCTAAAGTTCTATCCTGGACAGTACACGGTACTCGGCTTGGGAAATTGGGAGCCACGAGCACCTGGTTCTCAAATGGAAGACATCTCGGCAATACAAGAGCCCCAACTCATTAAGCGGGCCTATTCAATAAGTAGCCGACTGCTTGATGACCATGACGATCTAATACGAACCAGTGCGGAACCCGAGCTTGAGTTCTTCGTAGCGATTATTCGGCAAGCAGCAGAGCCGCCTGCTTTGACGCCAAGGCTCTTTCTACTGGAGCCAGGGAATCGTATCTACGTGGGCCCGCGTGCTCACGGTCGTTACACGCTGCGAGGCATCAGTCCCGACGATCAGATAGTTTTCGCCGCAACGGGAACTGGCGAGGCGCCCCATAACGCGATGATCGCTGAATTACTAGCCACGCAACACAAGGGGCTCATCATAAACTCCGTTTGTGTTCGACACCGTCACGACTTGGCCTACCTGGTACAGCATCGCATCCTAGAACAACGATACGTTAATTACTGCTATTTCCCCCTGACTACGCGTGAGCCTGAGAATCTGGACGACTCGCGTCCCGATTTTGTTGGGAAGAGATACCTCCAAGACATGATTAATTCAGCAGACCTCACTGAGATGAGTGGCTACCGGTCCAAACCTGAGAACACGCACTTTTTTCTCTGCGGCAATCCCGAGATGATCGGAGTGCCACATCATACCCATGATCTAACAAGGCGTTATCCACGTCCTGTAGGCATGGTTGAAGTATTAGAGCGCCAAGGGTTTCATGTCGACCTACCACATGAACCGGGAAATATTCACTTCGAAACTTACTGGTGAAAGTTGCGAAAGTGATCTCCCTCCCCAAGAAAAGACCTGACTCCAACAGAGGCCCGTGTACTTTAGCGGCCAAACATCGAGAGAATCTACATCGGCGACTGTATTTTCAAGGGGAGGGAGCGAGTAACTTACGTCTTAATTTTGATTTTTCGCGTTTTTGCTTCGTCCGTCTTAGGGAGAGTGATCGTAAGTACGCCATCCTTGAACGCCGCAGCGACTTCATCCTCCTCCACCGGGCAAGGCAATGTCATTGAGCGAGAAAAAGTTCCTATTCGCCGCTCCACGCAGTGGTAAGTTTTTCCTTTCTCTTCCTGCTCTTCTTTCCGCTCGCCGCTTACGGTGAGCACGTTGCCATTGAGTTGGATTTCGATCTC
>JBPCXR010000264.1:0-4624 GCA_051027215.1 Pseudomonadales bacterium | reverse complement strand
GATACCCAGTGAGGACCGCAGGATTCGCGTCAGGCGCGTCCGATGACGCGCCTTTTTGGTGCCCGAACCGTTCACTCTCGATCAACGTTAAAGGCAGCGTTGGGCCGTTCATGTTCACCATCGGTCTGTTACTTTGAGAGCTGAGCTTGTGAATTGCGCCCGCTGCTTACTCAACGCTAGAACGTTGGTACTGGAATGCCCGCCCACTGGCTTTCTGTTGCCGGCCTGTGTTCGACAATCTCGCCAACAGTCATATCGAGCTCGACGAACTGGATTGGTCGCACATTCAGGGCCCGTGTAAATCGTGCGGCACCTCGTACCTCACTATTTGCGTAGGCTGCCTCAGCCATTACGACGCTCAGGCTATCCTGACTATAGGACAGTAAATTGCCGTGCGTAGTCGGGTGAAATAGCTCGTCAATACCGCCACCTTGGTGCCTTGAGGATGATGCGGTTAGGCCCAGCTCCGGAACTTTCCACGAGGACGGTGCGACGTAGGCAACGTCGCCCGACAAAGCGGCTTCGTCAAGGAGCTTGACGACAGCTGAATTCGTTTGGGCGCTGACAGGGGCGAGAAAAACCGTGACCCGCGACTCTCCAACCTCGCTGCCCAGACTTTCAATCACATGGCTTCGCAACAAGAACCCTGCGCCAATCGTCAGCGCGAGCACAACCGCGTAGAGGCTGGCTATTGCCGTCACTCGCAACCAGGGCGCCTTCGGGAAGTGCCAGTTCAACGACCGCCACCGCGCTTCCCAATCTGGCGGCAGAAACATCCCTGTTCGCTCCAGGTAAATACGATATGACTCACCGAATTTGTCCAAACATATCCGTTCTTCGACACGGGCGAGAAAGTAGTAGAGGCACAGCATGCTCACGAACGCGATGACTACAATGAACCTGGACCAGTACAACGACGAACCCAAGCCGATCACCGCCAATGCGACGTATTGTGGGTGCCGGATAAATCGGTACAGACCTGCGTCAACTGCCCCTTTACGAGTAATTTTCGACCAATAGATCTGGCAGAAGCCAAACACGAACAGCACGATGCCCAGCAAAATTAGAGGCCAGCTGACCAAGATTAGGCCATTCGCCAACCAGCTATCGCTGTACGTAAAATGCGGCAGCAGGTACATGGTCAGCCATGCCGTATACTGAGACTCCTGCAGCGCATTCAACGGCGTTGCATAGATCGAGTAGTAGTACGCCGCAAATGGCGACACCATGAACAGTATCTCGAGAACGATCAGCGTGTAGAGGAACCACGCAGACGTCTTAACCGTCCGGTCTTTCGTTGTTACGTTCATTTGGGTTTCCTCCGACATGCTTTTGATGTAACGCTCACATCCGGCATTTCGCAAGGAAAACTGCGTGATTGGTACGCCTTTTTCGTGAGTGGGCAAATCAGCTCGCGAATTGTCCGAAAGGTAGCTCCGACGGATCAAATAGAGCGGTATCATTAATGTATGACGCCAGAGGCGCTACAAAACTATCTGAGCACAAGGCTGCCATTGCAGCTCACAGCCAAGCAGCATTTTCGCTTGTTGAGCATGGTATTTGCCTTGGTATTCGCGAGCACCGTCGTTATACATCTTCTGATACAGCAGGAAAGAACGCTGTCAGGAACAGTCATCCACGCCACGACAATTGGACTTATCTACGTCGTGGCAGTCGGACTCGCTACTACACTCTTGCACGCCCTCCGCGATACAACGAAAGCTGTGCGAGTCTGGCACATCTGGATAGCATCATTAGGCGGCTTCATCCTGGGTTACTACTTTCTGCCCATCAGCGATTTGCTTATTTGGCTGCTTGGCGTGGACACCGGCGACCACGCCGGTCCATTGCGATTCTCGCAATTGCTGCCCGTATGGTCTCTAGTGACCTACCTGTTTATTGATCCATACCTTAGCCAAGGCCTCAGATCGGAGCTTGCCCGCTTAAAGGACGTTAATGAGGTACTGAAAACGCGCGAGCCAAGCACGAAGCAGTCCGACCATGAAATAATTCGATTCGAGTCTGGTCGAACGCAATTCGCACTCAGCGCCAAGTCAATTCGAAACATCGTCGTTGAAGACCACTACTGTTATGTGCACTACCAACACAATGCAGGTTGGGTGAAACGCGACCTGGCCATGCCGTTGCGCGACGTGCAAACCTTGCTGCCGCCAATTTTCGTACAGGTGCATCGATCGCACATCATCAACCTTGAGCATGTTGTGTCTATACGTCGAATAAAACGAGGCCTTCGAGTGATCCTCAACGATGGATACGAAGTGCCGGTGAGTCGGCACCGACTGGACGAAGTACTCCCACTACTTCGTAGTTTCTAGTATCGAGTGCTGCCATTCGTACTGGCCAAGGAAAAGGTCAGACGGATGAAGGCCGATTCGAAGCCCGGCCACCCTTGTCGTGTGACACTTATTGGGTATGTTCCATACTGTCTTCACAACGCAGGCGGTAGACGCGGTCGCCCATCGGTTGCACGTACATTTCAGAACAAATCCAACCGAAATAGTCATCATTAACGTAGTACTGCAAACCGGTGTCGGACAGCGGGCCGAACTCATCCATTGATTGCTCTTCAGGTGCTACCGCTTGAGCCGAGCTATCGAGCGCGGATTCGCTCACACTGGCAGCCATATCGTCGTTCGATGCGCTTTCATACGGCCGAAACCCATCGAGCTCATAGCCCTCTTGAACGCGAACGTAGATTTCCGTGCCTACAAAATCGGTACCAAGAAACACCCCGTCTGTTACCTCGGCAGCACCGGCCGCGCCAGAAATCAACTGCATACTCTCTCCATACACGGATACGAACCAAATTGGCACTGCTGCTTTCGCAGCGATCGACAAAAACAGTGACACCAAAATAAGCAGACTAACTCGCATGATCCTTCCTCCAACATGTAGTTCGTTAAGCATCGATCAGAGTTTTCGCTATCACCGACGATCCGAATTCAATCTTATTCTTCCAAAAACACGTCCACGGTGGTTGTTTCACCCGGTATTACGTCGAAATAGGTATCCTTGAATTTGCCAAAGGTTTGGGTTGTATAGACCCAATAGGTGCCTTCTGACAGGTAAATGTCCCTGCCGTCACACCTCTGCATTGTGCTTCCGCGCGCACTTTTCTCGTTGTTCTCGTCAATACTGTAAAGCCAGCAGCGTACATCCGGTTTGGCCGGATCCTTCTGTTCAACGCGGTAGTGAATCTGAGCTTTGCCAAGTGCCACCTCAAAATCCAGGCGCTGTCTATCATTCGCAGGCACCTCGACGTTGTCAATTTCATAAGCGGTCAATACCGATGGCGATTTTAGCGTGTACGTACCCGGTTGAACCTTTGCGCCATTGCCATAGTGAATCTGATACTTTTTTTCGTCGCCCAGCCACAGCTCCTGGTGCTGACGCAGCCGATCGCCCGTATCTTTATTGACCACGTAAAAGGTCGTGTGCACGGTCTCAATCAATTCAAAAACGATGTCTTTATCCTCACCATCGGCAATGGTTAACGAGGACCGCACATCGCTGTTATCGGTACGCAGGTTGACGCGAAACTCATAGCTACCGGGCATTATGAAATAATCTTCGCGAGCTCGCAGACCGAAGCCGCGGACATTATCAACGTAGGAGTAGGAAGTGGTGCCGCCTACCTCTTCGCCTGATTCGACAAACCGGGTTCTGGTCGACGGTGGCCGTGCCAAAGTAACCGTGATTTTGGTTGAGCCCGAATCCTTTATCGTTATCTGCTGCGTAATCGGCTGATAGATCGGGCCATTCACTGTTGGTACGCCAACTTCAATCGCGTAGTCGCCACCATCGAAAACGTATCGATAGTTACTTTTTATCTCCGTAGCTTCCATGCCTGGCTTACTAATTGTGCCCTTCACCGGAACAGTTCTACCGTCTTCATCCACGCCAACAATTTTGAATTCTCGGTTAGCAACTGGCGGCTTGGGGTCAGGCTCGGCGGCTGGCGCCTTGGCGGTAACTTCAATAGCCTTCGACAACTCACCGACGTTGTTGGCGTCCATATACTCCGTGCCCGAAGCCCGGGAGATGCACTGCATGGCTTCGCGGGCCATGTCTTCCAGCCCAAGGCCAACGACGTGCACGCGAATGTCGACGTTCTGGGCTTGCCATTCTTCCACCAATTCGCAGGGGTCGGCATCACAGGTTTCGATACCGTCGCTAATCAACAGTATCTCGCCAGCGCGTCCGCCAAAATCTTCCAGCGCTGCTGTCAAGCTTCGCGTTATAGGAGTTCGGCCGCGCGGCGTAACCAAATCGATCGCTTTCGATAGCTCGGCCTTGGCGTCGTCGGCACCGGTAAACGGCACGGCCAATTCGGTATCGTTGCAATCCTTGGCGCGGCGGTGGCCGTATAGGCGCAACGCCACTTCACGGCCTTCAAACCAGGACGCATCGAGATTTTCGAATACCCCCTTGGCGGTTTCGATTTTGCGCGATTTATCCGGCAACTCGCCCCACATTGAATTTGAGCCATCAAAGATAATATAGAGTGGCCGCAGGTTTTCTTCGGCTTGAACCGTCACTACAGCCGAGCCAATCAAAACCAGGGCCAACAGACCGGTGAAACACCTGATCATTCTTTTTACCC